>JADLGD010000137.1 GCA_020849495.1 Fluviicola sp.
GAGCAATCAATCTTCTGATAAAATGTTCCGCATCGTGGTTCAATAAATCTGATCAAGAATAATTTGGGAAGCCCCTTCACTTATGTGAAGGGGCTTTTTTTGATATATCAGATATCAACCAAAAAAAGTCCAAATGTTAAATTAAAAACAACCCGCCTTCATTTTCAAACATAAATTTTTCATTCTAGTCCAAATACTCTATTTTTGTTAATCAATTATTAAAAATTGCTTTATGAGAAAAAAATACGGTTTAAAATTAAATTCGTACTTATCGCTTTTCTTGTTGCTATTTGTCTTTCATTCAAATGCACAGGTTTCGAGTTATGGATTTAATCAATCCTCTGGCACGTATACGCCAATTACAGGAGGAACTGTCCTTGGTACTGGTACCATCGATGATACAAGTTATCCCAATTTACCTATTGGGTTTAGCTTCTTGTACAATGGAACGACTTACACAGACGTAAGTGTCAATGCAAATGGACATTTAGCATTAGGAACAAGTATTTCCTATTCTTACACACCAATCAGTGATGGATTTGCTTCTAACAACCTGATTTCTGCTTTGGGTAGAGATTTACAAGGGAATTCAGCAAATGGTGAATTAAGATACGAAACAGTTGGTACAGCTCCCAATCGTGAGTTTGTTGTTCAATGGACAGGTTATAGAAAATACGCAGCTACAGGAGATGATTTCAACTTTCAAATTCGTTTGAGTGAAACGTCTAATATCGTTCGTTTTGTTTATGGATCTTTTGTAAACAATGCAACACCATCCACTTATGAAGTTGGTTTAAGAGGTGCTTCAACTGCCGATTTTAACAATAGAACAACGACTACAAACTGGTCTGCATCTACTGCAGGAGCTACAAATTCAGCTTCAAACACGATCTCTAGTACAGTTTTTCCAACTTCAGGAACAACTTATGCTTGGTCTATGCCACCAGCAGCACCACCGACACCTGTACAAGCTGGTGGAATTCCAACATGTACTGCTGGAACTCAACTTTCAATTACTGGTACAACGGCACCAGATGAAACATGGTATTGGCAAACATCTGCAACTGGAACTAGTACTGCAACTCCTTATGCTGGACCTTATACAGTGTTAGCAAATGGTACTTACTATGTTAGAACTTTTAATTCAACTTTCAATCTTTGGTCTACAGCTTCATCTGTAACAGTTAGTAACTTCCCAACAGCTTCAGCGCCTCCTGCTCCTACTGCAGGTGCTAACCCAGCTTGTAACAGTACTACTTTAACAGCTGCAACACCTGGTGCGGGTGTAACTTATTACTGGCAAACGGTAGCAAATGGATCTAGTACTGCAAATGATGCTGCTACTCCTCTTCCTGTTACAACTAGTGGAACTTATTACCTGGCAGCTTATGAATCAGCTTCACAATGTTGGTCTAATACAGTAAGTACAGCAGTTACAGTAAGTACATATGTACCTGCTGCACCAGTAACAAACGATACAATTAATAACGCTTGCGCGAATGTACCTTCAGTATTATTAAATGCTGCACCAGGTGCTAGTTCAGGAAGTGTTGTTGTAAACTTAGGAAACAATGTTACATTGGCAGGTTCAACTTCACAAGTAATCAATGGCACATTGAATATCCCAGCTGGAGCAACAGTAACTTCTGCATTGTTATCATTTAATGGTGTAACAACTACTGGTTCAACTTTCCCAAGTGATATTGATGTTAATATGACTGGTTCAGCTACATTAGCTACAACAGTTTTATCAAGTACTTTTGCAGTTGTAACGAATGCAGGTCCATACACACATGTTCCTACAATTTCAGGTTCTGGTGCATTCAACTTAAATTTGACAAACAACTGGCTTAGCAATGCAACCTTTACAAGTATTACTCTAACTGTTAACTATTCCTTACCAACACCAACAATTAATTGGTATGATGCTGCAAGTTCTGGAAACTTAATCGGTACAGGTTCACCATTTGAATCTGTAGGAACTACAGTATTACCAAATACATCAACAGGTGGTTCTTACATGTTCTATGCTGGAGCTACTGTTGGAGGATGTACTTCTGCTACATTACCTGTAACAGTTAATATTACTCCAATTTTGGCTGTTCTTAATCCAGTACATGTTTCTTGTAATGGATTGAACGATGGTTCTTTTACATTAGGTGCAGTAACTTGCGGTACTCAACCTTTTGAATATTCAGTGAATGGTGGTGCTTACAGCCCTGCAATTCCAACAAATTTAGTTGCTGGAACTTATTCTATTACAATTAAAGATGTTAGTTTAGCTGTTTCAGCTCCTATTTTAGTTGTAATTACTGAACCAAGTGCGCCAACAGCGTTAACTGCAACAAACGTAACTTATTTCAATGGTTCATTAGGTTGGACTGCAATGGGTTCTGAAACTTCTTGGACAGTTGAATACGGTCCTGCTGGATTCACTCCTGGTACTGGAACAATTGAAACGGCAACTACAAATCCTTGGCCTATTACAGGTTTAACAGAAAATACAGCTTACGAATTCTATGTTGCTGCTGCTTGTGCTCCAGGTTCTGATGTTGCTGGTCCATTTGCATTCTCAACAGATCCAGGTTTCTTAGCTTGGGACAACGAATGTCCTGCTAGCGGTTTCGTAGATATTTCTACAACTGGTACTGACTTGAACTTAACTGAAGATGGTGAAGCAGGTATTACATTGCCTTTCAACTTCCCTTACCAAGGTTCTACTTTAACAAACATTACTATTGGTAACAACGGTGGGATTCAATTAGGTACTTTGACAGGAAACGTTGGTTACGGTGGTAACATGACAACTCAAATTGGTGATTTCTTATATGCTTGGGGTGATGACATGGGTGATGAAACAGGTAATGTTTACTACCAAGTAGTTGGTACTTCTCCGAACCAAGTAGCAATTATCCAATGGAATGCTTTAAATAATTTTTTCAATGGTGCTGGTTCAGTTACTTTCCAAATCCAAATGCAAGAAAATGGTGAAATCTATTATGTTTACAATGATGTAGTATTTGGTGGTACTGAAACTGCTGATGATTATGCAGATAATGCTGACATCGGTTTGTCTGGTCCAACTACAGATATCAACGTTTCAAATGATAGCCCTACTTACTTGCAAAACAATTCTTGTGTACATTTCTACTATGCATTGTGTCCGAACGTAACTAACTTTACTTCGTTGATTTTCCAAGACGATGCGATCTTAGATTGGAACCCAGGTTTATATGGTGAAACTCAATGGACATTGATTTATGGTCCTGCTGGTTTTGATCCAACTGTTGCTGGGCAAGCTATTGATACTTTTGATTTAACTACTTCTGATGCTTCTTTCGGTGGTATGTTAACACAATTAACGGAGTATGATGTTTACATCTATTCAGAGTGTGCTGCAGATAACTTGACTTCTTCAGGTTTCTTCTTCAACTTCACAACATTGCCTTACTGTTCTAATCCTGCTTCTATCATTGCAAATACTGATGTAGATTCATTGGAGGCTGCATGGAACTGGACTGCTTCTTCTATTGATTACCCAATTCTTTCTTACAACATTCAATACGGTCCTACTGGATTCAATTTGTATGACGGAACTATCGTTGCTGCGAATGGTACCAATTTAGCGGATACTATCTTCGATGCATCGTTCATGGGTGGTGGTGTTTACCAAGTGTATGTTCAAGCTGTTTGTACAGATGTAGTGAATGGTGGAACAGATACTTCTGCTTTCTCTGGTCCTATCACGTTCATCATGCCTTTGACAACTGATACCGTTTGTGGTGCAGAGTTATTGACAGTTGACGGAACAGTTTACACTTTCAACAACACAGGTGCAACAGTTTCTTTCGATGAATCAAACATTGCTCCTCCTGCTACAGGTGCTCAAACAACTGATGGTTGGGCGAATTCAACATTGAACAACACAACATGGTACAAATTCATTGCTCCGGCTTCTGGTTCTGTTCGTGTGAATGCTACGGCTAACACATACAACGGTCAGATCGGTGTTTATGATGTAAACAACTGTGCTGACTTCAATACGAATTTTGATTTAATTGCTGCAAATGACAATGAAATCGGTGGAACGAGCTTAGCTCCAAACTTCACTGTGTGTGGATTGACTCCAGGTAACGAGTACTACATCATGCACGATGGTTTCAATGCGACTACTGGTAACCACACCATTGCAATTACAGAAATCGTGTTAGAAGCTGGTGCTACTAATCCATTAACTCAAATCTGTACAGGTGATGATGTAAACTTATTTACAACAATCAACGGATACGATATGGGTGGTGCTTGGTCTGCTCCAATTGCTGCGGTTAACGCTTCAATTACAGATTCTACATTTACATCTACTGGTTTGGCTTACCAAACATTCACTTTCCAATACCGTGTAACGGATGGTTGTGCTTATGATTCTATCACATCTCAAATCAGTGTATTCGCACCTTCTTCTGCTGGTACGGATGGATCTCTTACTGTTTGTAAAAACGAAGTAGTTGATTTATTATCTGGTTTAGGAGGAAATGTTCAAACAGGTGGTACTTGGTATGATCCATCTAACAACGTTATGCCATCTTCACAAATTACTGCTTCTGCATTCCCTGGATCATTTAACTATGATTACATTGCTGGAAACGGTGTTTGTCCTGACGATACGGCAAACGTTGTTGTAGTAGTTTCTCCATCTTGTGATATCAACTCAATTGATGAGACTGTATTTGCTGGTGTATCGGTTTACCCGAACCCTTCAACTGGAATCATCTATGTTGATGCTGATTTAGCTGCTGGAAACTTTGATTATGTTGTAACTGATGCTAATGGCCGCGTGATTGCAAAAGCAACAAACGGTGTTAAAGCTGCAAGTACATCTACAATCGATTTAAGAGGTGTTGAAACTGGCGTATACTTTATCCGATTGAGCAATCAATCTTCTGATAAAATGTTCCGCATCGTGGTTCAATAATTCTTATTAAGAATAATTTGGAAAATCCCCTTACGAAAGTGAGGGGATTTTTTTATGTAATAATTTATAACTTATATGTTTGTTTTCAAACAAATAGATTGCAAGAAACAAGTTGTTTAGGTACATTTGAGAAAAATTGATGCTATGTTGATGCCTTTTAATCTTCACAAATGGATCGAGGAAAATCGTGATTTGTTGAAACCACCAGTTGGAAATAAAAACTTGTACAAAGAAGCAGGAGATTTTATTGTCATGATAGTAGGTGGTCCCAATGCAAGAAAAGATTACCATTTTAATGAAAGTGAAGAATGGTTTTACCAAGTTGAAGGAGATATTACCGTTCGTGTTCAATTAGAAGGCAAAGCAAAAGACATCCAAATCAAAGAAGGGGAAATGTACTTGTTACCAGCAAACATTCCTCATTCACCAATGAGAGGACCCAATACGGTTGGCTTAGTTATTGAACGCGTTAGAAAAGGAACAGATTTGACAGATGGTTTATTCTGGTTTTGTGAAAAATGCAATCACGAATTGAAAAACTACCGCTTCAAATTAGATAACATCGAAAAAGATTTTTTACCTCGTTTCAAAGAATTTTATACTTCAGAAGCAATGCGTACCTGCTCTGAATGTGGACATGTCATGCAAGCGGATGAACGATTTATTTAAAAGGGTTTGTTACTTTTAGGACAAAATCTATTTAAAGATTAAATCAAATACAATTTAATATGTTTCCATATTTCGTTATTCTATTCGTTGCTATTATTTCTACAGGAGGTGTTTTGTTAATGGCTTACTTTTTTCTTCGTAAAACAGGAGAAAAAGAAATTCGTCAATTACAAGTTGAATTGAAAAAAGACCGTCAAAAGCACTTTCTACCAATGCGTGTAGAAGCATATCAACGAGCGGTTTTATTGATGGAGCGCATTCACCCTAGTAGCATTGTAATGCGTTTACACAACCCCGCTTTACCAGCAAAAATGTTGCAAGCGGAATTATTGAAATCCATTCGCGAAGAATATGATCACAATGTTTCACAGCAATTGTTTATTTCTCCTCAAGCTTGGGAAATGGTTCGCAATTCCAAAGAAGAAATTATTAAAATCATGAATGTTGCAGGCAATCAAATGGATGTTTCATCAACTGGTACCGATCTAGCAGCAAAAGTATTTGAAATAGTGGCTGAAGTTGGTCCACTACCTACTGAAATCACGGTCGATTACCTTAA
>JADLGD010000138.1 GCA_020849495.1 Fluviicola sp.
TGATCAATCGGCGAAACTGGATGAATTAATGGAACAAATTGATGGAAAAATTGGTGAACACAAGCTGTTGATTTTTTCGCAATTTGTAGGTATGTTGGAATTAATCAAGGAACGTTTGGAGGCAAAAGGCATTGCTTATGCTTATTTGACTGGAAAAACAAAAGACCGCCAGGAGCAAGTGGAGTTGTTTCAAGAAGAAGACCACGTGCGTGTATTCTTGATCAGTTTAAAAGCAGGTGGAACGGGATTGAATTTGACCAAAGCAGATTATGTGTTCATTGTAGATCCATGGTGGAATCCTGCAGTAGAAAACCAAGCCATTGATAGGGCTTATCGCATTGGACAAGAGCAAAAAGTGGTGGCTATTCGTTTGATTACACCTGATACCATTGAAGAGAAAATTCTGGAATTACAAGCTCGTAAACGCGACCTAGCACAAGATTTAATTCACACTGACACCCAATTATTGAAACAGCTTTCAAAAGGGGAGTTGATGAATTTATTGCAATAAAAAAAGCGCCCGAAAGCGCTTTGAAATTATTTTTTTCTAAAGTAAATCCGAACGGGAACTCCCTCAAAATTATACAGTTGTCTTAAACGGTTTTCTAAGAAACGTTTGTAAGAATCTGGAATGTATTGTGGCAAATTACAGAAAAAGGCAAAAGCTGGCGCATGTGTTGGCAATTGCTGAATGTATTTGATTTTTACGTATTTCCCTTTCACAGATGGCGGTGGATTGCTGTCAACAATTGGCAACAAGACATCATTCAATTCAGAAGTACTGATTTTCATCGTGCGATGTTCATAGACTTCCATTGCTTTTTCCAAAGCCTTGTGTAAACGTTGTTTGGTAATAGTTGAAGTAAAAATGATGGGAACATCATTGTATGGAGCCAATTGTTCACGCAAATTTTTCTCGTATTCGTTGGCAGTCATGGTATCTTTTTCTACCAAGTCCCATTTATTCACTAAGACCACTACTCCTTTATGATTTTTCTCAATCATGTAATAGATCGTCAAATCTTGTTTTTGAATTCCTTCTGTTGCATCCATCATGAAGATACACACATCCGAATTTTCGATTGTACGCACTGAACGCAATACTGAATAATATTCAATGTCTTCAGTCACCTTTGCTTTCTTGCGTATTCCAGCAGTATCAATCATGATAAAGTCGAAACCAAAGGCTTTGAAACGTGTGTTGATTGAATCACGTGTTGTCCCAGAAATATTGGTCACAATGTTGCGTTCTTCCCCGGTTAAAGCATTGATGAAAGATGATTTTCCAACATTTGGTTTTCCAACTACAGCGATACGAGGCAAGCCTTCTTCTTCTGCAATGGTAGGATCTTCTTTATCAAAATGCTTCACAGCTTCGTCAAGAATCTCTCCTGTTCCTGATCCATTTGCAGCAGAAAGATCGAACACTTCTCCTAGACCAAACGACCAAAATTCGGAGGATAACCCTACACGCTCAGTATTGTCTACTTTGTTTGCAATAACCATTACTTTTTTCTTGGCTTTGCGCAACAATTTTGCAACGGTTTCATCCAAATCAACGATTCCTGTTGTAGCATCTACCACAAACAAAATGATGTTTGCTTCTTCGATAGCGATTTGAACTTGCTTACGAATTTCACCTTCAAAGATATCATCCGAACCATGAACATATCCTCCTGTATCGATGACAGAAAACGGAATTCCGTTCCATTCACCTCTACCGTATAAACGATCGCGTGTTACTCCGCTTATTTCTTTCACAATTGCACGACTCGATTCTGTTAATCGATTGAACAATGTTGATTTCCCGACATTCGGTCGGCCTACGATGGCAATAATATTTCCCATTTGTTTTTCATTTGACGTACTTCACAGCACTACTTTACTAATTATAAATTATCAATGGATTAATTATCAAGGGTATTCAACTGCTTGATAATTGATAATTAGCCCATTTATAATTCGCTTAATATCCGTATTTCTTTAATTTTTGTTCGCTTGCGCGCCAATCTTTATCCACTTTCACAAAGGTTTCTAAGAACACTTTTTGTCCGATAAATGCTTCCATATCCAGGCGTGATTCACGACCGATTTTCTTCAACATCTCCCCTTTTTTACCGATCAAAATTCCTTTTTGAGAATCTCTTTCAACAATGATTAAAGCGCGAATGTGTGTAATGTTTTCTCCTTCTTGATAGGTTTCAATTTCCACCTGACAAGCGTAAGGCACTTCTTTGTCACAATGCAAGAAGATTTTCTCACGGATCATTTCTGCCACGAAAAAGCGCATCGGTCTGTCAGACAATTCTTCCTTATCGAAATAAGCTGGTCCTTCAGGTGCTAATTCTAAAATGCGTTCCCAAATGCGATCGATATTGAATTTATGCAAAGCAGAAACCGGGATGATTTCAGCATTTGGAACTCGTTCTTGCCAATACTCTCTTCGTGCTACAACTTTTTCTTGATCGCCCAAATCAATTTTGTTGATGATCAATAACACCGGAATTTTCAATTTAATTATGCGTTCCAATGTTTCTTTGTGATTCATCTCGTTTTCGTGCATATCTGTGATAAACAACAAGATATCAGCATCTTTAAACGAAGATTCCACATAACTCATCATCGCTTCGTGTAACTTATAAGAAGCATTCACTACTCCTGGCGTATCAGAAAACACAATTTGATGATCTTCTCCGTTAACCAATCCATGGATGCGGTGACGAGTTGTTTGTGCTTTCGATGTAACGATAGACAACTTCTCTCCTACCAAACCATTCATGAGTGTGGATTTACCAACATTTGGACTTCCAACGATGTTAACGAAAGCAGATTTGTGAGACATGTTCAAAATTAATTTGTTGCAAAGATAGTCTTCTTATTTTAGAGAATTGTCAGAAAACTGTTTAGAGGTGCAAAGATAGGACTTCAAAGCTCAGTATAAGCAGGAATAAAACCACCAATCTGCACAAAATATGTTAATGCAGTAACATTCACTCAATCGTTTTGCTCTTAGGTCTATCTAAATAGATTGTATGAAAAAAAGCGTGGTTTTGTGTTGCATCATTTTTTTAATAGCAGTTAGTAGTGAAACGGCTTGGTCTCAGAATAATTTCTTGTGGCAACATTACAGTTTATTGAATCCTGCTGCAACAGGTATCAATCATCAATTTGAAGTTTCAGCTACTGGTTTTATAACTGGACCATCACCTTGGGGAACGATGATGAATGCAGATCTTCGGATAAAAAAATTGCATGGAGCAATTGGAATTTCGAATCACAGCTTTAATCTGCCAAATAACTTTTCTTCAAATTCAAGTCGATTCAATTACAGTTACCATCTTCGATTCAATGAAAACAGCACCTTGGGTATTGGAACTGGTATTGGAGTAATCACCAATTATTTCAAATTCGATACCTACCAACCCAATGGAATCAGAGCCTATACTGGAACATTTGGAGCACATTACAAATGGAAAAATCTTCAAGTAGGGATTGCAAATACAGTAACGACAGATCCTGGATTTAGTAGAATCCATTTATCAACGTTAGCTTATGCAGATTATACTTGGGAAATCAATTCTGCTTGGAAGTTGAATTTTTCTGTAATTGAAAATCTGTACAATCATCAATTTAACTTGGGTGTTAGAGCTACCGTTTATGATAAATTTTGGTTTGGAATCAATCGAGAAAACAATCGTTTTGGCACACAAATAGGCTACAATTTCACAAAGAATTTTAGTGTTGGACATGCAATTACGATTGAAAACATCAATAGTAATCAACTTCAAAACAGTCGAATTTCAAACTCGTTAAATTTAAAATTTACCATTCCAAACAAATAAAAATGCAGGTAGCAAAAAACTACCTGCACTCTTTTTAGATCAAGTGGTGGTTATTTTTCCAAACGATCTGCCGCTACTGCATCACGGGTATTTTTTTGAATGGCAATGACTCCAAACAAAGACAAGATGTAAGAGAAAGCATAAAAACCTTTTTCGCTGCCCCACATTTCAGCGTTCCATAAACCAATAGTGAGAAGAGCAATGGAAAGAATTGTGCAAAACCAGCTGATTCCATAATACAAATCGGTTACGGGAATGCCTTCTAAACGATCACGAACACTTTTCTGGACCGAAATCACAGAAAATAAACCAAACATAATGATGGTAAAATAGTATCCTTTTTCGCTGAGGTACAATTTACTGCTGAACAAGCCTGCAAAGTATCCGATGATTCCTGTTCCAAACGCCAACCAGCTAGCGGCGATAAATGCAAATGAAGGTCTCTGTGTCATGACTAAAAGATTTAATTGTTTCAACAAATTTAGGTGTTACTAAATTTTTAGTAAATGCATTTAGTCGTACTTGTTTTGTAGAAGTTGCGAAAATCCGTACAGAAATCTTTTGCTACAATATTTTCATAAAAGCAAAAAGGCCATCGATACATTCAAGTAACGATGGCCTCAATTTCATTTATTGAAATCAATCAACAAAGAGCGCAATTATTTTATCAATTTAATTGGTTGTACCTCTTTTTCTCCTTGAATCATTAACACATAACTTCCTTTATTTAATCCGCTTAAATCGTCAAAAGTCACCGTTGTTGTTTCTCCAGAAGCATGTAAGGTTCTAACAATTTGACCCAAACCATTGTACAATACCAAATCATATGGTTGGTTTTCTGGTAATTCAACCGTAACAGATTGATTGAACGGATTCGGATAAGCATTGGCAATCATTAATTGATTTTGATCCAATTGTAGTGCGGCTCTGTCCAAATAGATTTCACTAATTATTTTCATTTGCTGACCAACTGATTTTACTGGACAATAAATCCCAAGAACAACTGTATACACTCCGTTTGGTGAATTACCAATGTAATAATCTGCAGCCATATCTTGCCATCCAGCAGCAGTGTGAATTGACCAAATAATTGTCAAAGAATCTGGATGATTCGAATAAAAATAATTGACAAATGCTGTGTCAATTGTTGTAATGTCTATTGAACACAATTGAACCAAATCAGTATACAAGGTGTTGACATTGATGGAATCCAAATAAGGATTGTAAACCAAATTAAGCGTATCACTGGAAATCAAATAATCAATCGAAATCGAATCGTTGTTTGCATCTACAACAAGAACAGAGTATTGTCCTGGGCATAAATTGTAAACATTTTGACCCGTTGCCCCTGAGCTATGGAAGTATTGAAAAGGCGCTAAACCACCAAAAACAACAACCTGTGCATTTCCGTCACAAGTTCCAATACTGGATTCATCTTCTGTATACACAGAACCATTCAAAGGTGTGTTCAATACAGAATCAACTAATACATAAAAACTTGTATTCACTGAACAGCCATTGCTATCGAATGCTGTAACTGCATAAAAACCAGGACATAAATTATCAATAGATGGTGTTGTTGCTCCATTACTCCATAAATAATCCACAAAGTAAGTGTTACCAATTCCTGTTAGCGCTAAGAAACCATCGCAAGTGTTTGCATCGCTAGCATTATTAATGGTATAAGTAGTACCAATGTTTGCGCATGGATTACCTCCATTCAATGTGTCATTTATAGTTGTTGATGTTTGAAATGTACATCCATTTGCATCTGTTACATACAGAGTATAATATCCTACACATAAGTTCATAGGATTTGCTGTAGTTTCTCCATTTGACCATAAATAGGTATAGGGTTGTGTTCCTCCATAAACCGCAGATGTTATTAAACCATCACACGCAACTGGAGAAGAGGTAGCTTGTCCTGACAAATAAGCAAAAAAACCGCTACATGGATCTGAAATGGAATAACCAACAGAATCAGAACATCCCAAACCGTCTGTAATTAGAGCCGTATAAAATCCTGGACACAAATTAGTAATAGTTGTTGTTGTATTTCCATTTAGCCAGTTACAGGTATATGGGCCAGTTCCATTTGTTATTGATAAATCGATTGAAGCATCACAAACATTCGGTGAACTAACACCAACAATTGTAGGTGTAACAGTGAATGTACAAGGATCATTTACTATTTGAATCCAACCACTTGTATAGCACCCATTCGCATCAGTAACATTGGCAGAGACGTATCCTTGACAAAGATTTGAAATCGAAGTGGTAGGATTATTTGCGTTTTGTCCATTGATAAACCAAACATAAGTATAAGGAGCTGTTCCACCAACCACGTTAGCAGAAGCTGTACCTACACATGTACCATTAAAATCATTGGTACTTGAAAGTGCTAAGCTGAAACTGTAACAAGGATTTACTCCGATTGTGAAATTTTCTGAAAGCATCCCACTCCCATCATCATAAAATAGCGTATAGTTTCCATTACACAAATAATTCAAGGAATCACCACCATTTTGGATTTGATTTCCAAGTCCATCTGTCCAATACCATGAAACTAAATTTGCTGAATTGATTCCTGCACTACCATCACATGTGTTGGGGTCACTTGTTGTATTTGTTGCAACCATTTGGGAATGAACTGCTAGTACAGAGAAAAGCGAAAAGGCTAAAAGGAAGATTGTTTTCATACTTTAAATTTAGTTATTCTATTCAATAACTCTAAATCTTTTGTAAAGGTTGTCTGAGCGTTAGAAAAAATGAAACTATTTTGAAATTCAAACTATTAATTTTTGATAACCTCTAATTTTATCTTTCTACTTGCGTATTCTTTTAATTAATTGAGCATGTTAGCTGTTGAACTATTATTCATTGCCAAAATTTCTTTTTATCAAAAGAAACCATATCATTGTAATTCAAAAAACAACACTTCCTATGAATCAGCTTTCCTTGAAAAATCTCATTTTTTTAAATTTTATATTTGTATTTATTACTTCATCTGCACAACAACCAGGTTCATTTGATAACTCTTTCCAAATTGGAACAGGAACAAATGCTTTAGTGACTGCAATAACAATACAATCGGACAATCGGATATTAATTGGCGGTGGGTTCAATGACTACAAAGGTGTTTCACGAAGAAAAATCACACGAATTCTTCCCAATGGATCTAATGATTTTACATTTAATTCTGGAATCAGTTTTGATGGACAAGATTCATTAGTTTTATCAATCAAGTTACAAAACGATAGTTCTATATTAGTAGGTGGATCATTCAACTCTTACCAAGGAATTTCAATCAATAACATAACAAGACTCAAGACAAATGGAGATCTTGACACATCTTTCCATTCAGGTATAGGTGCAGATGAAAGAGTTATTGATATTGCTTTACAATCAGACGGTAAAATAATCCTTGGTGGATATTTCAACACTTATGATGGGGTTTCATCCAATGGAATTATTAGATTGAACCCAAATGGAACAATTGACACTAGTTTTCATACAGGAAATGGAACAGGTACAGGAGTACATACTGGAGTTCATAAGATTAGGATACAAGATGATGGCAAGATTCTGATTGTTGGATTATTTGATTCTTACAATCTAAATCCCAGAAACTATATTGCCCGTTTAAATGCAGATGGAACAATTGACCCCTCATTTAATCCTGGAATTAACATTATTGGTGGAAATGTAAACTCTTGTGCTATCCAATCTGACGGTAAAATTTTAATTGGAGGCTCCTTTCATCATTACGGTACATCAATTGCTGCTGGAATCATGCGTTTAAACCAAGATGGGACACTAGACAATTCATTTGATAGTAATCCTGGTGTTGTTGCTGGAAGTTTGCCTTATTTAAATGTTGATGAGATAGGATTACAAGAAGATGGAAGAATAATCATATCAGGTTATTTCATGTCATATAACGGTGTCTTGCGAAACAATATAACTCGTATTAATTCGGATGGAAGTATTGATTTGACATTCAATGTTGGAAATGGTCTTAATGGTTATGCGAATAGTTTATACCTACAGAATGATGGAAAGGTACTAATCGGAGGGCAATTTCAGACTTATAATCAACAAAATGCCCCTCATATTGTTCGTTTGAATGGAGGGACTGATTTCGCAAACATTTCCCAATCGGATGTTAAAAATTCGATTCTTATTTATCCTAATCCTGCTAGTTCATTTATTCAGATATCAAATATCCCTGAAACTGCTATCATACAATTAATTGATCTAAATGGCAGACTTATTTTTGAAGTATTGGCAGGACAAAATCCTTTTTTGGACATTTCCAACTTAAAAAATGGCTTTTACTCAATTACTATTCAATTAACCGATCAAACTAAATCTCAACACAAATTACTAATACAGCATTAACTACAAACAAATCATCACGAATATATCCGTAACACATCAAGCGAAATAAATTAATTTCCAAGGCAAGACTATTTTTGTGTGAATTTTAATTAACACTTTAGTTTATAAGATGGAGCTATTCTCTAAAAACAAAAAAGGCTGTCATTTCTGACAACCTTTTCTTTGTATCGGGGACATCCGTCGCGGCGGAAACGTGCGGCCAACAAAATCTAAAACACAAAAAAACGGTAACCAAAAATTGATTACCGTTTTTCTTAGTAGCGGGGACACGACTCGAACGTGCGACCTTCGGGTTATGAGCCCGACGAGCTACCAACTGCTCCACCCCGCAATATATCTTTATTGCTATTTCAAATCTAATCTCGAACTTGCGTCCGTCAGTTGACGGATATGAGCCCGATGAGCACTCCCGAAAACTTCGAGACTCCACCCCGCAATATATCTTTATTGCTATTTCACTTTTGAAATTCAACAACCGTTGTCGTTAAATGTGGTGCAAAGATAGGTAATTTTTAAAGTTCTGCAAGTATTAACGCTAGAAAAATGTGAAAAAAGGCTAAATCCACGATTGAAATAGGCTACTTTAAGGTTTTAAGCTTAAAAAGGGCAAGATTTTTACAAATAATTGAAGTTATCAACAAAATATTTATTTACTTTGTGACACTAAAGAAAGCATTATGAATAATTTTTGGTGGACACTCGGAGAAATGTTGAA
>JADLGD010000139.1 GCA_020849495.1 Fluviicola sp.
GAAAGGGACGCGATGCATCGCGTCCCTTTCGAATTAAAATAAATATAATTCTTACAAATCAAATTTGATTCCTTGAGCCAAAGGCAACGAATCAGTGTAGTTGATGGTGTTGGTTTGACGGCGCATGTATACTTTCCATGCATCTGATCCAGACTCACGTCCACCACCAGTTTCTTTTTCACCACCAAAAGCACCACCAATCTCAGCACCAGAAGTACCAATGTTTACGTTCGCAATACCACAATCTGAACCAGCTTGTGATAAGAAAGCTTCCGCTTCACGTAAGTTGTTGGTCATGATAGCTGAAGACAATCCTTGAGGAACACCATTTTGGATAGCAATTGCATTTTCAACTCCTCCAGAATATTTCATCAAATACAATACTGGAGCAAACGTCTCGTGTTGTACAATTTTGAAATGATTTTCTGCTTCAGCGATAGCAGGGCGAACATAACAGCCAGATTCGTATCCTTCACCTGTTAAAATTCCTCCTTCTACAATTACTTTTCCACCTTCAGCAACAACTTGCTTCAATGCGTTTTCGTAAGCTGCTACTGCATCTGCATCGATTAATGGACCAACGTGATTGTTTTGATCCAATGGATTTCCAATTTTCAATTGTTTGTAAGCATTCACCAATGCATCTCTTACTTTATCGTAAACAGAATCGTGAATGATCAAACGACGAGTAGAAGTACAACGTTGTCCAGCTGTTCCAACTGCACCAAATACAGCTCCTGGAACAACAATTTTCAAATCAGCACTTTCTGTGATGATTACGGCATTGTTTCCTCCTAATTCCAATAAATGACGACCCAAACGTTTTCCTACTGCTTCTCCAACCAATTTACCCATGCGAGTAGATCCTGTTGCTGAAACCAAAGGAACACGTGCATCATTTGACATCAATACACCTAAATCTGCACCACCAATCAATAAATTGGAAACGCCCTCAGGTACATTGTTTGCTTCAAATACTTCTTGTGTCAATTTTTGACAAGCAATCGCTGTCAAAGGTGTTTTTTCAGATGGTTTCCATACACAAACGTCACCACAAACCCAAGCCAATGCTGTGTTCCAGTTCCAAACTGCAACTGGGAAGTTGAATGCTGAAATGATTCCAACAATTCCTAGTGGATGGTATTGCTCATACATGCGGTGGCCAGCACGCTCTGAATGCATTGTTAAACCGTATAACTGACGTGATAATCCAACAGCAAAGTCACAAATGTCAATCATCTCTTGTACTTCACCCAAACCTTCTTGCAATGATTTCCCCATTTCGTAAGAAACCAATTCTCCAAGTGGTTGTTTGTATTCACGTATTTTTTCTGCTAACTGACGAATCACTTCACCACGTTTAGGTGCAGGAACCATTCTCCAAGATTTGAACGCTTCTTGCGCTTTCATGATTACTGCTTCGTATTCAGCTTCAGTAGCCGAATTTACGGATGCAATTACTTGTCCGTCTACCGGAGAAATAGAGTCGATCTTCTGACCACGTGTGTTGAACCAATGACCACCTGTTGATGCTCCACGGTTTACTGATTCGATTCCAAGTTGTGTTAAAACATCTTGGATAGCTGTATTTGTTAAAATTTCTGACATTTTCTTGACATTGATGCCACAAAAGTACATAAATTTTGAGCAATCGTTCTTTTTTAGGAGGATTTAACGCTTCATTTTAGGGTTGTTAAGCGTAACATTTGTTACTTTTCGTGTTTTCAGAATTCATAGGTCGGATATTTTACGACCAATGTTTACTTTTACTTATGCGAATTTCTCTCTTTCTTTCAAGTTTATGCTTGCTTTTCACTTGTTCTATTCATGCCCAAATGCGAACGATTACAGGATCGATCAGTTCCTCTTCTTCGACTTGTGATACACAATTGAAATGGATGCAAGTGGTTCAGTTGAATGAAAAAACAGAACAAACAATCGCATCGAAACAAGATACAAGTTGTGTGCTTGCTTTTCCGCTGCAAATGAGCATGGGAAAATTTCGAATTACCATCTCGAATGAAGACGGCGATAAGGCAGAAGTGTTGTTTGAATTGAACGATACCATTTCTGGTTTGGTGCAACTTGGAACCATTGTTTTAAAAAAACAAGAAGGCGAAATTGAAGAAGTCACTATCACGGGTGTCCCCAAGAAATTCATACAGATTGATGCTGAAAAAACGACCGTAACGGTGGAGAACAATCCGATTTTAGAAGTGAGCTCCATTTACGATGCTATTCTGAAAATCCCTGGAATCATTCCTTCACCTGGTGGTGGTTTTGCGATGGGTGGACAATTTGCGAGCATTTATTTTGAAGGAATTCCAAGTTCACTTTCAACTTCTGATTTGGATAATTTATTGAAAAGTTTGCCTGCTACCTCTGTTCAAAAAATCGAATTGATTTCCAATCCTGGTGCTTCGTACGATGCTACAACTAGCGGAGCAATCATTGATATCATTAGTCAGGGAAGAGTGAGTAATTGGATTTCTGGAACAATTACTTTGAATGCAGGATTCAATCAAAACCAAAAGTATTCGCCGTCATTGATGTTGAGTGGAAAAGGGAAAAAATACACGTGGCAAGTGCAAACAGGTTATTCGTATTACGAACGCGACAATCAATCGAATTCAACAAGAACGTATAACTATTTTGATACCTTGACGGAATTGAATTCCAAAAGAAATGAAGCAACAACTGATCATTACACCTATTTCCGACCATCGATGACATATCGTTTGAACAAGAATAGTTTTTTGCAAGTGAACTTGGGTGCAAGTTTGTTTAAAAACCTTGGTGAAGGGAGTTCTTTTTCAGAAGTAAGTGATACAAACAGCGTTGATTTATTGTCTGATTACTCTCGAAAAGGAAATGGCTACAATCTAGATGCTGGTTTGCGTTATCGGGTGTTTTTAGATACCTTGAAACGAAAATTGGAAGTATCGGTCAATTACAATTATTACGATTATTTGAATAAGCGATTGACCTCACAACAAACAACTGAAACACGTTATTCGCTCATCAACAATACGAATCAATCAGATCGTATTACCGCGCGACTGGATGCAGAAATTCCTTTTCCAAAATGGAAATCGCAACTCAACCTAGGTTCAAAATTCAATGGACAAAACGTATTGAGTTCTGGTGCTTATCGTTTCAATGATTCCTTGGAGTTGAGCTATAATTCGAGCAATTTTTCCTCTACGCTTCCTTTTGATTATACCGAAAGTAACTTAGCTGGTTATTTGGAATGGAAGCAACGATTAGGAAATAAATTCTCTTTTACAGCGGGTGTGCGAGTGGAAGATTTTCATTTGACAGGTAAAGTGGAAGGAACGGAATTAGTCTCCAAACATTACCTAAATCTTTTTCCATCCATTCACACCTTGTATCGCATCACTCCTGATATTCTTTTTTCTACTTCTTATTCGCGAAAAATCAATATGCCCCATTACAGCCAGTTTGATCCAAATGTCACAGGCTATTTTGATAATTACACCACCAATACAGGAAACAGCAATCTGAAACCTAATTTTGGTCATAGAGCCACGGCAAAGCTGACCATTTTTGATTATTTCCAAATCAGTGTGGATTACAATTTGTCGAACAGCATCAATTTCAGTGAGGTGACAGCTGACAGTAATTCGTACACGATGACTCAGACTTTTCGTACTTACAACAATGTTCAGTCGCGTTCCTACTTTTTTGCTGTTCCAGTTCCTTTTGGAATTTTCACGCAAGGCTTGGATTTTTTCAATCATCCGGTGGATGTGGATCAAGTTTCCTTTGTGTATTTGTATGCGAACAACAATAAAACCATCATACCCAATTACAATTATGTGAATGGCAATAAATCGTGGTGGACCTTTGGTGCTTATTCGCAAGTAATGCTTCCTTGGAAATTGCGCTTGAACATCGAATATAACTTTACGGCAAAAGGTGTTTACCAAATCAGTGAAACCACCAAACCGATTCACGAATTGGAAGTGGTCTTGAGCAGAGAATTCTTAAATGATAAATGGCGCGTTTCCCTTTCGATGCAAGATGTGTTGAACACGAATGAAACGTATGGAAGAACGAGCTACAACCCTATGATGATTTCGAATTACACGAAAAACGACACGCAATCCATTTGGTTGAAAATCGCTTATTCGTTCGGACGCTATGAAAAACCAAGTTCGAATGAACCAGCTATTCCTGTTCCATCAGGTGCGAATTAAATCACACCTTTCGCTTTCAATTCCAAGTATTTATTAATCGAATTGATGGACAAATCTTCTGGTCGAGTAAGGATGGTTTGAATACCATTTTGACGCAATTCGCGAGCAATTCCCCATTTGACACTCGACATTTTTTCGGCAACTGCAGCTTGCACCAAATCTTTCATGCTGCCTACAGGTTGTTGTGCCAATTCCTCCAATTCATTGTTCATGAAGAATACGACCACCAACACATGGCGTTTATTCAAACGTTGCAACATTGGCAAAGCTCTGCGCATCGCAAACTCACTTTCAAAATTGGTGAATAACATCAACAACGAACGTGTCTTGATTTGATGGCGAACGGTTTGATACAACAATTCAAAATTTGCTTCCTTGAAGTGTGTCTTCTGATTGTACAATCCTTCAATGATTCTGCGCAATTGTCCGTTGGTTTTGTCTGCTGGAATAATGGTTCCCATCTTATCGGAGAAAGTCATCATACCTGCCCGATCTCCTTTGCGCAATGCAATATTTGAAAATACCAAACTGGAATTGATAGCATAATCCAACATGCTCATGCCATCAAAAGCCAACTGCATTGGTCTACTTTTGTCGATGACACAGTAAACAGGTTGCGAACGCTCTTCTTGGTATTGGTTCACCATCAACTCGTTTTTGCGCGAAGTGGCTTTCCAATTTATGGTTCGCAAGTCATCTCCTTGAACGTAATTGCGGATTTGCTCAAACTCACTCGTATTTCCAATACGACGTACTTTTTTGATTCCTTGCGATTGTGTTTGCTGATTGAAAACCTTCAATTCGTATTGTTTCATTTGCAAAACGGAAGGATACACTTCTGTTACTTCTTCTAAAGGAATGAGTATTCTACGTTGTGCTAAAAACAAAGGTGAACGTACAAAAATAACCACATCTGTAAAGGTGTATTTCCCGCGTTCTTTTGGAACAAATGAATAAGTGAAGGTTTTGATTTTTCGTGGAAGTAAAACAACAGCCCATTTGGTGTCGCGTTGTTGCATTTGCAAAGGATAAC
>JADLGD010000140.1 GCA_020849495.1 Fluviicola sp.
CGGGCTTTACGATAGATGCACCTGTATTTAAACTTGTTATTCCTGGAACACGTTTTAATTGCTCTCCCAAAGTTGCACCTCTCACCTGCAGTAAATCATTCGAATGAATCGTGTAAGAAGTTTTGGGCGTTTTATCAAATTGATACCTCAAAATAAGAATTTCGGCCATTTCTTCATCGTGCGTTTCCGCATAAATGGTCACCAATGTATCCTTTGTCAAATCGACGTTTAATTCACTTGTTTCACAACCAAAATGAGGAACGCATTGAATAATATGTTTCCCTTCACATTGATTTGCAAAGTGAAAACGCCCTAAGGAATCCGAATAAAGAATGGTTGCATCAGAAGTCAAGTTCAATTTTGCGCCGGCAATCAATTCCAAAGAATGGATATCTCTAACCTCACCGTAAATAGATAACTGACAGTTTTGAGCATTGACTTGTTGAAGCAACAAAAGTGTAGCAACAACGAATAAAGATTTCATGTTAAATGAGTTTAATGAATTAAAATGATCGATTCATTAAACAGTAGGTGGTCCTCTTCCTTGGCGTTCTACTTTGTATTGAAAAGTGCAGTAATCCTTTTCAACCAAAGGTTTTAATTCTTTCAACGAAAGGAATTCAAAATCAATTTTCAAAACTGAAATCCCTAAAACAGGAATTTGCAAATCACAAAACGCACAATGTTCGGTAGATTGATGAATGCTTTTACCGTTTGTTTGGTGTGCAATTTTACTTTTTGAATGTTCTGACTGACAATCATGCAACCAGTTTTTAGGCGTCAGCATTACCAAAAAGGCAGCCAGCACCAAAAAACCAAAAACAGATCTCAACATTGATTTCATGCAACAAATATAAGCTAAATGCAATTAAATTGCAATAAGAAAAATAAAGTGCAAAAAAAAGAGGACTTTCATCCTCCTTTGTTTATTCATTACATTTTTAATCCGTTTTCCTTGAGACACTTTTTAACACGTTTCTCGTGTTTTGCTCTTTCTTCTGGGGTCGTATTATCAAAAGTGGTCAACTCTTTACATTTACGATCAACATAATCCCAACGATCCATTAGTTTTTGTTCTTGAGCAGGCGTTAATTTCTTTTCAAAGGCATCTGTAATAGAATCATTCGCTACGATACAAGTACAAAAATCCCATTGCTCACCGTATTTCTTTACAATTTTAGCATGGTTTTCTTTGATCTCTTTTGTTGGAGCAATGACAGTGTCTTTTTTAATTGCTTCCGTCATTTCATCTACAACAACAGTATCTTTTTTGATTGTTGGATCAACTTGACAATCCTCACAGGTATCTGAACCACAAGATGAGATTGCAACTAATAAAATTACTAACGGTACAATTCGTTTTAACATAATGGCAGTTTAATTCTATACAAAATTAGAATTGTTTATCAATAATTTACATTCATTTGAAAACTAACTCCTGCTATTTATTCAATCAAACCCTTAATATTCTGGAAAAGGAACCAAAACCATTGTAAAAGGGTACGATTTATATTTTGGTTTTAAAATGATCTTTTTGCGTTGCAACAAAATAATTTCGAATAAATAAGTTCCTTTTGAAGAACGAAATACAAGTGTATTATTTTCTCGATCTAAATTAAAGGTCATCTTCTTTCCCTTTTTGCCTAATTCATTTATGCGATAGATGTATGCGTTTTTCGTTTGATGAAAAACAATTATTTCATGGTATTCAAATGGCACAGGTGTATAATCCTTTCCATCGCTCAACAACTTTTCAATCAACCAAACCTTAGATGAATTATCATGAATGAATATGGAATCATCCAGTTTTTTCATTTGACCATTGCAAGCAAAGATCAAAAGTAAGAGTGGCAAATAAAAAAGTCGTTTCATTAAAAGAACATTTTATTGTTATCCAGGATCTTTTTGATCTCTACTCCCATTGAATCTCTGAATTCTGCTTTCACTTTTCGTGGCATACCTTCATCAATGTCTTCGCAGTATTGGTATTCATACAATCCGTTTTTCCATTTGAATAAACAATTGTAATAAATCAAATCATTTTCGATGTTGTCAGGGAAACGAATTACTAAATCATCATACCCTGATTTACTTGGTCTGCGTTCAATCAAATTTCCATTAAAACCATTCAATTTAATCAATTCTCCTTTTTCACGTTGGTAAATAACGAGTCGTCTAATTGGAAATCCATTTACTCCGGCTTTGGTTAAAAGGATAAATCCATCTTTTAAAGAACTCGCTTTTGTTAACGGGAAAAATTTAAAAAACTTTGGACTACAAGCTGGTCTATTCGGATCATCTTCCGTTGGTGAAGCAGGATCACAAATACGAATCTCTTTTAACAAGGTCTCTTCAACTTTAGATGAAAACTCGTTCTCCTTGAAATCGGTACTAATTGTATGATCAACAACCGTAGACGTTTTAGGAGGTTTTATTTTAATATCTGATGAATCATCTTCACATGAGAAAATACTCAAAACAAGTAAACTCAAAGCAATTTTTTTCCAAATCATTTGTAGCATTTTTAACTTAATGAAAAACAGTTGAACTCGTTACAAGAGCTTGTGAAAAAGCGGCGCTATCGACACCTGTTTCAATCCCTTTTTCATGAAACCAATCCAACATTAATTCGGTTGGCATATTACCAGTTAGATCATCTTTTGCCATTGGACAACCTCCATAACCTTTCAAAGCTCCTTCAAAATAACGCCCTCCACCTTCATAAGCAGCAGCCGTCAAAGCTTGCACATTTTCACGTAAAGTATGTAAATGCGCGCTCACAGTCATATTAGGGAAAGAAGAAACAACTGTTGAAAACACCTCTTTCACCAACTGAGGCTCAGCAGCGCCAATGGTATCTGATAAAGACAAACGACTGATATTAAACAATTTACTTAAACGTTCTGTCCATTCAGCAACTAAATCAGGTGACCAACTATCACCATAAGGATTTCCGAATCCCATGGATAAATACAAAACCAAGGATTTGTTTTGTTGGGCACAAATCGTATCTAATTGTTCAACACGTTTCAACGACTCCTCAATAGTTGCATTGGTGTTTCGCATTTGAAACGTTTCAGAAATGGAAAATGGGTAACCTAAAAAAGTAATCCGATCATGACTTGCAGCTTCTGCAGCACCTCTTTCATTTGCAACAATGGCTAACAATTTTGTTGAAGACTCATCCAGTTTTTCCAAGACACTGGCAGTATCTTGCATTTGAGGAATGGCTTTAGGAGAAACAAAACTCCCAAAATCCAAGGTGTCAAACCCACATGTAAGAAGTGAATTCAAATAATTGATTTTCAATTCAGTTGGAATCCATTCTTTAATACCTTGCATGGCATCGCGTGGACATTCCGTTAAATACACTTTTGAAGAAACACTCATGCTGATTGTTGTTTTCGTTGTGCTAAAATAGCTTTATTGATGCGCTTAACCAATTTTGGACCTTCATAAATAAATCCAGTATATAATTGAATCATAACAGCACCAGCTTCTATTTTATCCAATGCATCTTTTTCTGAATGAATACCGCCTACTCCAATAATAGGAAAACTTCCATTTGATTGTTGGTGTAAATAGCGAATCACTTCAGTAGAACGGCTAGTTAATGGTTTTCCAGAAACACCTCCAGCTCCAATCGCTTCAATTCGATCTTTCGGAGTAGTTAATTTTTCTCTTGAAATGGTTGTATTGGTAGCTATAACACCCGCAATTTTAGTGGTGTTAACGATTTCAATGATGTCATCCAATTGAGTATCGGTCAAATCTGGAGCAATTTTTAAAAAGATGGGTTTATCAGATTGCTGTTTCGCTCTTTCATCCATCAATGTTTGCAACAGTTCCATTAACGGCGCTTTATCTTGCAATTCTCTTAAATTGGGCGTGTTTGGAGAAGATACATTGACAACAAAATAATCAACATAAGGAAGCAAAGCATTGTAACATTTTAAATAATCACTTGTTGCTTCTTCATTTGGAGTCACTTTGTTTTTACCGATATTACCTCCGATGACACATTCCGGATTCAATGATTTCAAACGTTCAACAATCACTTCAGCCCCATCGTTATTGAATCCCATTCGATTAATGATTGCTTCATCTTGAATCAAACGAAACAAACGTGGTTTAGGATTTCCATCTTGACCAACAGGAGTTACAGTACCAATTTCAACAAAACCAAACCCACATGCAGCTAATTGATTGATCATCAACGCATTTTTATCAAACCCCGCAGCTAAGCCTACTGGATTAGTAAAGGTTACTCCAGCAACTGTCGTTTTCAGTTCAGGTGCATTGAGTTGATACATTGATTTCCAAAGTGGTTTTACAAAAGGAACACGCAACCAGAAGCGCAATAATGAAAAAGTGAAATAATGAATTTTCTCAGGATCAAAGCGAAAGAAAAACCATTTGATGATTGGATACATATGTAAATTTTAACCAAAGGTATAAACACAAAACGAGGTAACCAATACTGATTACCTCGTTCTTTAAAATTATCTGAAAATGCTTAGAATTTCGATCTATATTTTCCGAACTTAATTCGAGATCCTTTAGGACCAATTTTCGAATAAGTAAAGTTACGAGTGATTGTTATGTTCATATAGAACAAAGCGTCTTTTTGTTTATCACCTCTTTGACTTCCAGGATTGAATAACCACTGATTAGTTGGACTTGCAGGATTCGATAAGAAAGCTGCTTCAGGTCCAACTTCAGAAATTAAAATTGAAGGATCATAATAAGAAGTTGAAACATCATCGATATAATCAGAGAACGTTTTCACGTAAGACAACTCTAAACCAACACGCCAAAAACGATTAATTCCCATACGCATACCAATTCCTAAAGGAATAGTTGCTGTAATACGTTTGTACTCTTCAGCACCACCAGGCAAACCTTGCCCTTCAGTACGCATATCTTTCAATGTTGTCCAAGACCCATTCAAATTTGCTTTCGGATTGTAGTAAGCAGCACCAATTCCCGCAAATAAATAAATTTGCTCATTGTGATCCTTGAATCCTTTCAAATTTGGAATATTGAAACGACGACCGATTTTCTCATTTGCAAGAACGATCAATTCAAAACGCTGACTTAAATTAATAAAGACAGAACGGAATGATAAATTACGTGCTTGACGAATAGGATCAGTAGTTAAAGCATCTGCTCCTTTCAACATCCCTACATTTAATATAGTTGTTGTCGAATAGTATGGATGCCAACGGTATCTCCATCCCAAAGATCCACCAAAGCTCATGGAAGGAAAATCCCAATCCTTGATACTGTAATCGGTTCCTATTTGATTTGCACCTCCAAGGTCACCCAAAAACTGTGTAGTTCCGATTCCTAGAGTCAACTCCTTTTTATTCATCGACCAGTTGCGCTGGGTGTTGAAGTTGGTTGGCTGAGCAATCGCCAGATGCACAGTTGTAGTAATAATAGCTAGACTTAAATATCTCATTGTGATCATGCTTGTAACACGTATGGTATTATTCACGGAGTAAATTTACGAGATTAAAGCCAACTTACAATAAAAACACTCGTTTTTTTTTTAAAAGCACATTGTTAATGAATATTTTATATTGCTCGATGAAAATCAATAAGTCTTCGACCAAAATTTTTACAATTGCAATTAACTACAAAAAAAAAGATTCGACTTTAGATCTAAAGCCGAATCTTAATGGGGTAATAGAGCGCATTAAGCTGCCAATTTTGTCTTCATAAAATGAATTCTCAATTTCTCTACAGCTCTAAAGGTCTTCACTTTTGCATTGTTTTCAGTTAGACCTAAATTCTCGCCTATTTCTTTGAAACTTAATTGTTCAAAAAAACGCATTTCAATCAATTTTAATTGATCTGGTTTTAATGATTGTAGTGCTTTCAACAATTTCAATCGGTTTGTTTCTGTATCACTAGGATCTAAAAACAACTCATCAACTGAAGCTAATTGTTGATTTTCTAAGCGAACTGTTTTGGATGATTGCTGATCTCTAAATTGCTGGTATAATTCACTTTTAGCAATTCTGTACAACCAAGAGCCAAATGGAACACCACGATATTCATAGTTTTTGATGTTCTTCATTGCCTTGATAAATACTTGAGAGGCAATATCTAATGCCGCTTCAGGGTCGTCGATTCGTTGTTGCAAATACCTTAAAATTGGAGAGTAGTACTTGCGATACAACGGTTCAAACTTTGTTGGGTCCGACTGCGCTTGAGTCACCCACAGCTGCTCCTGCCGGAGTAAATCCGGCGTTTGATGGAAATAAGGATTAACTGACATGGTTTATTTGGATTTTGGGTTTGCATTTTTTGGGTTTTGTTATATCTAATTTAACGAATAATTGTTGAATTATTGTATTGCTATCCAAAAAATAGTTAAATTTTAACAAATAAAATGCAAATCAGGGCTCTTTAATCAATAAAAACCACCGTAGAATCAACGGAATGAGCTTAGATAGCTCGTATCAGTTAAAGAAGTGAAAAACGCCTCTAAATCAGCTTCCTTTCTTTTGGTAAGTTGAAATGAATGGATGAATTCAGATTGATTCACATGTCCCTTCCCTCCCATTTGATAGTGCTTTATAACATCCTTTATTGTCAAGATTTTACCATCGTGCATATATGGACCAGTTAACGTAATATTCCTCAAACTTGGAATCTTAAACTTCCCTTTATCCTTCTCATCATTTGTGATACGAAAACGGCCATTATCAGTCCCGTAATCCAAATACAACCCATTATTAGCTACTGCATACGTGGTGAAAGCTGGAGCAGGATGACATTTGGTACAATACAATTCTTTGCTAAAGATCTTCCACCCTCTTTTTTGTTCAACTGTGAGTGCCCTTTGATCTCCTTTCCAAAAACGATCAAAAGCACTGTTTTGTGAAATCAATGAACGTTCAAAAGCAGCAATGGAACGCGTCAATACCCAAGGATCAAAATCACGATTAAAAATAGTTCTGGCTGCTTGTTGGTATTCGGGAATCATTCTAAGTTCTTTGATTAATTCCTTCATATTTTCATTCATCTCAACATGTTCTTGAATAGGAACAATGACTTGCATTTCAAGTGTTTTCAATTCACCATCAAACATGATTGTTTTTAAATAGGCTGCATTCAAAATTGAAGGGGCATTGCGCATGGTAATTCCACCGTTTACTCCTATTGACAAGGCTTTTCCATCTGTAAAAGCTTTTTCAGGCAAATGACAACTAGCACAAGAAATGGAATTATCAGAAGATAATCGCTTATCGAAAAACAATTGCCTCCCCAATTCAATCTTCTCAAATGACATCGGATTGTCTTCTGGAAAAGGGATTGCGCCTAAAACAAACTCAGAAGAAGCAGTGTGTTTACAAGTTGCCGCTAAAAATAAAAGCGGAACAATCAGTAAAACGCTTCTTTTAAATTTCATTTAATCAGCAATAACAATCGTTTGTGTTTTCACATCTCCGTCAATATCGACTAATCGAAGTACAAAAACACCTTTATTCATTTTGTCTATAGCAATTTCAGAAGTGTTGATTGATTGATCCATCAATATTCGTCCATCAGCATTGATCAACTGGGCATGCTTTGGAAAATAGGAAGTGGGCCATTTTACAACAACTTGGTCTGCTCCATTGTAAACAGAAAGATGAAAAGTTTGCTCTTCACTTATTGAAGCAGCCAATGGAACAGCAAAAACTGGTGAATCAACCACATTGTACATAATTGTTTGATTGATTCCCAATTCACCATGTGAAATACCAGCAAACTGTGGTTCGATACCATTGAACCATTCATCGATGTTCCAATCCACAATAAACAACATCTCATTCGCTCCAGTTTGTGTTGCGGGCATCATCAATTCTTTACTATGATAATTTGCATCACCTAAATTATGTAATTCGAATCCAGCATCTGGAATATTATCATTGTTGGTATCAACTTGTCCACCTACAATCATGTGCATATAACCAGCAGCCCAACCCCAATGCATGGAAGGACTTTGAAAACTTAAAGGACTTGTTTCAGGATAAGTTGAAATATCTAAATGATTGATTTCAGGCGCTACTCCAACACCAAAACGAATTCCTTCTAAGTTTGTAATTGGAAATTGACCAAGATAAACAGTAGATGAAGTAATATCCACCAATCGTACATTACTAGAATCAAAAACGATTACCTGTCCTCCATCATGTATGATTTCAATATCAGACATATAGAACTTCAAATGTTCTAATTTAAATACATCTCCATTTTCAGATTGTACTTCTTGATCTAATCCAAAAGCAGCTGTCTGATAAAGTGGTCTAAAATAGACGTAAACATCTTTTTGAGCATGAAAAGTCAAAAATGAAGTCATTGCCAAAATGAATAATGAAAATTTCATGACTTTAGTTTTTATGTACAACAAATAGTTTTTCTCCTTTAGGCAAACGATAACGTTCTTCCAATTCTTGAGATATCGGATGATTCACAAATCCAACTTCTACCTTGAAACCAGCTTTTTCTAACCATTGGGGATAATCATTTCCAAACAAGCGCACATGATCTTTTTGCCAAAAATGCTTTTCACGTTCCTCTGGGGAAGTGATACTCCAGTCTTCATAAGTTACATCTCTAGAAGTATCTAATGGAACTTGCATAATACCCCATCCACCAGGTTTCAATACTCTATGGAGTTCTTTCATACATTGCAAGGCATCATCAACATGTTCTAAAACGTGATTGCAAAATACCACATCGAATCGATTATCTTCTAAAGGAATTTGATGTAAATCAAAGTGCATGTCAGCTATTGGTGAAACTAAATCACCAGTTAAATAATTCAAGTTTTCTTGTTTTTTGAAACGACCATGAAAACATTGTTCAGGTGCAATGTGCAAGACGTTGAGTTTTTCAGCCGTAAAAAAATCGGATTCATTTTTCAAGTACAACCACATCAAACGATGTCTTTCCAAGGTTAAATCATAAGGACACAAAACGTTTTCACGATGTGCTACATCTGAACCGTATGAAAGAAACTTACTGAAATGACGTTCACAAACAGGACATTCCACTTTATTACCTCGATACAATAAGGGGGCAAAAAGCCTGAAAATATAACTCAATCGAATTAAAAGCGGTCTTGGAAGTTTATTCAGTAGAAACTTGTATAGTTTTTTCATGTTAACAAATTTAATAAACTCTTTGAGTGTATAAAAGTTTCAACAAAATCTTATGTTATTTTTGTTCTATGAAACAGATACTATTCCTATTTCTTATTAGTTGTCTAAACTCGTCTATTGCTATGTCTCAATTCCAACAAAACCCACAACCTGAAGCAAATAAACAACCTGTGGAATTGGTGAATCATGGAAATAAACGCATTGACAATTATTTCTGGATGAACAAACGAGATTCAAAAGAAGTCTTGGATTACATTCAACAAGAAAACAACTACAGTGCATCCTATTTTAAAACGATTGATGGCTTAACCAATGAATTATTGGATGAATTTGAACAACGAATTGATCCAAATGACATCAGTGCTCCTTTCAAAATGAACGGAAAAACTTTTCAATACCGCAACATTGAAGGAAAAGATTACCGCGAAATCATTGAAATAAACCCAACAGGCAATGCAGTGTTTTTTGATGAAAACGAACGTGCAAAAGGTCATGAATACTATAGTTTAGGCGATTTTTCGAATAGCAACAACAATGAATTATTAGCTTTTTCTGAAGATATCATCGGTAGAAGGAATTACACCATACGAATTCGCATCAATGCTTCAAACAAACTGTTGAAAGATGAAGTAAAAAACACGGATGGTTCTGTTGTTTGGGCTAGTGACAACAAAACATTTTTCTATGTTCGGAAAGACGAAACAACCTTGCGCGAATTTCAGGTTTACCGACATGTTCTTGGAACAAAAGCCAGCGAAGATGAATTGATTTTTGAAGAAAAGGACGAACGCTTTGCCGTTTACATCAACAAATCTTTTGACGACCGTTATGTATTGATTAATACGACAAGTACCACCACGTCAGAAGTATTATTCATTGATGCAAATCAACCACAAAACAAACCGCAATTATTTCTAGCTCGTTTACAAGATCATCTGTATCAAATAGACCACCATGAAAACGGTTTTTATGTAATCTCAAATTACAAAAGTCCTAACAATCAATTGGTATTTACAAAAACAACTCCCTCATCAATTACTGATTGTGAAGTCATCATCCCTCATCAATCGAATACTTATATTGATGCATTCATTGCGTATCAAAGTTTTCTAGTTATTCAACAGCGCACCAATGGACAAACCAATTTCTTATACGGTCAGTTGAATGGGAAGGACTTAAAGTCAGTAACATTTAAAGAATCGGTTTACGAGATTAGTTTTAAAGGAAACGATGATTACAAAGCGCAATCGTTTGAATACTATTACTCTTCATTAACACGACCAGCATCTGTTTTCGAATTTGATGTTCCTTCTTCAACAAGTAAACTTTTGTTTGAAAAGAAATTACGCGATCCACTTTTTCAACCAGAAAACTATGTGAGTGAACGTGTTTGGGCAGTTGCAAACGATGGCACAAAAATTCCTATTTCTTTGGTTCATAAAAAAGGAATTGATTTGAAGAAAGCACCTTTGCTTTTGTACGGTTATGGTTCTTATGGCGTAACCATTCCTGCCTCCTTCTCAGCAACACGTTTGAGTTTATTGGATCGTGGATTTGTGTATGCGATTGCGCACATTCGCGGCGGAAAATTCATGGGAGAAGAATGGTATCAAAGTGGAAAACTGAATAAAAAACGTCACTCCTTTACTGATTTCATCAATTGTGCTGAATGGTTGAGCATGAAAGGCTATTGCGATCCTAACAACATTTTTGCTCAAGGAGGAAGTGCTGGCGGTTTATTGATGGGTGCTGTTGCAAACATGGCTCCTCAACGATTCAAGGGGATCATTGCCCAGGTGCCATTTGTAGATGTGGTTACAACCATGTTGGATGAAAGCATTCCGCTGACTGTTGGTGAATATGAAGAATGGGGAAATCCGAACAAGGATGATAGTTATTGGTACATGTTATCCTATTCACCGTATGACAATGTGCAAGCGATGGATTACCCAGCAATGTTGATTACTACCGGTTATCACGATTCACAAGTTCAGTATTGGGAACCGTTGAAATGGGTTGCCAAATTACGTGATTACAATACAGGAAATGCTCCAATACTATTCGATTGTACCATGAGTGCTGGACATGGTGGAGGTTCAGGTAGAACAACAGAGCGCATGGAAGTTGCAAAAGAATTTGCTTTTTTACTATCGTTATATGCGAAATAAATTGTTCATCGTTTGGGGATTTGTTTTTTGGTGTGTGTTCGTATCGCATGCACAAAATGACAGTTTGCCCTATGAACGCTATGATCAACATTACATTGTTTACACAGATGTGGGCTTTAGCACAGCTCCAATGAAAATTAAATATCCTTTTGCAAATGGAATAGACAAGATCAAGTTTGTCAGTAATTCAAAAATGGTATGGGGAATTGGATTTGCACA
>JADLGD010000141.1 GCA_020849495.1 Fluviicola sp.
AATGATTGACATTTTAACTCCAATGCTTTTCCCCTCGATTAAAATCTGCTCTTTTCCTTGAAATGTCGTAATTTTGCACCCTTGTTAAATTCCATTTCAATAAACGCATTCAGATGAAAACAAAAACGCTTCGCAAAAACAAAGTCAATGTAGTGACACTTGGTTGTGCTAAAAACACCTTCGATTCTGAAGTAATGATGGCGCAATTGAAAGCGAATAAATTTGAAGTGGAACATGAATCACCAAACGATGATGCAGAAATTGTAATCATCAATACCTGTGGATTTATTGACAATGCGAAGCAAGAATCAATTGACACGATTTTACGTTATGCAGAAGCTAAATCAGAAGGTTTAGTAGAAAAAGTATATGTTACAGGATGTTTATCTGAACGCTACAAAGACGATTTGGAAAAAGAAATTCCTGAAATTGATGCTTTTTTTGGAACCAGAGATTTGCCGCGTTTATTGAAAACATTGAAAGCAGATTACAAGCACGAATTAGTGGGAGAACGTTTATTGACAACACCAGCTCATTATGCGTATTTCAAAATTGCTGAAGGATGTGACAGACCCTGTTCTTTTTGTGCGATTCCTTTGATGCGAGGAAATCATGTTTCCACTCCAATCGAACAGTTAGTTGATTCTGCAAAGAAATTAGCAGCTCAAGGCGTAAAAGAATTGTTATTGATTGCTCAAGATTTGACCTATTACGGTTTGGATATTTACAAGAAACGCAATTTGGCAGAATTAATCGATCAACTTGCAGCTGTAGAAGGCATCGAATGGATCCGTTTACATTATGCTTCCCCGGCAGGTTTCCCGATGGATGTCTTGGATGCAATGGTGAAACACCCGAATGTGTGCTTGTACCTTGATATGCCATTGCAGCACGGTTCTACGAAGATTTTACAATCAATGCGAAGAGGAATTACGAGAGAAAAAACAGAAGCTTTGGTAAATACCATTCGTGAGAAAGTTCCGGGAGTAGCTATTCGTACGACCTTAATTGCGGGTTATCCAGGTGAAACAGAAGCTGATTTTGAAGAAATGAAAGACTTTGTGGAACGTATGCGTTTCGATCGACTTGGAATTTTCACCTATTCCCACGAAGAAAACACGCATGCATACACCTTGGAAGATGATGTTCCAGAAGAAGTGAAACGCCAACGAGCAGATGAAATCATGGAATTACAAGCCGGTATTTCTTATGAATTGAATCAAGAAAAAATCGGTAAAACATTTAAAGTGTTGTTTGATCGAGTAGAGGGGGATTATTTCATTGGTCGTACAGAGTTTGATTCACCAGAAGTGGACAATGAGGTTTTGGTGAAGAAGTCAGAAGGCTTTGTTCGTTTGGGCGATTTTGCGAATGTGACGATTACTTCAGCTGATCATTACGATTTGTATGGAGTGCTTGAAAAACAGTAGTCGTTAAATACTCGATAGATTCATTTGAATTTACATTTGAATCATTAAAATTGTGAGATTTGTTGATCGTGTTCTATATTTGCGGAACATAATTACTATACACAATGAATAAAAGATTCCTTTTAATTGGGCTAATGATTTCGTTTTTCACGTTATCAGCTCACAGTCAAAGTACTGAAACAAATCAAAAAAACACTTTAAGTGAGATTCTTGTAATTCCTACTTTAAACGCTAAGTTAGAGCAAATCAAACAGAAAGAATTACAAATTCAACAAGCTGCTACCAGTTCTCGCGGAGTGAATCAACAGTTGCAACAAGAATTGGTTCAATTAAATCAAGCTTACAAAGATTTGTTGAATCAGGAATTGCTGGTTTCAAAAAATGAAGAGTTAACAATTCAGCTTAAAAATGAATTGAAAAAAGTGGAAGAGCAACTATCTGCTAATTTTAATCAACGTTAATCTATCTATTATGAAAAGAACACTACTCAAAGGTTTTACAGCCTTAATTCTTGCTTTTTTGCCTTTTGCAAAGGTAAATGCACAAGCTTTCTCTGAGTCGTTTAATGACATAACATTACTAGCTGGTAATGGTTGGGTTATGACGAATGCAAGTTCACCAGTTGGATCAATAAATTGGTTTCAAGGGAATCCAGTTGGAGCAGGAGGGCCATTTGATGCATTTAATGGCGCTACAAATGCCTATATTGCAGCGAATTTCAATAATACTGGAAGTACAGGAACGATTAGTAACTGGTTGATGACTCCAAATCGCACTTTTAAAAATGGCGATGTTTTAACTTTTTATACTCGTAAACCAACACCTAATCCAACAGATTATCCTGATCGTTTGGAAGTGCGTTTAAGTTCAAATGGTGCAAGTACAAATGTTGGATCTGGTGCAGCTGTTGGAGATTTCACTTCTTTATTGTTGAGTATTAATCCCTCATTAGTTGTAGGAGGATACCCAACAACTTGGACGCAATATACTATTACAATTTCTGGTTTGTCTGCACCAACCTCTGGGCGTATTGCTTTCCGTTATTTTGTAACAAGTGCGGGGTCTTTAGGCACAAATTCCGATTACATTGGTATTGATCAAGTTGATTACACACCTTATGTTTGTCCTTCATTTACAATGACTACAGGAGGTGCATTAACGGGCGCTACAGCTGGTTCAGCATATTCAAACACTTTGACTCAAACGGGAGCTTTAGGAGCGCCAAACTTTGCAATTACAGCAGGAGCATTGCCTCCAGGTTTATCGATTTCATCTGCTGGAACTATTTCGGGAACTCCAACTGCAACTGGTACATTTAATTTTACAGCAACAGTAAGTGATGCTAGTGGATGTTCTGGTTCTCAAAGCTATTCAATAACAGTTGTTTGTCCTTCAAATCCAATTACATTTACAGCTGCACCAAGTTTGTGTAATAACGATGGAGCTTATACTTTAGTAGAAGGTTCACCTGCAGGCGGATCTTATTCTGGAGTTGGAGTTACAGGAGGCGATTTTGATCCTATTAATGGTACTCAATCAATAACCTATGATTATACAGATACTTACGGATGTAATCATACCTCGAATTACTCAATTACTGTAAATACGGCTCCTGTTGTTACTTTAGATCCGTTTGCTGCAATTTGTGATAATGAAGGTATTCTTGCTTTAACAGGTGAAAGTCCAGTTGGAGGTTCATTTAGTGGAACAGGTGTGACAGGAACAGATTTCGATCCATCTGTTGGAACTCAAACAGTAACTTATTCTTATACGGATGGTAATGGTTGCTCCAATAATGCAGCACAAACAATTACCGTAAATGTAGCTCCTGTAGTTTCGCATGACCCAATTTCAGCGATTTGTGAAAATGCTGGTGTAACAGCTATTTCAGGTGGACTTCCAATTGGAGGAACTTATTCAGGGACTGGTATGACAGGTTCAGATTTTGATCCAACAGTAGGTGATCAAACAATTACTTACACGTATGTTGATGGAAACGGTTGTTCAGAATCTACAACTGCTACAATCACTGTTATTCCTTCAGAAACAGCAACTTTAAGTGCAATTCCTGCTACATGTGATAATACGGGTGATATTACTTTGACTCAAGGATTACCTGTTGGTGGTGTCTATTCAGGTACTGGAGTAACTGGAGATCAATTTGACCCAACTGTTGGTGCTCAAACAATCACTTATACAATTGGTGGAGGTACAGCTTGCGAATCAAGTGCAACAACATTGATCACTGTCAACACAGCACCTACAGTCACTTTCGCATCTTCTATTACAGATTTGTGTGTGTACGATTCAGATTTAACTTTGTCTGGAGGTTTACCATCTGGAGGTACTTACACAGGAACCGCAACTACTGGTGGAGTATTTTCTCCAGCTACAGCAGGTTTAGGAATAACAACGATCACTTATACTTATGTTGATGGAAATGGTTGTTCAAATGTAGCAACTGATGATATTACTGTTGATGCTTGCGCTGGAATTATTGAAGGAACTTCCGTTGAAATAGAAGTTGCTCCAAATCCAAGTAATGGTATGTTTGTAATATCGGGTGTTGATGTAAATGCAATGACGAATATTTCGATTGTTGATTTGAATGGAAAACAAGTCGCTTCTTCGATTCAGTACTTGAATGAAAATGCAGTTTCGATCTCAATAATGGACGCTGTAAATGGCATTTACGTGTTGAAAGGAAATTACAAAGATCAAATTGTACAATTGCGTTTGATGAAACAATAATGATTGCTGATAAATAGTTGAAAAGGCTGTTGCATTTGATGTGACAGCCTTTTTGTCTTTAAAATAGAATGTTTATATTTGAGAATGGACATTCAGAATCGACTACTTGAACAACTAAAAGCAAAACTACCTCCAGATACTTCTTTAGGGAAAGTATTAATGGATGAATTGGATCTTTCTCGAGACTCAGCTTACAGAAGAGCACGAGGTGAAACCGCTTTGAAGCCAGAAGAAATTCAATTGTTGTGTCGAAAATTTGACCTTTCAATAGATAAGATCATTGGAGTAACAGGTAAGAGTGTTACCTTTCAATACAATCCCATCCAACGAACAGAGTTCTCTTTTGAAACTTATTTGACTGGAATTATGGATGGTTACAAGCGAATGGCCGCACAGCGATCGCAAGAATTGTTCATGTCGAATTTGGATTTAATCATTTTCCAATTATTGAATTCTCCGTCCTTAATCCGTTTCAAATTATTGTATTTTGCCAAATGCTATTTAAAGATTCCTTCCTTGGATAATGTCAAATATTACAAAGGCTGGAAAGGTGAAATAAAAGATGAGCAATTGCAACAAATGCTTCAGTTTTATACCCGCATAAAAACGACGGAGGTCATTGGTTTTGATGCTGGAAAAGGAATTATTCGCGAAATTGTATCGTTTTATGAGTTAGGTTATTTTGAAACGCCGGAAGACGCCTTGTATTTGATTGATGAACTTTCAGAATTGTTTGGTCATATTAAAGCTCAAGCAGAAATTGGGCGTAAATTCATCAAGGGTCAACCTGTCATTACTGATGAAGGAAATTTCTCTTTGTATCTTCACCAAACCTACATTCAAGATAACACCATCATTTCTGAAACGAATGCTTATCGCATGTTGTACATTACGCATAACATGTTGAACTATTTGTTTACCATCGATCAAGATTATGTCAATAAATCTTATGCTGTATTTCAATCCATGCTGAAAAGCTGTA
>JADLGD010000142.1 GCA_020849495.1 Fluviicola sp.
AAAGTGGTGTTGCGCCTAAAATGAAGAAAAAGGTATATTCTGTGTAAAATATGGCCACATACAAAACAATCAGAGCATAAGGAATCAAATACCCGTAAAAGGAATCCAACCAAATGGAATAACCAAGTAATGCGATAAACGCACAAACAAAGGCTAGTAACCAGCTATTTTCTTTCAGAAATGTCACTTTAAGCTATCTTGCGCAATTCTTTCAATTTATCTTGCAGCAACACTGCGAACAATGCAAAAACAAAGGTGCCAAACGTTGCCATCATCATGATAAATAGGCGTTTTGGCTTGTCTTTTTTATCAGCAACAACAGCTTTTTCAACTACGAATTTATGGTTAAACTGCGTATTTGCATCTGATTCTGCTTGTTCATAAGAAAGGGCGAAATCAGATAATTTCATGATTTTCTCGTTTCGCACATATTCCAAACCATCAAACACAGCACCGTATTGTAGATTGATATCTATTCGACGTTTAAAATCTTCTTTATCAGCAGGGTTTTTAGCGTCTACATATGCTGCAAATAAATTCGCACGACCTTCCAATGGAACAACACCTAAAGCAGCTAACGAATCCAATTGATCCAAAACAGCTTCTTTTTCTCTTTCTAATTGTTCTTTCTTACGTTTATTGATTTCATAAGCAGGAACTGTACGCTCCATCACCATTTCATTTTTAACGGTATCGATCAAATCGACAATTTTATTGGCAATCTCTGCCGCTAATACTGGATCTCTATCCAATACATCAATTTGAATGGAACCAAATCGTGTACGTACAAATAAGATGTGTCCAGTGTATTCATTCACTAATTTGTAATACTTATTTGGATCATTTGCATCAATTTCATAGTGTTTCATCAAATCAAAACGCTCTACAACTTTATCACGCACTTTCGATGATTGCAAAATTTGAATCAATTGTTCTGCTTGTTCTTCTTCACCAAAGTCCATCGAAGATGCTTTTGCATTTCGTTGTTCGGAGAAAGAAACGGTACTTGTTGCAGCGGGGAATACAATTGCTGTGGAACGATACAATGGGGTCATTGTGAATGCGATTACAGTAGAGACAATCAGACCAGCTCCTGTGATAATCATTAACGGTTTGCGTTTTTTCCAAATCGTTACCAATAGATTCATTCGTTGTTCTTGCATCTGTGTAGCGCTATCTTCCATGTAGTCTAAAGTTTTGTGGTGCGAATTTACGTTTTGTATGGCATAAACGTTTGAAAAAGGGGAAAATTATCTTTGATTCCTAAAACTTTTTACTAATAAAAAAGGGGCTCTTCTCAGAACCCCTTTAAAAAACATAATGAAAATTACAGTTTTACAACCTTAAACACATTGACTGCATGCGTGTAATTTACAGTCAAACTGTAGATTCCTGCAGGCAATTGCTCAATGTTCCATTCAATTTTCTCGTCTGAAGTGCTCACTGTACGAAGTACTTTTCCGCTAGCATCCATTAAACTAAATACTGCTGTTGCATTACTTGTGTTTTGGATGGTCAAAGTAGTTGTAGCTGGATTTGGATAAACAGAAATGGTAGCATCTAAGTTTTCAGATAATCCAATGGTGGAAATTGCAATACAATTAGAAGTATCTGTACATCCATTTTTGGTAACAATCACTGCATAAGAACCATTTGCAGTAGCAGTAAACGAAGCACTTGTTTCATTTGGAATCGCTAAACCTGTTCCACAATCGATCCATTGGTAGGTCGCACTTGTTTCATCTGAAGTCAATGTAACACCGCTTTGAGTCACATTTGAATTAACAGAGTTGACAGTCAAAATGATAGAGATAACACTATCACATCCAACAGCATTTGGAATGGTTGCCACAAAGTTACCTGATTGTGTATAGATTGCTCCATCTGGAGCGGTGTAACTGTCACATGCTGTTTCTGTAATGGTAGAACTTGAAGAAGTAAGAACCGTTAAATCAACATGGATTAAACTATCACAACCTACAGCATTAGGAATCACTAAATCATAGATCCCAGATGTTGTAATTTGAGTTCCATCTGGCGCATCATATACATCACATTCTATAAGAGATAAAGTGTCAGCTGAAGAATAATTTACCACTAAATCAATTGTAATGATACTATCACAACCTGCAGCGTTCAAAATGGTGTCATTGTAAATTCCACTTGTTGTAAAAACTGCTCCAGAAGGTGCAGTATATGTATCGCATTCAATCACTTGAATGGTATCAAAAGATGGAGATAAGATGGTCAAATCAATATTTATGATACTGTCACAACCTGCAGCGTTTAAAATCGTGTCATTGTAAATACCACTAGTTGTAAATACGACTCCAGAAGGTGCAGTATAATCGTTACATGAATAAACTGCAATTGTATCAAAAGTAGGAGATGAGATGGTCAAATCGATATTGATGATACTGTCACCACAATAACTATTAGGGATTGTATCATTGTAGTTACCAGAAGTTGTGAAAACTGCTCCAGAAGGCGCAGTGTAATCTCCACAAGAAGAAACAGCAATTGTATCATTGGTTTGACGAACATACAATTGTAAAACTTCTTGATCTGTCAATGCATGGCTATAAAAACGGTACTCATCCAATAATCCACCAACAGGTGATCCTACATTGGTTCCATAACCCATGACTTTAAACGGACCAGTCCCAACAATATTTGCAGAAGCTTGAGCAACTGTATTGACCAAAACACCATTTAAATACGCTTTTATATTTGCAGAAAGTGGATCGTATACAAAAGTAGTCATTGAAGGAGCTGTTGTTGCTCCACCTGTCACCAACACGTCAGTAACAGGTCCTCTCAAAATCCAGTTATTGGCACCAGCAACGCCATTGGTGAAACATCTAAAGCTTGTAGAATTTACATCCCCAAAAATATAAAACAAGGTAGCAGATGGTGTAATATTACTAGTCCAAAAAGAGATTGTCCATGGTGTTCCAGATATATTTGGTGCCCATCCCGTATTCAAATAATCTGTAGATGATGAATTACCAGATCCAATCAATGCACCATCACATTGACCAATACCACCTTGCGTGATACCGCCCATAATGGTTGCAGTTGCTGTTCCTACTGGTGGAGCTGAAGCATAATTGGTTACAGTAGTTCCAGATTCATTGAATTTGTAGTATAATAACTCTGGAGTTGGTAATGTTTGTCCAAAAACTTGGACCGAAAGCATTGTTAGAAGTATCAATGCTGTAAAAGAGTAGCTTTTTTTCATAGTAAATGAATAGTAATAATCGCCGCGAAAATACTCTAAATCTTTTGATTACAAAAAATTGAGCTGGAATTTTCAATTGTAAAAGGTCAATAACTTATTCATTTATCTATTTTTGTTGGCTATGATTAACTACAATCCAAAAAGCTGGATAAAACTTATTTTTCATCTGACAAAAAGTGACACCCTTTCTATCTTGTGGAAAGAGTTGATCTTCATTTTTATTTTTTCACTTGGAGTAGCATTTATTGAAATCACTTATTTTCCAGATGCAAAAGTATTGGACAAATTGTTTTCAGTTTATCAAATTCTGGGGTTTGTTATTTCACTCTTGTTGGTATTCAGAACCAATACGGCTTACGATCGATGGTGGGAAGGTAGAAGAAAATGGGGTGAATTGGTGAATGATTCACGTAATTTGGCAGTTAAAATAACCGCTCTGGATTTGCCTCACGAAGAAAATGTGTTTTTTGCGCGACACATTGGTAATTATGCAATCTGTATCAAAGAACATTTACGCAAAGGAACCGATTTTGAAATCTTAGATTTAACAGAAGAAGAATTTACATTCTTGCAAAAAGTAGATCACATTCCATCTGGAATTGTTGAGCTCTTGTATCAACGCATGAATGAATTAAAGAAAAAGGGACTTTTATCTGAAGAAGACATCTTGCGTTTAGACAGAAATTTGAATGGTTTTCTGGATGTAGTGGGCGCTTGTGAACGCATTAAGAATACACCCATCCCTTATTCCTATTCGATGTTTTTCAAGAAATTCATCTTTGTGTATGTCATCACATTACCGCTAGCTTTCGTAATAAGCTTTGGGTTCTTCTCAGCAATTATAGCCACTTTTATTTTCTATGTCTTCGTGAGTATTGAAGTACTTGCTGAAGAAATTGAAGACCCTTTTGGAACGGACGACAATGATTTACCAACCGATGAAATGGCCCAACGTATTCAGGGAATCGTAAAAACAATTTTAGCAAGATAACTACAAGTCTGTATTTCACTTTTCTGACAACTTTTAGTTAACTTTATCCTATAGAAAACACCTTTACCATGAAACATGCCATCTCAACCTGCTTGTTGCTTTTACTTTCTTTTTATAGCTCATCTCAGTGGAAAACCCTTTATGAGGGTGGTATAGGTACACCGCTTTCTTTGAGATACGATTGCAGTCCAACTTTTATGTTTTCTCCAGACCAAAGTAGTAATCAAAGCATTGTAAGTTTTAATGTAGTTGACAATCAAAATGCTTCAGTAATGTCTGCTTATTTATCTCCTTTTTCGAGTCAGTGCGAATTGAAAGCAGGCATTTATAAATACCTTCCAGAAATGGGTCAATACACTTCATTACGCATCTATCTTGATCTAGAACTTCCAGATTCTGTAGGTACAATTTACTACGCTACAGCACCTGATTCCACATTAACCAACCCAAATACTGGTGCTAATAACTGGACTGATTTTGCAAGTAATATTTCTTCAACACCTATTTATTTCAGCAATTTAAATGGCAATCAAACAATTTTCTTGTACACGCTTTTTAATATTAGTCCAGGAAATGTCACTTACAAATACCTGCACATTGAAGCAGATACAACACAAATGCTGAGTGTTTCGAACAAAATTAATGCTGAATTTGATGTGTTTAGTTTTGGAAAAAAGCTAAGTGTCAAACCGCCGATAGACCAAACAAATTACACTATTCAACTGATCGATTTTTCAGGTAATTGTGTTTATCAAAACCAATTCGCTGGAGACCAAGAACTACCTCTAAATTATTCTGCGGGTTTCTACCTGGTTGTGATTACTCAAAACAACATTACATACAGAAAGAAGATCTATTTGGAATAATTTGACTTAAAAGAAAGTGTTAACTTAATACTTACAAAATGAGTACAACAACAGATTTCTTTGTATAAGTCTAAATTTTGCTTCAAATTTTTAATTATGAAAAAGGTAGAAATCAGATTTTCAGTCGCTCACACCTTCAAACAAAACTGAAAAAAAAAGCACTATCTTTGCCCCATGAAGCACATCCGCAATTTTTGTATTATCGCACACATTGACCACGGTAAAAGCACCTTGGCTGATCGTTTATTGCAAACTACTGGTACCATTTCAGACAGAGAAATGCAAGCACAAGCACTCGATGATATGGACCTAGAACGCGAGCGTGGTATTACCATTAAGTCGCATGCCATTCAAATGAATTACAAGTACGAAGGTCAAGAATACGTACTGAATTTGATTGACACTCCTGGACACGTCGATTTTTCTTACGAGGTATCCCGTTCAATTGCTGCATGCGAAGGTGCTTTGTTGATTGTAGATGCATCTCAAGGTATTGAAGCTCAAACGATTTCGAATTTATATTTAGCCTTGGAACATGATTTAGAAATCATTCCAATTCTGAATAAAATGGACTTACCGGGTGCTATGCCAGAAGAAGTTACAGATCAAATTGTTGAATTAATTGGTTGCGACCCATCGGATGTGATTCCCGCTTCAGGAAAAACTGGTATGGGTGTGGATGATATTTTGAAAGCAATCATCGAACGCATTCCTGCGCCAAAAGGAGATGAAAATGCTCCTCTTCAAGCCATGATTTTCGATTCAGTATTCAATTCATTCAGAGGAATCATTGCTTACTATCGCGTGAAAAACGGTGTCATCAAAAAAGGGGACAAAGTACGCTTCTTGAATACTGGAAAAGATTATAACGCAGACGAGGTAGGGATCTTGAAAATGGATTTGAGTTCAAAAAGCGAGGTTCGTGCGGGTGATGTAGGTTATATTATTTCTGGAATTAAAACGGCTAAAGAAGTCAAAGTTGGTGATACCATCACATTAGCAGCCAACCCGACGCAAGAAGCAATCAAAGGATTTGAGGATGTAAAACCGATGGTATTTGCTGGTATTTATCCAGTAGAAACAGATGAATACGAAGAATTACGCTATTCTATGGAAAAGTTGCAGTTGAACGATTCATCGTTGGTGTTTGAACCAGAATCTTCTGCTGCTCTTGGTTTTGGATTCCGTTGTGGATTCTTAGGAATGTTGCACATGGAAATCATCCAAGAACGCTTGGAACGTGAGTTCAACATGACTGTTATTACTACGGTTCCAAACGTATCGTATTTTTGTTACAGCACGAAAGAGCCGGATAAAAAATTCATCGTCAACAATCCTTCTGAATTGCCAGATCCTTCAACGATTGATCGCATTGAAGAACCATATATCAAAGCACAAGTCATTACCAAATCCGAATACATTGGTCAGATTATGAACTTGTGTATCGAAAAGCGTGGTGAATTGAAAAACCAAGTGTATTTGACACAAGATCGCGTTGAATTATCTTTTGAAATGCCACTTGCAGAGATTGTATTCGATTTTTATGATCGTTTGAAATCCGTTTCTAGAGGCTATGCTTCTTTTGATTATCACCCGATTGGCTACAAAGCGTCTGATTTGATCCGCATGGACATGTTGTTGAATGGTGAGCAATTGGATGCACTTTCAGCTTTGGTTCATAGAAGCAATGCGTATGATTTGGGTAAAAAGATTTGTGTGAAATTGAAAGAATTGATTCCACGCCAACAATTCGAAATTCCAATTCAAGCTGCTATTGGCGCAAAAGTAATTGCTCGTGAAACAATCAAAGCTTTGCGTAAAGATGTAACGGCTAAATGTTATGGAGGTGATATTTCTCGTAAACGTAAGCTATTAGAAAAACAAAAAGAAGGAAAGAAACGCATGCGCCAAGTAGGAAAGGTAGAAATTCCACAAGAAGCGTTCATGGCTGTTTTGAAACTGAACGATTAATAGTAATTGTACAACATTAAAAAGGGCGGTCCTCTATGAGAACCGCCCTTTTCTTTTTGCTTGTCCAGTCCTGAAATAAGTTGACACAATTTATTTCAGATGACAGATTATTCAGAAAACACAAGGGCTCGTCGTAGCCAAAGAGATTACACTTTAGCTTTTAAATTGCATGTTATTGCTTTGGTTGAGTCAGG
>JADLGD010000143.1 GCA_020849495.1 Fluviicola sp.
ATTGGTATACTTTTTAAAATTTCCGTATTTATATAAGGCATAGTTGAACCTACCGCAATATTTCTAATGTATTGTCTTAAACTCTTTAATTGTAAGAAATAAGAAAGAAATAAAGGATTTATCTCACCCCTATTAGGTCTAACTCTAAGCATTCTACTTGAAAACAACCATCCAACGTTCTCCTTTAAAGTAATAGCACTTAAATCTACTGAACCTACTCGGGAAAAAACGAGATCCCCCTCTTCAAGAATATAACTTGATAATCTAGTTTTATCCTCATCAGTTACAGATGGATAATCTAGTTTAGAAATTCGAAAATCCTTTATATGTTCAACTGTAATAACAGGTGTTCCTCCTTTTATATACTGTTCGTTTAACAAAGCACTTCCGAATGGACCTGTTTTGATTTCCGCAATTTTACCAAGTTCTATTTCCTTCCACTCACTCATAATCCAATCGTTTTAATGATTTCTTTTGCTCTTGGAATTGCTTTTTCAAAATCTTTGTAGGTCATGCTGCTTTTATTCATCCGAACTAAATTGGTTGTTTTTTCTAGCTCTTGGAGAAGAGCAGTTTCTAGTGCAATGGTTTCTTGTCGTTTATCCGTATGTATCTTGTAGTTTTCAGGAAATTCATCTTTTCCTTCTTGTAAAAACTCAAAATCTGCAGTTTTAAAAAAGCGAATTTCGAGTGTTTTATCTTTTAACCAAGCTTCCACTTGTTTACGTACTTCACGGTTATCCAAATCATCCTTGATCAGCAAAAGCTTTTTAATTGCTTTGAACAACTGGTTTTGTGTACTTGTAGAATAACCCAAATGCGCTGCCATACGGTAAAATGCTGAACGCGCAGAAATGTGTTTAGCATCACCGGTTTGGCCTACGTAGTAGTGCGTTGGTTTATCGCTAGCATCCTTTATAAGTATGATGTACACGCCATAAGTACTCACAAGATCGGAGCCTTTGATGGTGATATGTGAATGGGGTTCGTTGGTCATTATTTTTTAATTTTTTAATTGACGCTCGGCATCTTGATGAATTTGATCTAACAACGAACTTATGAATTGAGAACTTATTTGCTCAATTTCCTGTTTTGTTAGTTGATGAGAATATAAAAATTCCCCTAGCAATTGTCTTTCATGTTCTATCGAAATTGAATATTTATACTGAGACAATTCAATTTCAAGTTTCAACCTACTTCCAAATGCGTTTAAACCAGCTTTTTTGAATCCCTCTAAATATAAGTCTATATTCAGTTTATAAGCATTTTGGTTTGACCTTAAATGATTTAGAATTCTTTCTTGATCTTGAAATCCATGATTATCTATGTATAAATTAAAACTTGTATCAATAAACCATTCTTTGATTCCTTTCTCTTGAAGAATTGAGTTTATCCTTTCTGCTAGTTTAAACTGCGTATCTTTAACTACTTTTTCAATGACTTCATAGCCTTTCACTATCGTAATCTCTTCTTTCCCACTTGATTTAATTAGGTTTAAAATCTTCTCGCGTTTTTCATCCAAAGGATCTTTCAGGACTTCCATTTCAGCCGCAATTTCCTCTTCCAATTGTTCAACGGTTGGCAAACCAACTATTAATTCTTCAGGAAGTGCTGTTTGAAAGGTATATTCAGAAACTCCCAATGGAGTTTGAATTCCTTTTATTGAATATTCTACAACTGTTTTATTTGGTGTTTTACAAAGTAGAATGCCAATTGTATCTGCGTGGTGGGGTAATTTCACTTGGTCATTCACCGTATTGACATACATATTTAATTTACCAGCAAATTCCGGTTTGAAATCACCAACTTTCAATTCGAAGATTACATAGCGATTTAGTGTTGTATTGAAGAATAGCAAATCCAAAAAGAAATCGTCTCCATCAACGTTCAAGTTGTATTGATTTCCTACATAAGCAAACCCTTTTCCTAGTTCTAATGTGAATTTCTTCAAATGTTGAATCAAGGCTCTTTCAACCTCCAATTCTCGTGCATCTTCTTGAAGTGTAAGAAAATCGAAATTGTAAGGATTTTTGATGATTTCTTGTGCTAAATCAGCTTGTGGATTCGGTAGCGTTAGATCGAAATTAGTGAGTGCTTTTCCTTGTCGATTATAGAAGTCCGTGCTGATGTGTTGTTGTAAATTGCTACGACTCCAGTTATTTTGAACCGTTTTCACCAAATAGAAAAATGCTTCCTCCGGTGATTTTACTTTTGTAAGAATTACAGTGTGTTGTCCCCAGGGAATACTAAATAAAAGTGTTTTTAGATTTTGGTCAACAGCTTGTTGGCTTATTTCTGATGATTGCGCAACAAGCTGTTGCGCATTCGAGAATTTTGGATCAATCTGCAATTGCGCAACAGCCTGTTGCGCAAATTCCATATTGCTAGAATAGAACGAATACCATCGTCTAATTGTTTCCAAGTTTCTTTTAGAAAACCCTTTCATTTCAGGAAATTCTACTTTCAGATCACGTGCAAGGTTCTCAACAAACTTATCTCCCCATTCGGTTTGTTTCGTTGCTAAGGCTTCCCCAATAAACCAATATAAGTCCAACAACTCGCGGTTAACGGCGAGTGCAGCTTTTTGCTGGGATGAACGGATACGCTCCTTGATTTCACCCAACCAGTGAACGTAATCTTTAGATGTCAATTCAGCACTCATATTGATCAGAGATTAATTCCCATTTTCGCTAACTGTTCCTTAATCTCCTTATCCAAAATCTGCGATTGAGTCATTTGATCGCGCAAGGTAGATGTTAGCTTTTCGATTTTTTCTTCGAAAGGAATGCCATCGTCTTCTTCATCTTCAATGCCCACATAGCGCCCTGGGGTAAGAACAAACTTGTGCTTTTCTATTTCTGCTAGTGAAGCGGATTTGCAGAAACCTTTGATGTCTTCGTATTTGGCGTCTGAGCTTGTCGAAGACAGCCAATTGTGGTAAGTGTCAGCTACGAGCTTAACGTCTTTATCTTCAAAGATTCGGTTCTTACGATCGATCATCATACCCAATTCAGATGCATCTATGAAAAGCACTTCACCGTTTCTTTTTTGCTTATTTCGGTGTAAAAACCACAAACATGCAGGAATACCTGTATTGAAAAACAAAGCTTTTGGCAACATCACAATACACTCAACCAAATCAGCCTCAACGATCTTACGTCTGATATCACCCTCGCCACCTGTATTAGAACTCAATGAACCATTGGAAAGGACGAAACCAGCTTTTCCATTTGGAGCCAAGTGATACAAGAAATGTTGAACCCAACCAAAGTTGGCATTACCAGTTGGCGGTGTACCATATTGCCAACGCGCATCATCGTTTAACAATTCACCGCTCCAATCACTCACGTTGAACGGTGGGTTTGCGATGATGAAATCAGCTTTTAAATCTTTGTGCGCATTGTTTAGGAATGATCCTTCTGTATTCCATTTGATATTGGAACCATCAATTCCGCGGATAGCAAGGTTCATTCTGCACAAGCGATAGGTTGTCTGATTACTTTCTTGTCCGTAAACAGAAATATCGTCCAAACGACCTTGATGGTTTTGAATGAATTTTTCAGATTGAACAAACATTCCTCCAGAACCACAACAAGGATCATACACACGTCCTTTGTATGGCTCGAGCATTTCGACCAACAATTTCACGATACTCTCAGGCGTGTAGAATTGTCCACCTTTTTGTCCTTCAGATAAGGCAAATTGACCTAGGAAATATTCGTACACTCTCCCCAATACGTCTTGGCTTTTGCTCATGCTATCACCAAGTGTAATGGTTCCGATGGTATCAATCAATCCACCAAGCGTTTGCGCATCTAAATTTTGACGTCCAAATACTTTTGGCAAAATTCCTTTCAAAGTAGCATTGTCTGCTTCGATGAGGTCCATTGCATCATCAATTAATTTACCAATACCAGGATTTTTGGCCATTGATTGAATGTGCGACCAACGTGCTTTTTCTGGAACAAAGAAAACGTTTTCAGCTCCGTATTCATCTGGATCTTCCGGATCTGCACCGGCATATTTCCCCTTACCTTCAACTAGTAATTGATAGTGTTCTTCAAATGCATCTGAAATGTATTTTAAAAAAATCAACCCAAGCACAACATGCTTGTATTCAGCAGCATCAATATTTTTACGCAGTTTATCTGCAGTTTTCCAAAGTTTTTTTTCTAGGGATTCTTCTTGGTTCTCTTTTTGTTTGGCCATACAATTGCTGTGGTTTTGTGGTTAAATATAGTGTTTTCGCTTGTTTTGTTTGTTGAATATTGGTTTGAAAAACTAAAAACCCAAGTTTAAAACTTCAATTTCTTGTTTCAAACCTTCAACAAATCGTTGGATCGGTTTTAGATTATTTACTTCTAATTTCAATTCAAATTTATCCGAATTTGGAATTGATTTCAAATAAGGAATGCATAAGGGATATTCTTCTTTCAGCAGTAAATATGCTTTTAACGATAGAATAAGATGGACATTGAATTTTTGATCATTTGGCGCGAAACCAAATGGATCTGGTTGGGAGCTGTTGTGTTTTCCCTCATTTTCCCAAGGCTTTTCTAAAACTTCGACATTTGTTATGCGTTCGACATTGAAATACTTGTTCTTTTGAGAATCTACTTCAAAAGCCATTAATGATCTATAATTGTCTGTAAAAGCTATCGGTTCTACAATTCTATCCCTGATACTTAACCCACTTAAAGAGTGATAATTTTTCAATTTCACTTGAAATCTTTGCATGATAGCTTCGCTTATGTCTTGTACAATTCGACCTAGGTGTGCATTTAAAAGATTCGAACCTACAATTGTAGTCTCCGATGCGAGATAGATTTTCTTTAATATGGTGTCCTTTAATTGATTGTTCTTTCCACTTGAAAGAACTAGTTGTCGGAGAAATTCTGATTCTTCTGGACTAAAATTGACAGCGAATTCATTTTCTGTATTTGTAATAAAATACCGATTGTAGGTGTCTTTTTGCAAATCAAAACCAAGACTTCTAATAAGATCTACATAGCGGTATGCCGTTCGAATTGTGGTGTCAAGAACTTTGGCCAAATGGTGAATAGACTTTGGGGGATTCTGTTGCAATAAAGAAATGAGCTGTAAAACACGAAGTACTTTGTGTTGATTTAGCATGAAAAATTATTTTTTGTGACAAATAAGGTCAAAATACTAGAGTAATCCAAGAGTGTGACTCTAATTGTCATAAAAGTTCATGAGGTTTGATGAAATTTAACTTAAACAAGATGAAAAAACGATTCACTTACGTACTTTTTACAGCTATTCAATTGAGTTTTCTTATGGCATGTTCTGGAAGTTCAAACGGAACAATTAAAGAAAAGATAGAAGATTCGGGGATAATCCTTGTAGAAAACGGATTAGGAAAAAAAGATAGTGTATCTTATGATTGTATCGGTTGTTCCAACCTTTTAAAAAAACAGCAGACGATTGATCAATTAATTGAAAAAGCGAGTAAAGAAACCAAAACTGGTTTAAATTATCCCTTAAGTTTCAAACCAAAATCAATCCATCTAACAATGATTAAAGAAGATTCATTGATTTCATTTGACACAAAAAAACGGCTCAAAAATGTCATACAAGTAATCGTAGAATACAATTATATTGCAAAAAACGGATATGGTAATGAATTGGAAGGAGACAATGTTCAGACATTTTATTTACAAGATGAGAAAATAAAAAACCTGAGTGAATCTATTCAATTAGAACCTCTTTCATTAATTGACGGATCAATCAATAGGTCTTTGGATTTAGTCAGTCATAATGGAAATGAATCGATGAGTTTACTACCAACTAAAGATGGATCTATCATAGTCATGAGTTCAATTGGTTGTGTAGATGAAGGCACTTGGTTAATTTTTGAATTAGAAAATGGAGAAGAAATAAAACTTGTTTCATGGAATGATTTCAATTGTGAGGGAAAATCTTATTTCAAAGCATTTAGTTCGTCACAAAAAGAGAAATTGCTTGCTAAAAGACTGAAATCAATCGGAATATTTGATGACAAAGGTTTTCTATGTCCTTTACCCAAAAACCAAACCGATTATTTCCAACAATATCTAAAACTTTTATAGTTATAGAGCATAAATGATTCAGAAAAGATGCTGTCTTTAAAATATTGAAGTCTATACGCGGTGCGCCAAGTATAATCTCAAAAGAGGATGTTTTCGGATGTCCTCTTTTGTGTTTTTAGGGAATTGGATTGAAGATTTTGGTGCGCCACAGGTAAAGCAATATCGGCAGA
>JADLGD010000144.1 GCA_020849495.1 Fluviicola sp.
CGAATCGTGGACATTCCTCCATCCACATGCAAAATCTGTCCTGTCATCCATTTCGAGGCGTCAGAAGTCAAGAAATCAACTGCAGCGGCAAGGTCAGATGGTTCACCAATTGCTTTCATTGGATGTCGGTTTGCACTAGCTTCTATTTTTTCTGGTGAATTGAGAAGTCGTTCTGCTAAAGGCGTATTGGTTAAAGATGGAGCAATGCAATTCACTCTGGTTTTGGGAGCAAATTCAGCTGCTAAAGATCGTGTCAAAGCTTCCAAAGCACCTTTACTTACTGCAACGGATGCATGAAAAGGCATTCCAACTTGAACTGCAACCGTACTGAAAAAGACAATACTAGCACTTTTAGCTGCTTGTAAATTTGCCGTGTATGCTTGTATAGCTCGAATAGCGCCAAGGACATTGATTTCAAAGTCTGATTGAAAATCAGTTTGTTTCAATCCTCTGAATGGTTTCAGTAAAATAGTACCAGGAAAATAAACCAATGCATCGATTCCTCCCTCAATTGTTGGGAAATCAGTCGCTTCGGTTAATTGAAACGGAAGGTATTCCAAACCATCAATACTTGGATTTTCTCTAGAAATTCCAATGACACGGTTTCCTTTTGATAGTTGATCTTTTGCAACTACTTTTGCAACGGCTGATGAAGCTCCAATGAGAAGAAATGTTTTCATGTTTGAATAACAAGTACAACAAATAATTGTTTTTAGAATTAATTTGAATCAGGTTAAAAATGAAGTTAAATAGTCAATATGTTTTAAAAGCAATCGCAGTTTCATATATGATTGTAGGGTTCCTATTTTTTGTTGATTATTTTTTACCGTATTCAAATTCTGTTCATCCTATTGAAAAACTATTAATTGAAACATCAAAACAAGTAAGGGGTAGTTCTAGAGAGAATTGCTATTTGAAAATAAATCAAACTGAACTCAATGTTTCTGAATCAAGTTACAGGCATTTTTATGAGGATGACACCTTGGTAGTATCTAGAACTTTACTTACAAATCAAATCATCCAATTGAGAAAGAAACGATCAATCAAAGAAGAGGTTTCTATCATAGAAGTTCCGTATACTTTTTTTCCTTTGTTTCCGATATTATTGATGCTACCAGCATTTTTTTACTTTATCAAGAAAGATACTGTTTTCTTCATGGCAGGTAGAATTGTCACATTGATTCTTGCAGTTGTAATAACTTTGATTTGGATTTTTTAATTGAATGTTAATCTAAAACAATAAATACAACAAGAATCAGTTTCTTTCTTATACTCAAAACATACTCATGAATAGATCGCTACTTTTTTTGGTTTTTACTTTCTTTGGTTTTTTGTCAATTGCACAAACACGTAATATCAAGATGAGCGTGTATTTTGATGTGGATAAAGCGGTTTTACGAAAGGATGCGAAACAAACCTTGGATCGTTTGGCAGATTCGATTAAAGGATTGGACATCAAACGCATTGTGACAAAAGGAAATACCGATAGTGATGCAGATAGTTTGTACAATCAAGCACTTTCAGAAAGAAGAACAGATGCTGTGACGAATTACTTGGTGAATAAAAAAGTGGCAAAATCGCTATTCACCAAAGAAAGTTACGGAGAGTTAAAACCGATTACTTCGAATGATTCTGATACAGGTAAACAAAAAAACAGAAGAGTAGATATCATTGTAGTTTACACGGTGAAGAAAGAACCAAAACCAGCGCCTGTCATTGAAAAAAAAGATACTGTTCCTCCAAAAGTCATTTCTACACCAACTGTAGCTAAAAATCCGTGTACGAAAGACACCATTATTATATTGAAAAGTGGAATTGAGCTGCAATTTAATCTGTGTGAATACTTGTCGATGAAAGATTGTTTGGACATCCAAGAAATCATGGATCCAGAAACAGCAATGAATGAGGGGTTATCAACTGAAGATGTGCAAATGATGCCCATGGCAAGTTGTGGAATGATCAATTTTCAAGTTGCAGATAGACCTGAATGCAAAGGAGGATGTTTCAATAAACCTGTTAAAGTGCGTTTTCCAGTACCAAAGTCGAATTGTATGCCATGTGCGAATGGAAGATCACCACGTATGTTCGATGTCAATGCTGATGGAACTTGGAGCCGTGCTAATGAACCTTTGAAAAAAGTAACGCTGAACGGAATCGAGTATTATCAATACGAGGTTAGCTGTCCGAATACTAAAAAGAATTGTGATTGTAATGTAGATGCCAAGAAAGTAAAACTCAAAACCAGTAGAAAGTATAAAATTGTTTCGTTGCAATTGTCAAACGACTGTCCGTTTACAATTTCCTCTTTTAAAGTAAAAAAATACCGAAAAAACGTTACAAGAAAAAGTTACATTCCTTGTTACATGGGGGCTTCTAAAGTACATGCTGTATTGTTGAATCGAGCTGGAGATACAATTTTAGTTGAGGGATTAACCTTAGATCAATTGACCAAGCGCAAATTATTTCCACGTTGTAAAACCAATCGAATACTTCTTTGGGGATTTTTACCTCACAAAGATGGAATCTTGTTTCGCAAGTACAAATTAAAAAAAGGCCTGGTAGAAAAATACACAGTGATTAAAAAAGAAGAAGAGTAATTTTCGCCTTTTTCCCAACCTTTGAACAATTGTTTCATCCTCATTGAAAAGACAACCTATGATTGTAGTTGTAATTTTAATGCTAGGTGTATTGATCGGTAATTGGATGGCAATCCGCAAGTGAAGTGTTTTATTCACTCATCAAACGCTTATTCAATTCAGGGAATTTTCTTAGATAATAGCGCAAAATGGTTCTGGCATCTTTATCTTCTGGACGTAAATCAATGAATTCTGTCCATCGTTTTACTGGATATTTTAAGATGTAAAATGGAATAAATCCAAATCCTCTGTATGAACCGTTTTCAATCCAAATCACCGATTTTTCTTTTTTATCTCTTCCAGGTTCAATGATAAAAAAAGCCTGTTCATCAAAAGTCAATGATTGTTCCAAAGCGAGTACTCGTTCATTGTAACTTTCAGTAGTTTCTTCTCCCACACAAGCTCCGTGACATTTTTTTACTTGATAACCAAAACAACTAGAAGCTGATTTTTCAAGTCCACTCAATTTTAAACACAACTGATGGTTTTCTACCAAATGATACATGTAATCATTCGCTTCTTTCTTGGTCGTAAAAGTGGTTAAAGGTAAATCACTGTTTTTCGATAATCGATCCACGAACAATTGTTTGTAGCCATTGGAGTCTTCATAACTGAACAATCCGTAGGTGTAATTATTTCTTCGCAACTTTCGATTGTACAAAGGTTGGTGCACTTTGATCAATTCCGATTCGTACAACAAAGCAATCAATTCAGAACCGGTTAATTCAAATTCGATACGAGCAATTTCTTGCATCATCGTTGCACCTTTTAAGGTCTTATTGTTGCGTAAGTGTTGATCAACGCGTTTGCGAATGTGCTTGCTTTTACCAATGTAAATCAATTGATTCACCTCATTGTAGAATTTATAAACGCCAGCTTTATTGGGGATTTCTTCCAATGCATCCAAGTCCAAATTCGGATGTAACACTTTTGGGTTCACATCTTCTTGAATGAAGGTGCTTAAACCTGTTGGGTCTTTTTCAACTAATAATGTAAACAAATGTGCAGTTGCTTCTGCATCGCCACCCGCTCGGTGTCTGCCATTCAATTGAATTCCCAAAGCACGGGTTAATTTCCCTAAACTGTATGAATCATGCCCAGGAATAACATAACGAGCTGAACGAACCGTACACAAATGAGGTCTTCTAAAATCGTATCCTAATAAGCGAAATTCGTGACGTATGATACCGTAGTCGAAACCTACATTGTGAGCAACAAAGACACAGTCCTCCGTAAATTCAATGATTTGTTTGGCAATTTCGAAAAATTTAGGAGCATTTTCCACCATTTCATCGCGAATACCAGTAAGTCGTGAAATAAACTCAGGGATTGGCATTTCAGGATTTACCAAAGTCACAAACGAATCAATAACCTGAGAACCATCGTGTTTAAAAATGGCAATCTCTGTTATTTTTGATGACTTTGTAGAGCCACCCGTTGTTTCGATATCGACTATTGCGTAATGCACTACACGAAGTTAATCATTCAATTAAAAAGGGAGGAATATTTTTTTTCAATTTAAACGGGATGCCTCTGTGAGCAAAAGAATTTGATGCAGATTGTGTTTTAATGCTTGAATTTTGAGCTCATCCTTTGTTTTTTCCTACCTTTGCAAAAAAAAGTATTGCCATGGCAAGTAAAAGAGTTATCAAAAAACAATTGAATGGAATGATCATCGATATTTTGGATGAATGTTTTTCAGCTCAATTGTACGATGAGAAAAAGACAGAAGTAACCGAAAAATTGGTTGAAGAAGCATTATTGTTTGCAGAAGATGTGTTGACACGTGTTCACCAAGCAAAATCGAAAAAAGATTATCCTGCTATTCGTCAATTGATGGAAGACAAAGGAATTTACTTCGTTGAACAATTAGACGGAATCTAATATTTCATTTTCAATTTATTAAAGCTCCTGTAGACTCTTTGTTTGCAGGAGTTTTTTTATTCCATTTGTCTGCGATTTCTGTCTTCGGCTGCTAGTCCAGCGTGTGCAGTGCAGTATCAGTCGCTTGTTGTGTAACAAACACAAGCAAAGGCTTCTACTTTTGCAGAGCACTAACTTGGAGCTATTCACCTACGCCAGCGCAGGGAAAAAAGGAAAAAAAGTTAGAGTGTTTTACTCATCCACAAATCACAAGCAAAGTGCCCCGAGTTACCATAAGGTTGTTCGAGGTATTTGAATCCCATGTGTTCGTAAAGTCCCACAGCGATGTGCAATTCGGGTAAGGTTTCCAAATACACTTCCGTGTAATTTTCTGTTTTTGCAAGCTGGAAAATTGCTTCAATCAAGCGTTTTCCGATTCCTTTACCGCGAGCGTTTTCGGACAAGTACAATTTAACGATTTCAGTGCAGCCATTGGGCAAACCGTGTGTGGGGAAAATTCCACAGCCACCCACCAGTTTGCCTTCCAATTCTGCTACCAAGTAATGTGATTTGGGTGTTTGAAACAATTCATACAGCGCATCTGTCGTTGGATCTGTAAAAACAGTACCAGGTTTGTTGGCTCCAAATTGTGTCAATACTTCGCGAATAATGTTCGCCAAGTGTAAATTATCTTTCTGTTGAATTGGGCGTATCACCAAATCCATAAACAAATCATTTATTTGATCAAAACAACATTCACAGCGTTCCAACCTTTTTGACCTTTTTGAATGTCAAAGCTCACTTTATCCGTTTCTTTGATTGGTTGTTTCAATCCATTGATATGAACAAAGTAGCTGTCTCCAGAACCGTCTTCTTTGATGAATCCATAACCTTTAGAATCATTGAAAAATGAAACTTTACCAGTTCTGATTTCAGGAATGATATCTTCGCGTTTTGCAACACCGATTTCAATTTCTGATTCGTCGATTTCAAATTTTTTGGATGGATCTGGTGGAGCAGAAACAATGTTTCCATGTTCGTCAACGTAAGCCATCATTTCTTCCAATGATTTTTTACCAGATGTTGACTTGCGTTCTTCTTTCTTTGCTGCTTTTTCTTTGCGTTTTTTCGCTTTTTGATTTTCTTTTTCCTTCTTATTGAAGGTTTCTTGGGATCTTGCCATTAATATTTCTTCCGTAAAGCGACTATTCGCACGGCAAAGTTACGGTTTATTTAGCAGACTGAAGCCAAAAATTAATCGCGTCAATACTTAATATCTGGATAATTGCTTAAAGCTGTAACAAGAATCACGAAACCTTTTACCATTAATGGTTATCTTTGCGCAAAATATTTTGCAAAATGGCATTTGATATCGCAATTGTAGGTGGAGGAATCGTTGGAGCAGCAACGTTTTACAAATTACAAACTCGTTTCCCAGATTTGGCTATCGTATTGATAGAGAAAGAAGGTAAATTAGCAGATCATCAAACCGGAAATAATTCGGGAGTTATCCATTCGGGATTGTATTACAAACCAGGATCACTGAAAGCTAAAAATTGTGTTTCAGGAAGACATGAGTTGGTTGCTTTTGCAAAAGAACACAAGATTGCTCACGATGTGTGTGGTAAAGTAGTTGTTGCAACAAAAGAATCGGAGTTGCCAAACATGGAGAAAATCTTTCAAAATGGATTAGCAAATAATACAGAAGGGATAGAGAAAATTGATGCTGCTCGTGTCAAGGAAATCGAACCATTTGTAGAATCCATTGGAGGTATTTGGGTGCCTTGTACCGGAATCATTGATTTCAGAGGAGCCACAGAGAAAATGGCTGAAATTGCACTTTCCATGCAGCCAAAAAGCGCCATGAAATTAAGCCATGAAGTAATTGGAATCGATCGCTCAGAAGAAAAAACGATCATTGCTACCAACAAAGGAAACATTGAAGCAAAATTCTTGATTTTCTGTGGCGGATTGCAAGCAGACCGTTTAGCTAGAAAAGATGGTGTTAAACTGAAAGAAAAAGTAGTTGGTTTTAGAGGTGATTACTATGAATTGACTGAGGAGGCCAAACACAAAGTGAAAAACTTGATTTATCCTGTTCCAAATCCAGATTTCCCTTTCTTAGGCGTGCATTTTACGCGTATGACCAACGGTGAAATTGAATGTGGACCAAATGCAGTATTTACATTCAAGCGTGAAGGCTACGGAAAAACAGACTTCTCATTCCGCGATACAGTAGATGCTTTGACTTATAAAGGAACATGGAAGTTATTCTTCAACAACATGAAGTTTGGAATCGATGAATATAGAAGAGCGTTTTCGAAAAAATTGTTCTTGAAAACCTTACAAGTCATGATTCCTAGTCTAACCATGGAAGATATTCATCCAGGTAGAGCAGGAGTGAGAGCATTATTATTGGCAGAAGATGGCGATACACGAGATGATTTCCGTTTTGAGTTTCATGCCAATTCCATTCACGTGTTAAATGCACCATCACCCGCTGCAACCGCTTCGTTGGCAATTGGAGGACAGATTGCAGATGAGGCAGAAAAGCATTTTGGATTGAAATGAAAATCTTTTGTTATTTGAGGTATTGAAATGGTTAGTTGATTTTTTCAATGTATCAATTGTTTTAAAATCCAAGATGTTCGTTTATCCGTAACTTTACGCATCACACAAATTTACTGACATGAAAATTCTCATTTCTCCAGCAAAGTCAATCAATGAAGATTGTACTTTTCCTACAACAACGTTCACTACTCCTCAGTTTGCTAAAGAAGCAAAATCCTTAGCTGTTAAATTGAAAAAACTGAAAGCAGCAGATCTAATGGAACTCATGCACGTTTCTAAAGATATCGCTGAACTCAACGTCAATCGCTTTAAAAAATGGCACTTAACTGCTGAACCTACTGAAATAGTTAAACCTGCAGGCTTTCTTTTTACAGGTGAAGTTTACAGAGGATTAGATATTACTTCGCTTTCGCCTGAACATTTACAAAAAGCTCAAAGCAATCTGCGTATTTTATCTGGAATGTATGGTTTGTTGAAGCCACTGGATTTAATGCATCCCTATCGTTTGGAAATGGGAACCAAGTTCGAAGTCAAAGAAGGAATTGCCAACTTGTACCAGTTTTGGGGTGATAAACTAACGAAAACACTTTCAAAAGAATTGGATAAAAACGAACCGGTGATCAATTTAGCATCGAATGAATATGTAAAAGCGATCAACTGGAAAAAGATCAAACAACCTGTTGTTACACCAGTTTTCAAAGAATTCAAAAATGGCGAATACAAAATCGTGATGATGTATGCTAAACATGCACGTGGAGCCATGACTCGTTACATTTTAGAAAACGATATCTCCGATATAGAACAATTAAAAGGATACAATGTGGATGGTTATGCTTTCGATGCAAATCAGTCAACAAATCAAGAATGGGTGTTCACACGTTGAGACTTCTTCACATTCAATTGAAGATAACTCCAAAAACGACTCGTTAAAACCAGAAACAGTTTTTGTATCATTGTGAATTGCTAAAAACAATTTCATCTCCTTATGGAACAAATTAGTGTTTTTGATATTTTTAAAATTGGTGTTGGTCCATCCAGTTCTCATACAATGGGGCCTTGGAGAGCAGCTCAACAATTCGTTCAACAATACGTTGAATCACCAGGGATCGCATCCATCAAACGTATCAAAGTAGATTTGTATGGTTCCTTAGCAAAAACAGGAAAAGGACACGGAACCGATATTGCTGTTTTGTTAGGATTAATGGGAGAAGATCCTGTTACGATACCTGTTGACACCATTACGCCAAAAGTTGAGCATATACATTCAACGAAAACGCTTCAAATTCATGGTCAACAGGTGATTAGTTTTGAACCTGAATCGGATTTGATTTTTCACATGAATCAATCTCTTCCAGGACACCCAAATGCAATGACTTTGACGGTTACCTTCATGAATGGTCAAGAAGAATCACATACCTACTATTCTGTGGGGGGTGGATTTGTTGTCAAAGCAGGAGTTCAAGAAGATTCCAAAGAGTTGTTTTGCCGTTTCTTGCCATATCCAATTGAAACGGGAGCAGATTTAAAAAAATGGTGCGATCAAGAAAAAGTATCGATCTCTGAAATTGTCATGCGAAATGAATTGTCATGGCGCACAAAAGAAGAAACCATCTCAGGTTGCTTGGCTATTTGGGATGTCATGCGAGAATGTGTTTTTAGAGGGGTAACCACAGAGGGTATTCTTCCTGGAGGATTGAATGTGAAACGCAGAGCAGCGGATATGAGCAAACACCTACTAAATGGAATTGCTTGTAAAAATTCACACGATTTCTTGCAACAAATTCAATCTGGGAGCAATATTTTTCAAAATACCTTGAATTGGGTCAGTGTTTTTGCTTTGGCTACTAATGAAGAAAATGCATCTTTCGGAAGGGTTGTAACGGCTCCTACCAATGGTGCTTCTGGAGTCATTCCAGCTGTATTGATGTATTACATTTGTTTTGCAGGTGGAACTGAAGAAAAAGACATTGTACGTTTCATGACTGTAGCTGCCGAAATTGGTAGTATTTTCAAAAAACGCTCTACAATCTCTGCCGCAATGGGAGGATGTCAAGCTGAAATTGGAGTTTCTTCAGCAATGGCTGCAGCTGCTTTAACAGAATGTTTAGGTGGCAATCCTGATCAAGCAATGATGGCCGCTGAAATTGCAATGGAACATCATTTAGGTTTAACCTGTGATCCTATCGGTGGTTTGGTGCAAATTCCATGCATCGAACGCAATACCATGGGAGCAATAAAAGCAATTACTGCTTGTCAATTAGCTTTGCAAGGAAATCCTGGTTCTGCAAAAGTGACCTTAGATGGTGTGATTAAAACCATGTGGGAAACGGCTTTGGATATGAACGAGAAATACAAAGAAACATCCGATGGTGGTTTGGCAACCAATATTCCAGTAAATATTTCAGAATGTTAATAAAATTAGTATAAAATGAATCCACTTGATGCTTTAAATCGTTCGAGTAACAAAACTTGGCAAAAATGGTCCGTTGCAATTAAAATAATTCCTTTTGTTGTTGTTATTGGCGTGCTTAAATACTTGGCTCACAAATACAATTGGGAAGTAATGGAATTGAATGCCTTATTTTCCAGTTTGGTAGCAGGTACGATTTTCCTCATCGGTTTTTTAATTTCAGGTGTTCTATCTGATTACAAAGAATCAGAAAAACTACCAAGTGAACTAGCTGCTTCATTACGAACACTTCACGATGATACGTATACCATTAATCGCAACAAGGAAAGTGAAGCTGCAAAAGCGTTTATGGCTTACCAACAAGAATTGTATTACGGCATGATAAACTGGTTTTACAAGAAAAAACGCACCAAAGAGTTGTTGAAAATGATTCAGGGAATGAATGATTACATTTCTGATATTGAAAAAGAAGGAGTGCAAGTCAATTTCGTTGTTCGTTTAAAAAATGAACAAAATGCTTTGCGTAAAATGGTTATGAGAATCGATACGATAAGAGATACCGATTTTATTGGATCTGCTTATGCTATTGTTGAAATTATGGGATTGGTCATTGCTGCAGGACTCATTATCATTGATATTGAACCGTTTTACGCTTCCCTGTTTTTCACAACGCTTGTGACGTTTTTAATCAGTTACATGTTCTTGTTGATTCATGATTTAGACAATCCTTTTGATTATTCTACTAAAGGAGAAAGTGGCACAGAAGTCTCGCTGAAACCATTGTATGATTTAGAAAAAGAGTTATTTATCATAGATTAACAGTGATTCTTTTCATTCAGAAGCAAGTTTGAAGCACTATTTTAACGCTTTAAGCTATATTTGCACGCTATTAAAAATTCCATTGGTCAATGATTTTACTTAAAGGGGTCACTAAACAATATTCTGATGCTATTGAACCAGCATTGAAAGGTATTGACCTTGAGGTAAATGAAAATGAAGTGTTCGGTCTTTTAGGTCCAAATGGAGCAGGAAAAACCACTATTATTTCAATTCTATGTGGAATGATTGCTCAAACTTCTGGTGTTGCTCAAATCCAAGGAAAAGACATTCGTGAAAATTTGCACTGGCTCAAACAATTAATTGGAGTTGTGCCACAAGATATAGCCTTGTATCCAACGCTTTCAGCAAAAGAGAACTTACATTACATTGGATCGATGTATGGTTTGGATAAACAAGAACTAAAAGTTAAAATCAATCATTGGTTAGAAGTATTTGATTTATCGGATCATGCAGATAAGCGTGTAGAACGTTTTTCTGGAGGTATGAAACGAAAAGTCAATCTGATCGCTGGTATATTGCATCAACCAAAATTATTATTCCTAGATGAACCAACAGTCGGTGTGGATGTCCAATCCCGAAATGCGATCATCGATCAATTGAAAGTGCTCAATAATGAAGGAATGACGATGGTGTACACTTCTCATCACTTGCAAGAAGCTGAACATTTCTGTACAAAAATCGCCATCATCGACGGTGGACGCATCCTAACGCATGGCACTCCCAATGAATTGATTACATCCAGTGAGAGTCGCGATTTGGAAGATGTGTTTTTAAAATTAACCCGCTACGTTTCTTAAGATGAAAAACAAGTTTTTTGCGATCCTAAAAAAGGAATTGTTAGTGGTCAGTCGAGACAAAATTGGTTTAATCATTTTGTTTCTCATGCCAATGGTGTTGATTTTAGTGATGTCATTGATTCAAGACAATGCGTTTAAATCCATGAATGAAGATGGAATTGGAATCGTTTTGGTCAACAATGATAAAGACTCATTAGGAAATGCCATTCAAAAAGGATTAAGCGAATCACCTTTGTGTGTATTGACAGAAAACATAGAAGGAAAAAAAGCAACAACGATTTCCGCTAAAAAAGCAGTTGCTGATGGTAAATTCATGCTGGGTATTATTATTCCAGAAGGAGCTACAAAAGCTATTCGTTCCAATGTTTCAACAATGGTGGAAGAATCCATTGGTGCTGCTTCCAATCCAACGAAAAAGACTGAAAAAGTAGAAGTCATTTTTTACGTTGATCCGATTGCTAAAAAATCCATGGTGCGATCCATCTCTGCAAGTATTCATGAGTTTATTTCAGAAATGAAAAATAAAATCATGTTTGAAGCATTTTCTGAGCAAATGAATGAAATGATACCAGATGGAGGCCAAACGCCTAACAATGTGTATTCTCGTTC
>JADLGD010000145.1 GCA_020849495.1 Fluviicola sp.
CAGAGGAACTCAAAAACACCCGATGACTCAAGGGATTCTGATCGTCCCATAAATACCCCGTTTGCATCGTGAGCAAATGTTGGAGGGTCACCAGTTTTTTTAAGGAATCGTTATCAGTCATTAATTCTGGAAACCAGCGATTGCTTGAATCTGCTGCTGGAAAAGTGTATTCAGGAAACAAGGTGGAAACAGGAGTGTCCAATGCTGGTAAAAGCCCTTTGTCTTGTGCAATTCCAGCTAAAGTGGAGGTGATTGTTTTGGTAATGGATTTGACTTTGAATAAAGTGGTATCGCTCGTTCCATTGAAATAGTTTTCCAGTAATACTTCGTCATTTCTCCATATGATAACCGCTCCCAAACTAGGCACGCTGTCGTGAAACAATTCACCATAGTGAGCAAAAGCGCGATTGCGGATGTTTTCTTTTTTTTGCGCAAAAGCAATCAAAGGCAAGCAACAAACAAAGCATACGACGTGTTTCATGAATTGAAAAGTACTAAAAAATCCCCTCATGGAAAGGGGATTCACTATTCCTTTGGAATGTTTCCGTTTTTTTATTTAATCAATTTTCTGCGAAGACTTATTTTCTTATAGTTGCTCTTATTTCGCTTAATGAATAGTCGATAAGCAATTGCCCATCTCTGAAAACTTCTTTTAAAGCTCCTGTTGCTTCTTCTTCCCAAGTAACTTGGTCTAACAATGAAAATGAATCGCCATTTTGAACTACTTTCATGAGTCCTTTTGCTGATTTTTTGGTTCCATCATCTGTAATTGGATCTTTAAAAATGGCTCTACCTTCACCGTTTACTTCTCCATAAGTTGCTTTCATGGCAAAACCAAAGGTGTCGCGTGTATTGTATTGATAGGTGTAAGAGCCAATTCCTAACACAACATTTGTTGAGGCAAATCCTTTTTGTTTCAAACCTTCACATATTCTAGTTGCTCTCTCAACAGTAATGCTGTCTCCATAAATAGCACCAATGTGCGCATCTAGTTCTTTGAAACCTTTGTCATTTGTGATTCCGCCAAAGACATCCCAAAGCAACTCAACAACTCCTTTACGTTCGGCATCTGTTTTTCCTTCAGGATTTCCACAAATAATTAAAACCGGATCGCCACTATCAGGACGAATCACCACTTTGCCGTCTCTGGATAGAACTTGTTCTTTAAGCCGAGGTAAATACTCTGTCAACACTTTCCATAAATCCCAGGTATCTGATACAATAGATACAATGCCTTTTGGATAAATAGCCGTTATCAAACGTTCAAATGTTTCAAATTCGCCTTCATTTGTCCCCATACACATAACAGAATGTTCAGTTGCAGCAACTGATCCTCCAATCAATTCAGTATCTGAATTTGCATTGTAATAATTTTCAAGAAATTCAATAGCTGGTATGGTATCAGTACCTGTAAAACTCAATAGGTGACCTGCTCCAGAAATACTAGCCGCTTCAATTCCTGCCATACCTCTCATCGAGAAATCATGACCTTGCCAATCCACAAAAGCTGGCATGGAAGAAGTTTCTAAAGCATATTTATCTAGCACTTTTCTGTATTCCAAAGCAATTGTAGCACTTGTACAAGGCATCCATACTACAGCAGAAAGCAAGGTTTCAAAATAGTTGGTCAACCAAAAAAATGCTGGAACGGTGTTGTACATTGTAAACATTGGAACTTTAAAAGGTACTTTTGAACCTTCTGGCAAAGCTTTAAACACCATTGGAATATATCCTAAATCATGTAGTGCTTCAATGTGTTGTGTTCCAACTGAATTTTCGCCCAAATAGTTGTTGATGCGTCGAGCATAAGCTTTAACAACTTGTTCCTTTGGTTGGTTAAAAAAACCTGATTCAAATTGTCGCATCACATATTCCTTCAGGAAATACTGTAAACCAAAGAAAACAACTTTATCGATGGATTCATTGCGGCTTTTTCTTGGTGTCCAATTGGAATAAACCAAAGTTGTGTTCGTTGGATATTGTCTTCGATGGTCTACTTTGTACCCATCAGTTAATAAAAGTGGATTCATGATTTTATTGTTTAATGTTTAGTTGTTTTTACTTGTTCTATGAGCAGAATTAAATCCTCATACACTTGAAACAATCCTGCTCGATCATCCAAGAAGACATTGGCATAGATTTTACGACTTGTTGCGTTTCGAAAAGGAGGATTTTCATTAATGGCATCAAAAGGAATGTGGTTTTCTTTTAAGTATTGAGCAACAAAATGTACATCCTCTTGACCTGTCCAACAGATGAGATAGCAATTGATAGTCTTCAGATCACGGAGTAATTCAATCACTTGGTTATAGCTCCTTCCTTTTTTATGAAAATCATAAACAGTATCATCAAAATCAAAGGCTACGACAAGTGAACCATGTGCGTTGTATTCACTCAATAATCGCTCTTGGACATTGCTTCTATTTAAATAAAAGTCCATCTGTCAGTTCAATTTGAGTCAATACTTCATGTTCGATTGTTGAAAAACTATTCGTTGTGAAAACTTGATTAAAATTCTTTTGAAGTTCATCAAACCCTTTACTGAAAATCCCATGACTTACGGCTAAGTAAAGTTTCCCTGCATTTTTTGCTATTAATTCTTGAGCAAGTCCATTGAACGTACCGCCACCATCGCAAATGTCGTCAACAATCAAACAATTTTTACCTTGCAAATCTTCAGCATTTACTTTGAAATTTGATAGTTGTCCCGTTTTTACGTCTCTGCTTTTACTGCATTCAATGACTTCTAATTGTCCAACAGCTTCAGCCACTTTGTAGATTTTTTTCAAGGCACCTCCATCTGGCGAAATCAATAAAACATCCTTTCCAATCGTCTCAATTACTTGTTGGATAAATTGATGATTGCTAACATTCACACAATGTTCGATCAATGCAGGTGAAACATCTGAGTGCGCATCATAAATCACTACTTCATCTGCACCAATTGCGTTGATGAGTTGTGCATAAACTTTACAACTCAAAGCTTCTCCATTGGTCATCAAACGATCTTGACGTGCAGCTGGAAAATAGGGAATTATCAATTGGGAAATGTTCATTCCATTTCTTTTAACTGCATCTGCTGCTATCAATAATTCACCAACTTTATTGAATGAAGTTAATCGATGTGAAATGGATACATTCGCACCTTTCGCTAGTGTGTGTAGTTTGAAATGCGGCTCTCCACCAGAAAAGGTTTTGAGATCGAATGTGATTTGTTCATTTGAGGTAGGAACAAAATTTGAATCAAGATGTAAGGCGAATGTTTTCATTTGCGTAATATTTACACAAATATAAAATGGAAATTGATTCCTCCAACAATTTGATCTAAAAAAACAAGTTAAAATAAATCCAAGGGCTGACCTAATTCAACTAACTCGCTGTATTTGATTCGATTAAAAGAAAACAATTTCCCTGGTCTTCCAGCATTTTTTTTAGAAATCTCATTTGTTTCGCTGACGATTTCAAGGCGTAACATTTTTTTGCGGAAATTTCTTCGGTCAATGTCGCGTTCTAAAATGCAACAGTACAGTTGTTCAAGTTGACTAAACTCAAATTTTTCGGGTAAAAGTTCGAACCCAACAGGTTGATAAACAATTTTTGCTTGTAATCGTTTTTTAGCTAATGCAACAATCTCCTGATGATCATAAGCTAAATTCGGTAATTGGTTGATAGGAAACCACTGTGCTTCTAAAGCATCTGTATCAGCAGTAGGATTTAGGTTAAGAGAATTGACTAAGGCAAAATAAGCTACAGCAATTACTTGAGCTCTCGGATCGCGTTTAGGGTTATCACCAAACGTATACAATTGTTCTAAATACTGGATGTCAAGGTTTGTTTCTTCTTTGATTTCCCGTTTAATAGCGACTATCAAACCTTCGTTGTTATGAACAAATCCACCTACAATTGACCAAGTATTTTTAAAAGGACCAAACTTTTGTTTGATCAACAAAACATGCAATTGTTGTTGATGATATCCAAAAACAACAGCATCTACTGCAACTTTTATCTGCTGATTTTCCACAAACGAAAAGTACTAAAAAATCCCATCATAGAAAGTGTATTTGACTGCTTAGGAGTTAACCGACTTTATTCTTCCGTTTTAAAAATAAATTCTCGGACAATTTCGCCCTTTTTAGTATAATAAGTCATTTTCCATTCGTTCCTGTTTTCAATTTGCTTCGCAACATTATAGGCAAATATTAATTCAGGATCTTCGTGTGTGCAGTCGACTAAATTTGAATGTTTGTCTAAATACCTTCGTTCGACTTCAAATCCATTTGGTTGATTTGTGCGGACATACCAAATAGAAACACCACAATCATTTTCAATCAATTGAAGTTTGGAATTGTAAAACTTTTTGATCCTGGCATTTTCTGTATCAATAAATTCTGTTGTCTGTTTAGTAGTGATTTTTAAATTCTTGTCATAACCAATCAATGCGATTTCTCTACCAATTGAATCATAATACATTTCTATTCTTTCAACAAAAGACAAGTTTGAATTGTAAAAATCTGTTTGTTCAATACGTTCAAGATCTATGTATTTAATCTTAATGATAGGAGGTGAATCGGCTCCAAATAATTTGCCTCCTTTTTCAAATGTGCGTTTTTCAATTGGTCTTCCAATCGAATCCATTTTCGTAATTATAAGACAACTACCCCAGTCGTTATTAGCAATGGTTCCTTTTTTATCAACCGTAAATTGATAGCTTGTATTTTCCAATTCATTGTAAAAAGTTAATTTCTTAAATCCTGAGATTTCAATATTTTCTGTTGGAATGGTATTTTTCATCGTACCATACAAAGAATCTATATTCAATTGTCCGTTAGAATGATTAGATATAATGAATGATAGAATAAGAAATTGAAGAGTTCTCATTGTTTGTTTATGTTGACCAACAGCTCTACTATGAGCGATGTTTTATTGCTAGGACCGAAGTTAATGGATTTATCGAGTAGTTGTTAGAAAGTAAAGTGCTTCTTGTAGTTGTTGGCTATTTTAAAATACGGTAAATGGTTTTTGTTTTATCGCCTTCTTTGTTTAATAAACCGAGTTCGACTCCCTTTTTCAAATCACGGCTAGCTGTTGCTGTTGAGATTTCTTTGAAGACGTTCATGTAATCTTTCCTACTGAATTCAGAGACATTTCGTTCAGAAAAATAGGTCAAACGATCTTCCGTGCTCAATATTCTACTTTTGAAATCCAACATCGCACATAGCGAATCGTCAATTACATTGAGCATGTACTCAATAAATGGGGTTGAATTTCCAGATTTGTCACTTTGTGAAAGTGCGTGGTAATAATCGTTTTGGGTTTTATGAATCGTATTTTCAAAGGGGATGAATTCAAAAACTGGATAATCTTTCATCAAAATCACTGTCTGCCACAATCTTCCCATTCTGCCATTTCCATCAATGAATGGATGAATGAATTCCATTTCATAATGAAACACACAGCTTTTAATCAGAGCGTTTTCTTTGGAATCACGAAGATAAGTGAACAAATCATTCATTAAATAAGGCACATTTTCAGCAGGTGGAGCCATGTGAGTTAACCGATCTCCAGCCATTATACCAACACCTGTTTTGCGGTATTTTCCATTTTCTGTTACTAAACCTTTCATAAGCAGTTCATGTGCTTTGAGAAATGAATTAGCAGATTTCGGATCAAATGAAGATAGCTGATCATAAACCTTGATGGCATTTAGTACTTCAGTCACATCTTTCTCAGGTCCTATAACTCGCTTATGCTCTATTAAAGCTGTGATTTGCTCTTCTTTGAGTGTGTTTCCCTCTATGCTCAGTGAAGAATGGATGGTTTGTATGCGGTTTTCCTTCCTGAGTTTGGGAGAAGGTTTATCCAAAAATTTAGCATTGATCTGACCCAGTTTTTCAGAAACAGCAACAATCAAGTTTAAAATCTCAGGAGTTATTTGATAGGGAGGATTCATGTTTTGATACTATCATTTGATACTATCAAAGATAATAGAATTTATGGAAGGATCATTTTTTGTTTCACTCATCGCTCATTCTTCTCCATCTTTATCCCGAAATTGTTTTTGCTTGCAAAGCAGTAAGAAGCTTTGAAGAAAGAGTGAATGGAGCTTATTTTTCCATCCAAGCCTTGAATTTACTGGCGCCTTCTCTGCTAACAAAAACCGCGTCTTCAAATGCTGGATGCAAGCGCAATTTTAGTTTTCCTTTGAACCAGAATGTAATTTTAGTAATCGCCGTTATACTCACAATCATTTGACGGTTGATGCGATAAAACTGGGCGGGATCTACTACCTGAATGAGTTCATCCAAGGTGAATTTTACAGGATAGCGATCGCCATTTTTTAATACAATATACGTATCGGTATCCTTAAAGAAATACGAAATGTCTGTGCTAGGAATGATGACCAATTCATCTGCTTTGTTGACCAAAAAGCGTTCTTTGTAACTTGGGCTGACCGTTGCCGTTTTCAAAGCTTGAATCAATTGTTCGTAGGATGGAGTCCCGAAGTTGTGCGATTTCTTCAGTGCCTTTTCGATGCTGTTTTTGGTGATGGGCTTCAGAATGTAGTCGATGCTGTTCAATTCGAATGCTTTGATCGCAAATTCATCAAACGCAGTTGTAAATACAATGGGTGAGGTGACTGCGACCGCGTCAAAGATTTTAAAACTCACATCGTCGCTCAATTGAATGTCTAAAAAGATGAGGTCTGGACGTTCATTTGTTTGAAACCAATGGATAGCTTGCTCCACACTTTGCAACCAAGATACGATGTGAATGGAAGGATCAATTTCCAATAAGATGCGCTTCAAGTTTTCAAAAGCGCTTTCTTCATCTTCTATGATTAGTACCTGCATCATTTTATTTTCAGTAAAGGTAGTTTAACCGTGAACAGTTTGTTGTTGTTGCTGATTTCAATGGGCTTGTTTGTAAGAAAAGCATATTGTTCGGTTAACAGCTGCAATCCTTTTTTAGTAGAATCCACGTTGTTTTTTAGGTGAATGGTATTTTCCACAATCAACGTTCCTTCCTGTTGTTGAATCGTGAAATGCATCGGACATTCTTCATCAATCCTGTTGTGTTTGACAATGTTCTCTAACAATAAATGCAAGGAAATAGGCGGTAATACATAATCGTAATCGTTTATTATCATGGTATAATTAAAGTTTTTCC
>JADLGD010000146.1 GCA_020849495.1 Fluviicola sp.
CCACGAATGGTCGGAAGAAATTTCGGCCATTTTTTTATGTTTTAAAAAACCGACTAGGGTCACCACCACATTGAACAACAATTAAAGCAATAGTTAGATTTCTGATTTCCATTGCAAACCTTCTTTTAGCTGTTTTATAACCAATGTTGTTTGCTTTTTTGTATACCAAAATGAGCATAGCTACAATCATTGAGATATACATCATTACTTGCATCCCATTTTTATTTAATGAGACTAAATGACTAACATTGAGTTCTTGTTTTATAAATCTAAAAAACACTTCAATATCCCATCTTCTTCTGTAAGCTTCTGCTATTTTTCTTGGACTTAATTCAAATTCATTAGTTAAAAGCCAATATTCTTTCGCATCCACTTTGCTTTGAAGGATAACTAATCTAAAATCAGTTTCCACCAATTCTTCTCTGTAATGCTTATTACCTCGTTTATTTTGAATTGGGACGCCAGTGAATAACTGAACTCTAGAGTCTTTTAAAAGTACAGATTCTCCAAGATCTCTATCTTGATTTTCTTGGATTAAATCTTCCTTTTCAACATGTTTTCTATTCTCCTTTAGCCTAGCTACAAAGGCTATTTTTGCCTTCTCAAAATCACGCATAGTTCTAGCCGATTGAAGCCCTCTATCAATGATGTAAATGTTGTTATGATTGGTTTCTTTTTTCACATGATTTAATATGGCTACTGGCAAAGCATTGTCTTCATTCAAATAAGCTGATTCGTTAAAAACCTCAAATCCACAAGGCAATATTCCGTCGAATGAAACACTATATTTGGTCGTTTTCTTTCCACTTTTATTATCAAGACCGTCTATAATTTTGCCAGTAGTATCAGCAACCATTGTACTATCAACTCGAATAAGATTATATTTTTCTTGCTCTTTTGAAGTATAGTAGCTCGAAAACTGGTCATAAATACAATCGTAGATTTGTTTGAAATAATCAGGATCAATTTTAGATAAACGCTCTGATATTGAACTCCTTCGAACACGCTCATCTTCGTTTAAATGGAATAACTGCTTGAAAAATGGATCATTGAATGTGTCCTCTAAACTCCGTTGACTTAAACGGTCATTTTCCAGAACCCCATACATCAACAAATAAAACATCTTTTGTCCATGAAGAACTTTAGCATAATGATCCACATTAGTTGTGGAAGATAATTTCTCTAAAAGGCTTTCCGGAATAACTTGAAGCAACTCATTTACTCCAATTTTATGATCTTTAAAAACAGACATAACATATTGATTATCAGATTTAAAGATACAAAAAAAACACCTAACAAACAAGGTATTCAACTGATTATCAAGTAATTAAAGCAACAAAAGATTGTGTATAAAACAAAAAAGTCGGAAGAAAATTTCTTCCGACCATTCGTGACTTTTCAGCTGCCCTTTTTGTAACTCAACATATTCTTTTAAATCGCATTTTCAACGGTCAAGGTATCTTCGTCTTCTTCATCCACACGCATTTTCTTTTTACGTGAGAAGAATTTTGCTTTGACACGATCCACCGTGTAATACATCATCGGAACAACAATGATTGTCAAGAACATCGAACTGGTCAAACCACCAATCAAAATCCAAGCTAATCCGTTTTTCCATTCTGCACCTGAACCTGTTGCTGTTGCGATTGGAATCATACCAATCACCATCGCAATGGTTGTCATCAAAATCGGTCGCATACGTTCTCTTACTGCTTCCAACAAGGCGCTGTAAGTAGATTTACCTTCCGACTTCAAGTGATTGGTGAAATCCACAATCAAGATGGCGTTTTTGGCGACGAGTCCTAACAACATCAACATTCCCAACATGGTAAAGATTCCCATGTTTGAAGAAGTCAAACCTAAGGCAAGGATTGCTCCGATCAATGAAACCAAAATGGAGAACAATACAACGAAAGGATACACGGAGTTGTCGTACAAGGCCACCATGATCAAATACACGAGGATCAAACCAATTCCCATTGCTGTCCCCAATGCACCCATGGATTCTTTCTGACGTTTTACTTCACCACCCCACAGCATGCGGATGTTTTTATCCAAAGGTTTTTCTTTCAAATATTTCTCTACATCAGCCGAAACATTTCCAGCAGCAGTTCCCAACACATACGCACGAATGGTTGTGTTCGAAATACGGTTTTTACGTTCCAAAGAACCATTTCCGTTTTCAACAGTTACTTCAGAGAATTCACTCAAACGGATCTGACGACCATCGTTTGCTGTAAAGGTCATGTTTTCGATGTCATCCACATTTTTACGGTCAAACTTGTCTACCATCACTCGGATGTCGTATTCCTGTCCGTCTTCATCGATGCGTGAATCGTCATTACCTGTCAAAGCATTTTGCAATTGCATCCCAACCACAGCGATTGGCAAGCCCAATTGTCCCATTTTTTCGCGATCCAATTCGATGCGTACTTCTGGTGTTACATCGTCTGTAGAAATCGTTGGATCTTTCGCTCCTTTCATTCCAAGAATGGCTGTTTTCAAACGACGTGCTTCTTTCATCAACAATTCAGGATCATCCGAAGAAAGGAAAATCTCGATTGGTGCTTCTTCCGATTCCACCATTCCGATATTCAAGGCTTTCACTTCAATTCCGGGGTACTTGTCTTCGATTTTCTTACGAATCTCGTTCATGTATTTCATGGTAGGATACTTCTTCTGCATCCCATCATTCATTTTAACGGTTAACTCTGATTTGTTTTCCGCTCCAAAAGAAGCAGCTCCCATACCAGCACTTGGTCCACCAACGTTAGCAAACACCAACTTCACCACATCTTTTTGTGCTAAAATCATTTGCTCGATTTCCAAGGTCGTTGTGTTGTTTTCTTCAAAAGTGGTACTCTTATCGTATTTCAATTTGATCATGAATTTCCCTTGATCTCCTTGTGCAACGAACTCTTGCCCCACAATTCCTAAGCCCATTGAAGCGAAACTTGCAATAAACAAAACCAAGATTCCTAAGCCCATGATTAATTTATGGCGCAAAGACCAAGCAACTAATTTCACATACGCATCGGTGAATTTGGTAATACGTCGCTCAAACCACAACAAGATGGCATGGAACGGATTTCTTGGATTCAATTTAATTTCTTTCGCAAAACGAGAGGCCAACCAAGGTGTCAAAGTAAAACATACAAACAAGGACATCAAGGTAGAAACAACCACTACAATGGAGAACTGTTGCAAGATATCCGAAATGGTTCCTTCAATGAATACAACGGGCGAGAACACCACGACATCCACCAAAGTAATTGCCAAGGCAGTAAAACCGATTTCATTTCGTCCATCCAATGCCGCTTTGCGTCTACCTTTCCCCATTTGGAGGTGTCGGTAAATGTTTTCGAGTACCACAATGGAGTCATCCACCAAGATTCCGATTACTAACGACATCGCCAACAAGGTCATTAAGTTCAGTGTAAACCCAAACATGTACATGGCAACGAAAGTTGAAATCAACGAAGCTGGAATGGAAATCAAAACGATGAATGCGTTTCGCAAACTGTGTAAGAACAATAACATGACAGCAGCCACGAGCAATACCGCCAATTCCAAATCGTGGATTACCGCATCTACCGATTCAATTGTAGGAATAGATGAATCCGTTGCAACTGTAAATTTCAAGCCTTCTTTCGCATACTTTTTCTCTAATTCTTTGAACTTCGCTTTGGTTGCTTCAGCCATATCTACCGCGTTGGCATCACTTTGTTTTTTGATACGCAAACCGATACCATTCACACCGTTATAGCGACTCACTGTCACTTGATCTTCCGAACCATCTGTTACATCTGCCACATCACCTAAATGAACAGCAGATGTACCATTTGTACTCACTGTCATTCCACGTAGATCTTCAACGGTTTTGAATTTCCCTGCTAAACGCACGGTCATTTGCTCCGATGTACTTTTTACTTTTCCTGTAGGAAACTCAACGTTGGATGAGGCAATGGCTTGATTGATTTGTGCCAAAGACAAACCGTACATTTTCATTTTATCCTTGTCCACATTGACGCGGAAAGCACGTTTTTCACCACCAATAACTTGTACCTCAGCAACACCTTTAGTTTGTTTGATGGACGGCAAAATCTCGTCATCCATCAACTCCATCAAAGCCAAATCATCTAAGTTTTTAGCAAAGGTTGCAACTTGTAGTACAGGAGCTGCATTTGGTTCAATTTTAGAAATAACAGGCGATTGCGCACCATCCGGAAGATTGTTGAGCATCACATTTACTTTTCGCTGAGCATCTTCCAAGGATTTATCAATGTCTGCTGAAGCTTTGAACTCCAACATCACCACCGATGCATTGTCAAGGGAAAAAGAAGTGACTTCAGAAATGTTTTCCAAACCACTCAAGGCATCCTCCATGGGTTTTGAAACTTGACTTTCAACCGTTGCAGGAGAAGCTCCTGGATAAGTTGTTGTCACCGTTAAAATGGGAGGAGAAAAATCAGGAAGTAATTCGTAGCTCAGCTGATTGTAACTGAGCAAACCTCCTCCAATCAAAATTGTAAAAATTACAATGATGAAGGAAGGTCTTTTTATGGATAATTCTGTCAATGTCATGACTACGTACTATTTGTTTGTTTTAACTTTCGTTTTGTCTTGTAAATTCACTTGTCCTTTGATGACAATGCGGTCGGTTTTAGAAATCCCACTGATTACTTCAATGAATTCTCCGTCAGAAGTTCCTGCATTGAAAGAAGTCAAAACAGCTACTCCATTTTTGATCACATACACTTGTGGATTTTTAGAAGACCCCACCAATGCTTTGCGAGGAATAGATAAAGCTGTCACACTTTTTGAATTGGTCAATGAAACAGAACCGTACATTCCAGCCATCAATTCTTGTTGCGCATTTTTCACCGTGATTTGCACTTTGAAGTTGTGCGATTTATCTGCTTGTACACTCACATTGGTTACTTTTCCTGAAAAGGATTTCGTTCCGTAAATGTCTGCTTTCACTTCGACTGTTTGACCCAATTTGAATTTCAAAATATCTCTTTCAGGAACATTCACTGTCAATTTCAAAGATGAGATATCTGTGATTTCAATCAAAGGTGTTCCAGGTCCGATTACCGATCCCAATTCAACCAATTTCTTTGTTACGATTCCTGAGAAAGGAGCTGCAATTGATGTACTGCGGATTTGTTTTTGGATTTGTTTCTTTTGCACTTCAGCAGAGCGTAAACCCAATTTCGTTTTCTCCACTTGAATTCCTGCAACCGCGTTTTCTTTTGCTAAGTTGGAATAGCGCGCATCGTCGTTTTTCTGACCTTCTAATGCAATTTCTGCATTTTGCAATTGCAATTGTAGCATTTCGTCGTCTACTTTTGCATACACTTTTCCTGCTCCAATGCGATCACCTTCTTCCACCATCAAACGGATGATTTTTCCAGAAGCATCTGAACTCACGGTGTTTTGTTTTACCGGTTCAAATGTACCTAGGTAAGAAAACGAATTCTCAAACGTGTGCATTTGAGGTGCAGTAGCATCTACCAAAACAGCTGCTTCCACATCGTGAATATAGATTTTCTCTTGTGCTTTTTCTTTGTTGGACAACAACTTCATCACCGTCAATCCAACCAGGACAACTGCAACTAAAACTCCTATTATTACTCGTTTGTTCATCTTGTATTTTTTATCTTAAAACATCTATTTTATTTTCCTGTATATCCAATCGCTTTCAAGTATGCAATCTCTGCTTGTCTCAAATTCACGTAAGAAGAAACCACTTGTGTTTGTGCTTCGCGAAGGTTGTTTTCAGCAATGATCAAGTCATTTGAGCTGATGGTTCCTTGGTTGAATTGTGCTGTAGATTGATCGAAAACGCGTTGTGCCAACGTTACTTGTTCTTTTGCAATCATCAAGGAATTGGATTGAATTTCGATTTGCTTTTTCGCATTGGTCAATTGCACATCCAACTGGCGTGTCAACAATTCTTGTTGGTTTTCAATTTTCTCCAAGTTGATGCGATTTGCTTTTTGTTTTTGCATTTTCTCCAAACCATCAAACAAGGTCCAATCCAAACGCAAACCAACCATTGCCGATTCGATTCCCGTTCTGAAATCGTCTGCTGGTTTCATGTTGTAAGTGTAATTGTAAGCACCATACA
>JADLGD010000147.1 GCA_020849495.1 Fluviicola sp.
GTCATAAGTGTAAGTATCCATTGTTCCACCTGAAGGTAAAGCTTCATCATGAATAGGTGTAGCTGTAGCTAATCCTAAAATACCATCATAAGCATAAACAGTTAAGTATTCTGCAAAGAATGTACTTGGAGCTGCTTCTGGTGAACCAGCTTTAAAAGAAACCGCAACAGTTCCAGTAACAGAAGATAAATCAATAACTGGAGAGAATAAAAAATTGTCTGGAGTTAATGCAAGACCTAAAGCAGTTCCGTTATCTTGCCATGATTCAGAAATCACCATTGTACCTTGAGAAGCAAATGAATTTACTGTAGCAAAAAACCAGTTGTTTGTGTCTGTGTCAGTTGGACCTTGTGCAACAGACCAAGCTTGAGGAGCAGTAAAGTCTTCAGAGAAAAGTTGAGCGTTAGCTGAGAATCCAGCTGCTACAACAGCAATAGCAAGTAATGTTTTTTTCATAGTTTTTTAATTAAAATTTAAGCAAATATACGACATAAATAGTTCAAAAAATAAACAAGATGTGAATTCTTTTAACGCAAGATATTTGAAAACTTTTCGGACTTACTTTTTTGTATCTTCACGGCAAATTAGCCAATCATGGAACGACTCATAAATATTTTGATCATCGATGATAATGAAACCGATCAATTAGCCTTACGTGAAATAATTGGTGGTTCTGGAAACATATTATTGATGTGTTCTTCAATAGAAGAAGCTCATACTATACTTCGTCGTAGAGAGGTTGGGATTGTACTTGTGAACATCGATAGTCCTAAATTTTCTTCCATGGAAGATTTAAAAGACTTGCTTTCTACTCACCAACACCATACGCATTATACGATTGTGATCACTGAAAATGCAAGAACCGGTTCTAAATTATTACGTGGTTTAGACAGTGGTGCGGTCGATTTCATTAACAAGCCATTTAATCCGAATTTAATTCAAGCTAAAATTGAAGTGTACAAATCGTTGTATTACAAAGATCAACGCATTGCGCAACTTTTAGGGAATATTTTGCCTAGAACGGTTTTGGAGGATTTGAATCAAAATGGAAAGTTTTCTCCAAAAAGAGTCGATAAAGGGGTCGTGATTTTTACTGATTTCGTTGATTTCTCTATGAAGTCAAAATCCATTAAACCTTTGAAATTGGTAAAGAAATTAGAATTTTACTTTACCCGATTTGATCAAATTGTTGAACGTTATAAGGTTGAGAAAATCAAAACAATTGGTGATGCTTATATGGCATTAGCTGGTGTTACAGAAGATAATGATGAACCTGTTTTACGTGCGTGTATGGCGGCTTTAGAAATGCGTGATTTTATGCGAAATGAGCGTGATGTCGCTCGTGCATTGAAACGTGATTTTTGGGAAATCAGAATTGGTGTGCATGTAGGACCTTTGGTTGCTGGAATCATTGGTTCAAATAAATATTCCTTTGACATATGGGGTGATACAGTCAACATTGCTGCTAGAGCTCAACAATATTCTGCGGTTGATGAAATTACTGTTACAAATGCTGTAATGGATGAAATCAAAGATTTTGTGGTAGGTGTTCACTTAGGTCATGTTCCAATAAAGAAAAGAGGAGGTACCATGGAAGTGTTCTCTTTGGATCGTTTAAAAGATGAGCATAGTTTATATGGTGATGGGAAATTCCCTAATGTGGAATTGCGAAAAAAATGCACCATTTCTTCAGTTGATTTTGAACACATGCGCAACGATATCATCAATCGCTTGAAATCCAATTTACCAGAGGAGGTCATTTACCATGATTTACATCATACACTCAATGTAGAAAAAGCTGCGATGAGATTGGGCCGCCTAGAAGGATTGGATGAAGAGGAAATGTTGTTATTGAGAACAGCTGCACTCTACCACGATGCAGGTTTTATTTTTACCTACCATAAAAATGAATTGCACGGTGTGCGTTTAATGGAAAAAACTTTGCCTCGTTTTGGGTATGATGGAGATCAAATTGCTAAAATTCGTTCGATGATTTTAGCAACAGCAAATGAAGAAACTCCGGTAACTTTATTAGAACAGTTGATGTGTGACGCAGATCATGATTATCTAGGAAGAGCAGATTATTATGTGGTTTCATCAAAATTGCGTGAAGAAATAGCAACATTTGGTAAAGTGATGACGGAAGAGGAATGGCTCGATTTCCAGATTCGATTTCTAGAAAACGATCACCATTATTACAGCATTACCGCTATTAATATTCGTGAAAGAGCCAAAAAGAATCGTTTACAAGAATTGAAATTGAAACGTAAAGAACTGCAGATAATTAATTAAAAAGCAGGCGAAATCAAACTCAATAACTCGTTAGGAGCTACAGGTTGAGCAAATGATTTTGAAGCCAAATCTTTCGATGAATTGAAAAATAAATCGGCAGACATACCACGTTCTCTATAAGAAATAGCAACAGGTTCTTCAATTCCACCAATAGATGCCGCACTACTAGCAAGTACTTCTTCTTCAAAAGGTGTCGCTGCTGATTTAGTAGGTTGAGATTCTGGTAAAGCAGCAATGTAAACTGCAGCATTAGGATCTTCAGTAATTGATGGCGTTTCGGTTGGAAGAGTTGTTGTTGGTTGTTTTTGAAGGTTTTGTTTTGCTTTTACTGGCTCTTTTTGAGCTGTTTGAGTTGGTGTTGTAACTTCATTGTTTCCAATAAAGAAGAAAGGAATAGTTCCCAAAAATAAGATGAAAATTGCAGCTATGCGGAACCAGTTGCGTTGATAAATAGGCACTATTGGTGCTTCAACAGGTGCAGCAGCATGCCATTCATTCATAATTCCTGGGTGCTTCGCTAAGAAAACTTGATCCAAACTCTTTTTTACACTTGCAGGTGCAATGAATTGTTCAGTTACAGCAATATCAGCAAGGTTTCCAAAAAGTGCTTTCATTTGGTTGAAATCATCTTCATTGGCAACCAATTCTTTGATGCTGTCAATTTCATCTGATGTCAACTGATCAAATGATTTTGTTTGAATGATATGTTCGATTGTGTTCATAATCAAGCGGTATGTTCTGGGTGAAATTCTTGTAAACCTTGTGCTAAATACTTTGTGGCATAAAACAAACGTGATTTTACAGTTCCTTCACTAATTTCTAATACATCTGCAATTTCTTTCATCGAAAGGCCATCGAAATGACGCATTTCAAATACTTCTTTGTGCTTCAAATCCAAAGCTGCCAATTTCACATCAAATGCTTGTTTGAATAGTTGATGATGGACTTCATTAAGCGTGTTTTTATTGACATCCGAAACCGGATAAGAGCTGTCTAATCCATTGCTTGTGTTTTTGCGAATGGCTTGTTTTTTATATTCGTTTTTACACATGTTATTCGCAACGGAATACACCCACGTTTTAAATGAGCGAGTTGTGTCAAATAATTCTGGTCGGTGAATCAATTTGGTAAATAAATCATGTAAAAAATCTTCTGCTTTTTCACGGTCTTTCCACATCATGCGCATAAAGTAAGAAATGAGGGCATTGGCATAACGCTGATACAATTTATCAAATGCACGTTGATCTCCACCCGCTAAGGCGATTACCAACTGTTCATCGGTCATTGAATCATATTCTTTTCTTACTATTCGCATTAACGCGCGTATTTTTTTACTTTGTCGTTGAGTTGTGTTTTACTTGCAATGGCTACGATTACTTTATTCACAGCAGCAGCTTCTTCAACCAGTTCCATTAATTCGTATTGCTTTTTTAAACTAATCAATGTAGGTAAATAATTGTTTAACATGAAAGTCGAAGTAGCATTTAAAAGTTGTGCTTGATCCCATACATCATGCCATAAATGGTTGTTCCAACTATATGTATCAATCAATTCCTCGTTTAAACCAAATGTTAATCCAATTGGGAATAAATCACTAGACATAACTTGTAAGTATTCTTTTGGAATAGTCATTGACAATTGCAAATTACGGTATTTGTTTAAGGTACAAAATTCTCTAAAGTAAGCGGTGTCAATTATTGAACTAGTCGGTAACTGAAATCCTTGGTTGATTAAACTTTGACGGTAGCTTTCACTTTGCATCAAGTCGATAGAGATGATCGTAGATTTTGAAGGATCCAAACGTTTGTAACTTGGCAA
>JADLGD010000148.1 GCA_020849495.1 Fluviicola sp.
AAGCGCAAGACTATCAACGCATCGGAAATGCAGTGGATGAGATCACATTGATGACGTATGATTTGCATTGGGCAACTTCACCAACTTATAATAATCCGCCTCCAACAGCAGGTTGTCAAGCTACTCCCGATTGGATGAACGACGTGGCATTTTTTGCGGTTTCTGAAATCATTGATCCATCCAAGATTCAAATTGGTTTGCCTTTTTATGCTTACCGTTGGAAATTAGGTTTTGAAAATCATACTCTACAAGATCCTGGTGTTGGTTTGACTTATGAAGATGCACAAGCACTTATTCAACAATACAGTCCCAATTCTATTGTTAGAGAAAACAACGGCAAAGAGCAAAATTTTGTGGTCAACATCAATGGTACTGCTTGGACTTGTTATTACCAAGATTCAACTTCGATAGCTTATAAATTGTCTTCATTATTAGAAAATGATTTAAAAGATTACATCGGAGGAGTAGCCGTTTGGCGCTTAGGTGGAGAAGATCCTTCTATGTGGAATGCGACCATGCAAGTTGTTGTTGGTGTGAATGCGACCATCCAAAATGTGAATTGTACAAATGAATTAAGTATCCAAGAAATGAGTACTTCAAATGTGAACATCTATCCCAATCCTACTCAAACTGATTTGACGATTGAAAACAATGGTTCCGATCGCTTATTGGTGAAAATTGTTTCGCTTAATGGTCAAACGGTAATGGATGAAATTGCGCTAGAGCCTTATTCTTTACTCTTGTTGCAAACTGATTTTGAAAAAGGCGTTTACTTGGTCAACACAAAAAACAGTAATGATAAACAGGAAAATTTTAGGTTCGTTGTTGATTAAGTAAAAGATGGGAGCGAAAGCTCCCTTTTTTGTTTTATTAGCCTTATTTTCCCGCTTAAAATCACTAATTTCGCGGCTCAAACAAATTAACCCTGACAATGAATGTCAGGATTCAAAAAAAAGAACATGGAAATTCCAAAGACGTATGAGCCACGCATAGCAGAAGAGCGTTGGTATAGCCATTGGATGGCTAAGGGTTACTTTCATTCAGAACCAGATGATCGTGAGCCGTTTACTGTCGTCATTCCTCCGCCAAATGTGACGGGCGTCTTGCACATGGGACACATGTTAAACAATACCATTCAAGACGTGTTGGTTCGTAAAGCACGTATGGAAGGTAAAAATGCTTGTTGGGTTCCAGGAACAGATCACGCATCCATCGCTACTGAAGCAAAAGTGGTTCAGAAATTACGTCAAGAAGGCATCAAGAAATCAGATCTTTCTCGCGATGAATTCTTGCGTCATGCTTTTGACTGGAAAGAAAAGTACGGTGGTGTGATTTTGCAACAATTGAAAAAATTGGGTGCATCGTGTGATTGGGAACGTACAGCATTTACAATGGATCCAGAGTATTCTGAATCTGTTATCAATGTGTTCATCGATTTATTCAACAAAGGAAAGATTTACCGTGGTGTTCGTATGATCAACTGGGATCCTGAAGCTAGAACAGCTTTATCGGATGAAGAGGTGATTTACAAAGAAGTGAATTCGAAATTATTTCACGTTCGCTATAAAATTGCAGGTACAGATGATCAGTGGTTAACGATTGCAACAACTCGTCCGGAAACTATTTTAGGCGATTCTGCTATTTGTGTTCACCCTGAAGATCCTCGTTATAAACATTTACAAGGAAAACATGCAATTGTTCCAATTGCTAATCGTACCATTCCAATCATTGCCGATGAATACGTGGAAATGGAATTCGGGACTGGGTGTTTGAAAGTGACACCTGCTCACGATGTGAACGATTACGAATTGGGTAAAAAATACGATTTAGAAACCATCGACATCTTCCACGATAATGGAATTGTAAACGAAAATGGAATGCACTATGCAGGAAAAGATCGTTTTGATGTACGTAAAGAGATTGCTAAAGAACTCGATGATAAAGGTTATTTAGTGAAAGTGGAAGATCACATCAATAAAGTTGGTTTTTCAGAGCGTACAGATTGTGTGATTGAACCGCGTTTGTCATTGCAATGGTTCGTGTCTATGAAAGAATTGGCGCAACCAGCATTGGATAACGTTATGAACGGAAACATTTCGTTTCATCCGGATAAGTTCAAAAATACTTACCGCCACTGGATGGAGAATGTGAAGGATTGGTGTATTTCTCGTCAATTGTGGTGGGGACATCGCATTCCAGCTTTCTTCTATGGTTCTGGTGCAGATGAATTTGTAGTTGCTAAAACAGCTGAAGAAGCTTTAGTAGCAGCACAAGCGAAATCTGGAAATAGTAGTTTAACTGCTGCAGATTTACACCAAGATGAAGATGTATTGGATACATGGTTCTCTTCTTGGTTGTGGCCGATCTCTGTTTTCAACGGATTGACACAGCCTGGAAACAAAGAGATCAAGTATTATTATCCAACCAATGATTTGGTGACAGCTCCTGAGATCATGTTCTTCTGGGTTGCTCGTATGATCATTGCTGGTTATGAGTACATGGGAGAATTGCCATTCAGAAATGTGTATTACACAGGAATTGTTCGCGATAAATTGGGACGCAAAATGTCGAAATCGTTGGGTAACTCACCTGATCCAATCGAGTTGATTGAAAAATACGGAGCAGACGGTGTACGTTTGGGTATTTTGATTTCTTCTCCAGCAGGAAATGATTTGCCTTTTGATTCTAGTCAGTGCGAGCAAGGACGTAATTTCACGAATAAAATTTGGAATGCATCCCGTTTGGTGATGGGTTGGGAAGTGAAAGATATTCCACAGCCAGAATCCTCTAAAAAAGCAATTGAATGGTTCAATGCGCGTTTCAATCAAGAATTGGAAAACATCAATGATTTGATGGCGAAATTCAAAATTTCTGATGCGTTGATGGCGATTTACAAATTGGTATGGGATGATTTCTGTTCTTGGTATTTAGAGATGATCAAACCGGGTTATGAGCAACCAATTGATCAAACAACTTTAGAGCAAACGATTATCAATTTTGAAAAATTGTTGCGTTTATTACAACCGTTTACACCATTTGTTGCAGAAGAATTGTGGCATTTGTTGCGTAAACGTGAAGAAGGTGAAGACATCATCATTGCAAAATGGCCTACAGTTGAATCGTTTGATGCAGCTGTTTTAAAGCAATTCTCAAGTGCAGAGGAAGTTATTACCAATATTCGTAACATTCGCAAGCAGCACAACATCGCGAATAAAGTACGCATTGATTTGTTCGTGAAGAAAAACAACGAGCTAGACACAGCTTTTGATTCGGTGATTGTGAAAATGGGTAATTTATCACAATTGGAATATACCAATGACAAAGTGGCGAATGCGAATTCATTCTTAGTGAATTCAAACGAGTATTTTGTACCGTTTGGAGATGCAATTGATGTGACTGCAGAGAAAGCTAAAATTGAAGAAGAATTGGGTTACACCAAAGGATTCTTGAAATCTGTTCAGGGTAAATTGAGCAATGAAAAATTTGTGAATGGAGCTCCAGAGCAAGTTTTGGCAAACGAACGCAAGAAAGAAGCTGATGCCTTACAGAAAATTGCCGTTTTAGAAGAGAAATTAGCTGGTTTGGCTTAGCTGATATATTAAATATTTCGAAAGGCTCTGATTTGTTTCAGGGCCTTTTTTTTGTTGGGCACGCGAGCGTGCTATCCGCTATATTTTCTATTTGGATACCCAAATAGAAAGATGCCGCTGCTATCACTCGTGCATTCGTTTTTAAAGAAAAAATCATCTTTTATAGTTGGAAGTAAATCATCTTTTTCAATAACTTAAATGGAATTGAATAAAAATGCATTGCTAAAATGAACCTACAAGCCTATCACTTAGTCACTAGTTTACACGACAGTAGAACTTCTAGTAGAATGATCGAGTATCGTGCTCGAGAACGCCGCTTTTTTGGAACGAAACCTTATCAAGAAGTGTATCCATTAACCATGGAAGAAGAAGTGTTGATTGCAGAAACGGTTCGTGAGTTGGTTCTGGAACTAAATTGGAGAATTTCGGCTTTTAATTGTTGCCGAGATCACATTCATTTGTTAGTGGTTTGTGAAGAGGAAGAAGTGACGAAAATCATGCATCGATTGAAGGGGAGGACTGCACGAGTGTGCAACGCGCACCGCACCGCCAACAGGCGTGCCAAGGGGATTAATACCCATGGCGGCGCGGGTGAAGTAAAAAACCATGGCGGTGGGGGTTGTGTCACACCCCATGGCGGCGCGTGTGAAACAAAACCTCATGAATATTACAAGCCAACCATTCTGAAGGACAAATCCACTCCATTCTGGGCGCAGAAATTCCACCGAAAACCAATTCGTAGTCTCGATCAATATTGGAATACCTATAATTATATCTTCGGAAATCGAGCAAAACACGGTTTGCCACATCATCCTCAATTAAGAGGAGTAATCGAACAATTTGTAAAAACCTATGAAGAATGTTTTAGTGATGAATGATTATGAGAATTGTCTTACTCGATGATAATGCGAAAAGAACACTTGTTGTTTCTCCTGAAATAAAGCGACTAAAGCATCAATGCGAGTATGTAGTAAAAATTCAATCTCCTAAATAAATACCTCAATTTTCAAGCTTTTTTCAGAATGTACTGTAGCAATCAATAATTCAAGTTGTGCCACTTTCAAAACAAAACGCGAAAGAACACTACCAAAATTAGGATTGTTATCCCAAGACCCATGATGGGTAAAGCAAATGCGTTCAACTGCTTTGAACATGCTTAATTTGTTGTTGATTGGCGTTTCCATAATGTTGCGTTTTCTTGTCTAACGATGAAGAAAACAATTTGTTTGATTGAAAAAACGCTTAAAACTTAAAACGACAGCTTTGTTTATTGAACGGTAACAAAGCTCTTTTTAATGGGAGATTAAATAATCGAATGTTTTCAGAAACTACTTAGATGTAATCTCAATTTCAACCCTACGTTGTTCTGGGCCATTAGGATTTTTACTTAGTTCGGATAAAACTGTATTACTATATCCTTTGTAACTCAATCGTTTTTCTGAAATCCCTTTTCGAACTAAATAATCGTAGATTTTTTTTGCTCTATTCGTTGAAAGTAATTCTCCTGGACCACAACAAACATGTCCTTTGATATGAATACATACTGTAGGGTTTTTCAACATGAAGGTATAAAGCTTCTCAAGTTCTTTGTATGATTTACCTTGAATAGTGGGTTCATTTAAAACAAATTCAATATGTGTTAAAATAAAGAGTTCACCCACCTCAAATAAGGTATCATTCTCATTGAAAATGGAAGTGCGTATCGTTGGAGGTATTGTTTTCTTGTGAAAAGTAATGGAAACACTTCTCTTCAAAGGGTTTGAATAGTTTGCATTTATTAAGTAGTTCTCCCCTAAACTGATTTTCGAACAAACTTTAAAATATGCCTGTGTGTTAATCACTTTAGTTACACTTTCTATTCGAGAATTGGAAAGTTGTTGATTAAAGAAAACACCTCCAATTGTATCAGTGCTTGCTGTTAAAGTCACACATTTCTCCCATTTATTGGTGTCTAAAATTTCAAAATGTAAGGTTTCACGCAATTGAGAACTGTTATTGTCAAAATACACCCATGCAATTGAATCCAACGATTGACTAAAAAGTTGAAAAGACAAACAGCAAATAAATAAGAGTAAACGACAATTCATTCTTAGGTGATATACTGTGATGAAAATACAAAATTAAGGTGAAAAACCTCATTTAAATAGAATCAGATTAAAGCTTTTTGTTGATTTTCAAAAAAATGAAATAAATTTGACACACACTAATAAACAAAAAATGAAGAAAATACTACTATCAAGTGTAAGCCTATTTGCACTTTTACTAGCATTCACATCTTGCGATAAAGAAAATGCTTCAGATGTAAATCAAAACAAAATATACACTGATTACGAGGTTTTTTATGATAAAAACACAGACAAAACTTGGGCAGTGGCTCGTTTTAGATTTGGTGGGCCAACAGGTACTTTGTTAGAATTAGATTCTACAGCTTATGTCTTGTTCAATCAAGATACTTTAGCCTACAACGGTCTTTTTGGTGGACATTTCAAAGAATATGCAGGAAGAATTTCAACTGGGTCCTTCACTTATAAAAACGTAGATGGAGCCATTTTTGTCAATAGTATCCCTGCTTGTGATACGATTGCATTTTTACCAAGCTTTACAACTTTACAAAAATCTCAAGCGCAAACCATTACTTGGGGAGGATCTACATTAGCAGCTAATCAAGCAGTTGGTGTGTTTGTAGGAAGTTGGACTTGGGGTCAGGACGCCCTAGTGTTCCAAGATGCAGATGGAGCAAATAATCTTGTTCTAGGAATCACGCAAATGTCAAATTTAGCATTAGGTTCAGCAACTGTTTATATGGATAGACAAACGGATGTGGCTGTTTCTCAAGGAACTTCTGAAGGTGGAAGAATTCGCTCAAAATACAGAGCATTAAACAAAGTAATTCAAGTGATCAACTAAGAATCATTTTGCAAAATAAAAAGGGGAGAATAATCATTCGCCCCTTTTTTTATATCTACAAATTTTTGTATTAAGGTCTGTATTCCAATAATTCATCTACTGTCATTACGGAAACTGGATGATAGTTATTACGTGCTTTATCATAGACATTCATTGCCCATTTTTTATCATCAGGAGTCTCGCTCAATGCAGTATAGATTGGCAATAAGAATTTTCTACGACCTATCTTCATCAAGAATTTCTCCATGTTCGGACGAATGTCTTTATAGCCAGCTTTAATGCCTAATACGTACCATTCTGTAGCCACTTCAGCATTTCCCCAAGATTTGAATTTCAATTTCTCATCCAATAAAGCCAAACGTTCTGGAGAAATTGTTTTAGGTAACTGACGGATAAATGCTTGCCATTCTTGTGGTGTGTACAAATCACGCGTCAATGCAGGTTCACGTTTTTTACCTTTCTTCTTTTTCGGTTGTTTGAAAATGTCTTTTCCAGCAGCAAAATCACGTGCTATTTGTTGTACTTTTTCAAAACGTGGAGAAGTGATTGCATAACAATTCTTTGGTAAACCTGGTTTATATAACCATTCATCCACATTGAACTTAATGTTGTTTGGTTCCAAAAGCTTTTTATTCAAATAAGCCTTGAATTGCTCAGTTGTCAACGTAGAAAATGCATGGTCTTTGAAATAGCTATTCAAAAATTCGTCAAAGCGTCTTCTTCCACAATCTCGTTCCAATGTTTTTAGGAAAAATGCTCCTTTGACATAAGCAATAGAAGTCATTCCATCATCTGGATTACGACCTTTCAAACCTAACTTCAAATGTGTGTCTTCTTCCTGTCCGTCTTTTTTGAAAATTTCAATTTCGTTCTGCAATTCTTGGAATTCAATCAATGCAAGCATGTCGGCTTTTTCTTTTCCATACAATTCCTCCATGATGCGGTTTTCAAAATAAACCGTAAATCCTTCGTTCAACCAGAAATCATCCCAGCTAGCATTGGTAACTAAATTCCCCGACCATGAGTGAGCCAATTCGTGAGCAATAACTGAAACGGCACTTCTGTCACCAGCAATCAATGTTGGATTAGCAAATGTCAAACGCGGATTTTCCATTCCTCCAAAAGGAAACGAATAAGGCAAAACAATCACGTCATATTGTCCCCATTGGTACTTGCCATATAAATTTTCCGCAGCAGTAATCATCTTTTGCAGATCTGTAAATTCCCAAGCAACATCTTTGATCATTTCTGGCTCAGAATAGACCCCACAATGATCTCCTAATTTTTTATACTCTAAATTTCCAACTGCAAGTGCAATCAAATAAGCTGGAATGGGCTTGTCCATTTCAAAATGATACTTACCATCTTCAGATTTCTTAGTTGGATTTGTTGCTGACATCACTGCCATTAAATCACTTGGCACTTTAACATCCGCTGAATAAGTAATGCGAATTGCTGGCGTACATTGAGATGGAATCCAAGTACGTGTCAAAATTGCTTGACCTTGTGTGTATAAATAAGGATGTTCTTTTCCAGCAGTCAATGAAGGCTCTAACCAATCCAATGCAGCAGCATTTTCAGTGGTTTTGTAGTATATGTTAATGTATTTGGTGTTCTTGTCGATTTTCACACTCAACGGCTGACCTAAGATTTTTTTGTTGGTTCCAATAATGAAATCCGTTTCTTTCTCATGACCTTTTTTTCCAAGTGTTACTTTTTGAATTTCAGGACCGTTGATGTCGAAAATAGCGGTGTCAGTATCTTTCAAACGGATCATCTCATGACGAGCGACACCGTAGATGGTTTTGTTTTCAAAATTCACATCCAATTCTAAGTGTACGTGTTTCGTACGAATTTGATGAATATTGGAGTAGGAATGCGCATCAATCAAGTCAACATTTCCAGAAATTACTGGCTGTTTTTCATTGTCATTTGAGTTGCTTTCATCACAACTAACAAGGAATAAAGTGAAAAAAGTAATGTATAAAACCGCATTCAAATGTTTCATCAGCTTGTAATTGGGGTTGCGAATATACTGTTTATTTGCGAATTAGCCGTCGTTTTCAGTCGACTTTGGCTCTTTGTGGGCTAAATATTGAATCACTTCAGCTGCTCCCATTAAGCCAAATAATCCGGGCATATAACTTACCGTTCCGTAAAACGAGCGTTTGAAATTACTGCCATCGGTCATTTTTAAAGAGTCTTTTTGTTGAATTTCACTGGAGAAGACACAACGAACACCTTTGTAGCCAACTCCTCTTCGTTTCATGCGTTTTTTGACATGTTGCCCCAATTTGCAATTGTAACTATTCATCAAAGCTGCTACTTCTACTTTACTTGGATCTGTTTTTCCTCCTGCGCCTAAATGTGTGATAATTTTTATTTTGAAGCGTTTACATGCAACAATCCATTCTATTTTCGGACTAAGACTATCAATACAGTCCATCACATAATTGGGTTTGTATTCATTGAGTAGCTCCCAAACACGCTCTGGAACCACAAATTCTTCAATGACATTTAATTGAATGTCGGGATTGATATCGCGAATGCGATCAGCTAAAACTTGTGCTTTGCTTTTGCCAATGGTAGAATCAAGTGCGGTTAATTGTCTGTTTTTGTTCGTAATATCAAACACATCACCATCAATGATGGTCATTGTTCCAATGCCAGAACGAGCAATGAATTCTCCTGCAAATGAACCAATACCTCCAAGTCCTACAATTAAGACGTGAGCGTTTTTTAATCGTTCCATTTCTTTTGATCCAAGAATCAATTCTGTGCGTTCTAACCAATTACTCATAACTTGAAAATGCGATTTGCGTTTGTTTGTATAGCTTCAATTAAAGTGGGCAAAGATAAGGATTTCAATTCAGCTACTTTGGTGTAAATAGCAATTAAATCAACTGTTGCGTCATCCGTTTCAAGCAAAAGTCGTTTTAGTGGAATATGAGTAAGAGCCTCTTGCAATGCAGCATTCGATAGAATTGAACCGCCTATACTGATGATTGCTTGTTCGTATGCTAAAACTTGATTTAAAATGGAAGCTTTTGAAAAACCGTGGTAAATGAGAACTTGTTTGGGAGCATGAATGGAATGAAGAAAACGACAACGATCCCATGCATTTACACAGTGAAGCAAAATGGGTAAATCATGCTTCGTAGCTAATTCAAGTTGTTCAATGTAATTGGTTTCCTGCGTTTCCATTGGGATGGTGATTCTGTTGTCCAAACCAATTTCACCAATTGCGACACAGTTTTTCGAGACGATGTTTTTGAAGTAATCCGTTTTAATAGTTGAATCAATGGTTGCATCTTCAGGGTGAATACCTACAGAAAATAGTTCCGTTACCAACTGATTTTGAGTCAAAGGCAATTGATAAATGGTTCTGTATTGTGTTGATACAGAATGAGAATGTGCATTAAAGAGTGATTGATCGTCCATGAAAAAGCTGTAATTTCTAGCAAAAATTGGTCGTTTTAGATGGATTCCACATTATTTTGACTATTTTCACCCCGCTAAAATTAATTAATCGAAATGAGTTCACAACGCGATGTTATTGCAGAAATAGAGAAACAAGGAACTATTTTTGGACACCCTAAAGGATTGTATTTATTGTTCTTTACAGAAATGTGGGAGCGCTTCTCTTATTACGGAATGCGTGCAATCCTCATGCTATACATGACAAAATTATACATGGAGAATGGTCTTGAAATTAGCAAAGGATCAGCTTCATTAATCTATGGTTTTTTCACTGGTTTTGTTTATTTCACTCCTATTATTGGTGGTTGGTTAGCTGATAAATATTTAGGTCAAAGAAAAGCAATTACAATTGGTGGTATCACCATGTTTTTAGGACAATTAGCCCTTTTTGCTCTTAACTCTCACGTTGGATTAGCAATTGGACTTTTATTGTTAATTATTGGTAATGGTTTCTTTAAGCCAAATATTTCAACTTTAGTTGGACGTCTATACAGACAAGGAGATGCTAGAAGAGATTCAGCGTTTTCAATTTTCTATATGGGGATTAACTTAGGTGCTCTTTTAGCTCCAATTGTAGTTGCAGTTTTGTGTAATGATTGGTTTGCAGTTAAAGGAGTTGATGAAGATGGAAAAGAGATGATAATGTCTTTTGGATATAAATATGGATTCTTAGCTGCTGCTATTGGTATGTTAATCGGGCAAGTTATTTTTAATAGTCTTGCAAAGAAATATTTACTAGAGATTGGAGAAAAACCAGCCAAAGCGAATGTGTCAAGTGAAGTTATTGATAGTAATACTAATGTAGCTCCAACAGTTTTAACAAAAGAAGAAAAACAAAGAATGTCTGTTATTTTCATTTTAACTGCATTCATTATCTTTTTCTGGGCAGGATTTGAACAAGCTGGCTCTTCTATGACTCTTTATACAGATGCTTACATTAATAGAACAATTGGTTCTTGGACTATTTCTACAGAATTATTCCAATCTGTCAACCCCGCGTTTATTGTTATACTAGCTCCAGTATTTGCTTGGTTCTGGAATTCAAAAACAGGTTCTAGGATGTCTACTCCAGTAAAAATGAGTCTTGGGATGATTTTATTGGGTATTGGTTTCATTTTTATGTTGATGGCAACAGGTGAAGTGCAAACAGAAATGGTGAATGGTAAAGAAAATGTTATTCAGAAAGCTGGATTATGGTATTTGATTATCACCTATTTCTTCCATACAATTGGAGAACTTTGTATTTCTCCAGTAGGATTATCTGTAGTAACCAAATTAGCTCCAGTGAAATTAGCTTCTATGTTAATGGGAGTTTGGATGTTGTCAACATTTGTTGCGAATATATTAGGAGGATTTATTGCTGCCTATGTTGAAAAACTAGGTGCTGCTACAATTTTCTCTTCAATTGGATTGTTTGTTATTTTATTGGGTGTTATAATGTTATTAGTTTCTCGAAAACTGAGCAAAATGATGCATGGTGTAAAATAACAATTGTTATATTAGTGAATCCTCCGATATTTTGTCGGGGGATTTTTTTTATCCCCAAATTAATGTAGTTTTAACGGAATAAACCAAGCTGTATGTCGGATAGTGTTGTTCTAGATTCATCGATGGATCAAAAAGAAGATTTACGCAACTTCAAAGGAAAGTACCCTAAGTTGTTGTGGCCTCTTTTCTTCAGTGAAATGTGGGAACGATTTTGTTTCTACGGTATGCGTGGGATGTTAGCCTATTTTATGTCGAATCAATTAGGTTATTCTGATGAAAAAAGTAATTTACAGTACGGTGCCATACAAGCTTTTGTATATGCATTTACCTTCTTAGGCGGAATGCTTGCTGATAAGATTCTCGGTTTCAGAAAATCGCTTGTTTGGGGAGGACTTTTAATGGTGGTTGGTTCAGTCATTTTGGCAATTGACCCCCATCATTTATTCTTTATCGGTATCACTTTTAATATTATAGGAACGGGTTTCTTTAAACCAAATATATCTTCAATGGTTGGGCAATTATACCATGAAGGTGATAATCGTCGTGATGCTGGATTCATGTTGTTTTACTCTGGTATCAACATTGGAGCAATGATTGGCGGTTTTTTAATTGCAATTGGGAAAGGGGAGATGTTTACATCGATTATTCCTAAAAACCTGCATTGGAATGTTGCTTTTGCTGCATCTGGATTTGCTATGTCCATTAGTGTTCTAACTTTTATTTATACCAAAAGAAAATTAGGAACTATTGGTCTTTCTCCCTTGTTAGATAAATCACCTGCTAAACAAAAAACGTTTGAATGGTCAACTTATGGACTCTCATTAGCTGCTGTTCCCCTGATAATTTTAATGGTTTCAAATACTGTATATACAGATTACTTCATGTATGCAATTGGACCATTTAGTTTGATTTACTTCGGCTATGAAATGTCTAAAAATAATTTGGCTGAAAATAAGAAGCTTATTGCTGCCTTTTTGTTCATCCTTTTCTCTGTTGTTTTTTGGGCAATCTTTGAACAGGCAGGAGGTTCTCTTGCACTTTTCGCTGGAGAAAATTTGAATAATAACTTATTAGGATTAACGATTGATCCAAATGCGGTGAATAATTCAGTAAATTCATTATTTGTAATTCTATTAGCAACTCCTATTGGGTTAATGTTCATAGCAATGGCCAATAAAAAATTAGAACCAAATTCAACTGTTAAGTTTGGTCTAGCATTTATTTTCCTTGGAGTTGCATTTTATACGTTTTATTCCATTCGTTTTACTGCAGATAGTTTGGGGAAAGGATCTTTAAATGTTTTAGCTCTTGGATATCTAATTGTGTCTATTGGTGAATTGTTCTTATCACCTATTGGTTTAAGTTTGATGACCAAATTATCACCCAATCGAATGCAAGGGTTTATGATGGGGATGTGGTTCTTAGCAAGTGCTTATGGACAATATGTTGCTGGTCTATTCGGAGCGAGTATTTCTCCTAATGAAAAAGCAGCAGGAATAGAGAAAATGAATATTTACACACAAGGCTATTATGATTTTGCAATATACGCCGTAATAGCTGGTGTCGTTCTTATAGCATTATTTCCGTTGATTAAAAAATTAATGTCAGGAGTCAAATAATATGAAACAACGCAAACACCCAAAAGCGCTACCTTTTTTGTTCCTTTCTGAAATGTGGGAACGTTTCGGTTATTACTTAATGATCGGGATTTTCACACTATACTTGGAAGATTTAAAACGTAAAGGTGGTTTTGAAATGACCACTGCTGAGTCTGCTGGTTTGTATGGTACATTCATCGCATTGGTGTTTTTTACGCCATTTATTGGTGGGTTGTTAGCCGATCGTGTGCTTGGATATCGTTTTCCAATTGTTTTAGGTGGAATTTTAATGGGAGTTGGCTATTGTTTGATGGGAATTCATTCGTATGCAATGCTCTACACCGGTATGGTACTTGTGATTTGTGGAAATGGATTGTTTAAACCGAATATTTCTACCCTGTTAGGAAATCTGTACAATACCCCAGAATACAAGAATCAAAAAGATGAAGGCTACAATATTTTCTATATGGGAATCAACATTGGTGCTTTCATTTGTAACATTGTTTCGGCAATGCTGATCAATAAATATGGTTATTCTGTAGCATTTGTTGGTGCAGGGATTGGAATGTTTGTCGGAATTGTCGTTTTCCTTTTAGGTAGTAAACACTATGAAGGGGGTGATGTCAAAAAAGAACCGATTCCTGGCGAAAAACCATGGTGGATTGACTTAGCAATTGTAGTGGTGCCTGCAGTGATATTTGCAGTTGTCGGTTACTTCATTAATGGAGTTCCTTCAGAAACAAATGAGCATTCTTTCTTGGTAAAAGATGATGTGACAGATGCGTTCCTTTTTGCTTGTGTTCCGGTAATTTTCTTTTTTGGCTATGTCTTGTTCTCTTCTCCGAAGTCGGAAAGAAGAGTGGTGAGCGCTATTCTAGTTGTTTGTTTAGCAGTAATGCCTTTTTGGGCAATCTTCAAACAAAACGGAACGGTTTTAAATACGTGGGCTAAAAATTACACGAATCGTGAGATTCCTGCTTCGGTACAAGGAAATTTGAGCGCGATGTACCTTGCGGATACAATGCGTTATGAAAAGTCTTCTGAACCTGAACAAGTAACCGATAAGCATTTCCGTAAAATTGAAGGAGAAAAAGCAATCCAGTATCCTGCTTACTTCAAGAACGATAACGAAAAAAGAAAAGAGGGAGACCAACTGTATTTGTTCAATACAAACATATTTCAATCGGTTAATCCTTTTTGGGTGATTATTCTGACACCTTTAATAGTTGGAATATTCCGTTTCTTGCGTTTGAGAAAAATGGAGCCATCCATTCCTGTGAAATTTGTGATTGGTTTATTTATTACCGGTTTATCTTGTTTGGTAATGGTTCAAGCTGCTAATTCTTCTATGGATGGGGCAGTTAAAACTAGTTATTGGTGGTTCTTTGCTGCTTATGGAGTCATAACTGTAGGAGAGTTGTGTTTGTCTCCGATTGGATTATCGATGGTGTCTAAATTGGCACCTGCTCGTTTGACGGCTCTATTAATGGGAGCTTGGTTTATTTCAACTTCCATCGGTAATAAGTTGAGTGGGGTGATTGCTTCGCTTTGGGATCAGTATGATAACAAAGCATCATTCTTTATGTTGAATTTCTATTTGATGATGGGAGCCACCTTGCTTTTAGTTGCGCTTTTACCTTGGTTGATTAAAATTTTCCGGGAACAAAAAAACTTACAACAATAGTTAAACGATGAAACGATTTATACCTTGGTTAATTCCAATTGTAGTTTTATTAGCTTCAATTCCAGTTTTGATTCATTTCAATCATGTACTGGTTGCAAAGTTGATTGGTTTTGTTGTAATCATTGTTACATCTGTTGCACTTAGAGTGTGGTTGCGAAACGCCAATCGAATCAAATCACTCAATCCTTCCGTTAAGTTCAATGTGAATGATCGTTTTTATCTCAAAGAGCACATTCTTGATTACAGAAATGCTTCGTCTCGTGTTCGAAAGGAAATGGAACGTAAGATGGGTGTGTTTTTAGCCAATACCAAATTTGATTCTTCATTGAGTGACGAGTTGAGTAAAGAAGATTGTTTGGTCGCTGCATATTATTGCATCACTCAATTAGGTGAATCATCACCAATGATTTTAGAAAAAGGAATGATTGTGTTTTCTCCAAATGAGTTGGGTCGAATAGAAAACAGAGGAGATCAATCATTATTATTTGTAGATCCAACCATCATTTTAACGTCAATGAAATCGAAAGATGCTGACGCTTCCTCATTGAATCATGATGAGATTAAGCGTTATTTATTAGGAAATGCGTAAAATGTTTGATTTTATTTCAATTAGTTTTCAGTAGGTTAAGTGCAAACTGAAACTTTCTTTAAAATTTCCCGTTTAAAAAGCTTGCTGAAGTGGAATAAGTGTGTACCTTTGCAGCCGCTTTGAACGATAAGCGCTTTTTAAAAAGAGGAATTGAGTTATTGGGGTTAGGAAAAAAAAGTTTTGATTTTTTTTGACAAACACTTGTTAAAAAGAAAAAGATGCTTACCTTTGCAACCCCGAAACGAACAGCGGTTCTGAATTAAGAGGGTAAAAAATAAGATTGGTTGTTAATAGGTGAGACTATTAATGGTTACAATAAAGTTCTTTGACAGATTAGGAAATAAGGAAACAGCGTAAACGAATTAAACATCGAAAGAGCACATCAACAAATTCAAAGTTTTTTACAACGGAGAGTTTGATCCTGG
>JADLGD010000149.1 GCA_020849495.1 Fluviicola sp.
AATCCATGTATGGAATTGCAACCATTTTAGTCTGCGGCTCCTCATGAATAGCCGATTCGTCTTCGAAGTTTGCGGGTACTCCATTCAATATGATTTGTTCAATTTGAACACTTGGCTTGTTGCGATAGGAACTGTAGTCAATTGCTTTCAATTGATTGAGGTAAACTTCTTTTGCTGTTTTTTGTTTGGAAAGAGCTACTTCAGGCGTTTCAATAGTTGCAGGTAGCGGTTCGATTAAATCTGCAGACAAGATAAAGTCTACAGGAAACTCAAAAGGCTTTTCAGTAGTTGGATTGGTACTTTTTTGTACGGATTTTATTTCTTCAACGGATATTTGTTCTTGTTTTGGTAATGCCGTTAATGTGTCAATAGCTTCAGGCAGTTGGATATCTGTTTGTTCAAAAGTTACAGCTAGGTCTTTGCTTTTTTGTGCGTCTTGGTTTGTTGATGTTTGTTGAAGTAAATATATTGTTGTGATAATGGCGATCAATGAGATCAATCCCAATCCTAATTTAAAAGTTGTAGTAAAACTGTTTCGAACCTTGAAACGATTGTCAAGATTGATCATACCTTTTTCAGGAGTAATTCCAGCCTCTTTCCAGCCATCGAAGGCATCTTTATCGAAATCATTCAAGGAATTGCTATCAAATTTGACATCGTTGAGCAACTCTTGAAGCGTATTTCGATCAATTGGTTGTTCCTTTTTCATTTTTCTCCATCCATATTTTAATATTTCTCTTTCCATTTTGTATGGCACTTTTGACGGTGTTTTGAGAAATAGCTAATGTTTCACTTATTTCTTGATAAGAAAGTTGTTTCAAGTAGAACAGTTCTACACAAGTGCGTTGTTCATCTTTTAAAGTTGCGATTGCTTGTTCGAGTAATTCAAGCTGTTGTTCTTTTTCAAATACAACAGATAGATCACTGCTTTCATCCGGTACAAATTGATCCATCAATTCTTGTGTGGTCATTTTGTTTTTACGAAGGAATTGCAAGCATTCATTTTTGGTTACTTGGTACAGCCAAGATTTAAAATGTTGAATCTCGTGTTTGAGTAATTTGTCTCCTAGATCACCAAATATTCTTAAGGTAGTGTCTTCTGCATTCTCTAGTTGCTTCAGATATTTCAAGCAGCTACCCATCACTAAATGTGCATAGCGCTCATATAATATAGGAATAGTGTACTCACATTTTTCTTGAATGTATAGTTGAATCAATTCCTGATCAGAAAAGCTGAGGTATTTTTTTCGTTTACTACCAAATATCATCGCGGTGTAAAGATGCAACTTCTTTAACTTTCCATAAACATTCACAAAAAAAACTTTTTATACTCTTGAAATTGTAATTTTAAGCTTCAACATTTGGAAAGTATGAAAGCGATTGGTGTTTTGACATCTGGAGGAGATGCTCCTGGAATGAATGCATGTGTGAGAGCTGTGGTAAAATCTGGTATTGCTGCTGGTTTGAAAGTTTTTGGTATTCAAGATGGGTATCAAGGATTGATTGAAGGACGGATGGCTGAGTTGACTTATTTAGATGTAAATAATATCATTCAATTAGGAGGAACCATTCTTGGTACTGCTCGAAGTAAAGAATTCATGACCGTTGAAGGACGTAAAAAAGCAATCGACAGTTTAAATGAAAATCACATTGAAGGTTTAGTTCTGATTGGTGGAGATGGAACTTTTGCTGGGGGAGCAGCATTAAGTAAAGAAATGAATATTCCTGTTATCGGTATACCTGGTACAATTGACAATGATATTTCTGGAACAGAATTTACAATAGGATACGATACTTGTTTAAATACGGTGATTGATGCTGTAGATAAAATCAGGGACACTGCTACAAGTCACCATCGTGTGTTTTTTGTAGAAGTGATGGGGCGTAATTCTGGGTACATTGCATTAAATGCTGCAATTGCTAGTGGAGCTGAAAGCGTTTTAATTCCTGAACAAGTCACCGATATTGTAGCTTTAGCAGATTCGATTAAGCATCAAAATAAAGGTGTAAGAAGTTCTATTATTATTGTGGCAGAAGGAGATGATGGAGGTGGAGCATTAGAAATCATGCAAAAAATAAGTCCCTTACTTCCTGGTTATGATTTGCGTCATTCTGTTTTAGGACATATTCAGCGAGGAGGCAAACCTTCAGCTACTGACCGTATATTAGCGACTCGAATGGGGGCTTTTGCAGTTGATCAATTGTTAAAAGGAAGAAATAATGTTGTAGTTGGTGTTGTTTCTGATGAATTGATCACAACTCCAATTGGGGCTACTAGTACGAGTTCAGCAGATAAAAGTGCCGAAAAATTGAGTTTATTGGGTGCAATGTTAACGAAAGGCTAATTTTTTTTTAAAAGCAACTCATCTAATTTCAGCCACTTATAACATTGGATTCACATTTCTTTAAAATTTCCCGTTTAAAAAGCTTGCTGAAGTGGAATAAGTGTGTACCTTTGCAGCCGCTTTGAACGATAAGCGCTTTTTAAAAAGAGGAATTGAGTTATTGGGGTTAGGAAAAAAAAAAAGTTTTGATTTTTTTTGACAAACACTTGTTAAAAAGAAAAAGATGCTTACCTTTGCAACCCCGAAACGAACAGCGGTTCTGAATTAAGAGGGTAAAAAAAATAAGATTGGTTGTTAATAGGTGGGACTATTAATGGTTACAATAAAGTTCTTTGACAGATTAGGAAATAAGGAAACAGCGTAAACGAATTAAACATCGAAAGAGCACATCAACAAATTCAAAGTTTTTTACAACGGAGAGTTTGATCCTGG
>JADLGD010000150.1 GCA_020849495.1 Fluviicola sp.
CATCACCTGTTGGGTTTCCTGGTGTCCAGTTATAAGTATAACCACCCGCACCGCCAGTTGCAGCATTTACAGATGCAGCACCATTCGATCCACCAAAACAAGAAACGTTTGTTTGAGCAGCAGCTGTTAAAGAAGGAGCAGCTGCGCTTGTCACTGTTGAGTTTTGTGAAAGCACACATCCATTCGCATCTGTAATTGTACATGTCCAAGTACCTGCACTTAAACCTGAAATGGATGTTGTTCCATCTCCGGTTGGAGTTCCTGGAGTCCAATCATAGGTATAGCCACCAGCACCACCACTAACAGCAGAAACTGTTGCCGTTCCAGTACTTGAAGAACAAGAAGAAGCTGTTGAACTAATGGAAGCAGTTATTGCAGTTGGAGCAGTAACTGTAAAGTTTTGTGTTCTAGTACAACCATTGGCATCCGTTACTGTACACGTCCATGTTGTTGCAGTTAAACCTGTCACAGAAACAGTTCCATCACCAGTTGGGTTACCAGGAGTCCAGTTATAAGTATATCCACCAGCACCTCCTATTGGAGTATTGATACTTGCAGCACCATTTGATCCACCGAAACAAGAAACATTTGTTTGTGAAGCTGGAGTTACAGTTATTGCAGTTGGAGATGTAATTGTAAAGTTTTGAGTAGCAGTACAACTATTGGCATCTGTTACCGTACACGTCCAAGTTCCAGGAGTTAATCCAGTTACAGAAACAGTACCATCACCTGTAGGGTTACCAGGAGTCCAGTTATAAGTGTATCCACCTGCACCTCCAGTTGGAGTATTGATACTTGCAGCACCGTTACTACCACCGAAACAAGAAACATTTGTTTGTGAAGCTGGAGTAACAGTTATCGCAGTTGGGGATGTAATTGTAAAGTTTCGAGTAGCTGTACAACTATTTGCATCTGTCACAGTACAAGTATATGTTGTTGCAACTAAACCTGTCACAGAAACTGTTCCATCACCTGTAGGGTTGCCAGGAGTCCAATTATAGGTATATCCTCCTGCACCACCAGTAGCAGCATTCACACTAGCAGCACCATTTGAACCTCCAAAACAAGAAACATTTGTTTGAGAAGCAGCAGTCAAGGAGATAGCTGTTGGTTGAGTTATCGTGAAATTTCGAGTTGCTGTACAAGCGTTTGCATCCGTAACAGTGCAAGTATATGTTTGAGCCGTAAGTCCAGTAACAGATACAGTTCCATCACCAGTAGGATTACCAGGAGTCCAGTTATAAGTATATCCACCAGCTCCACCAGAAGCAGGAACTACAGACGCAGCACCATTTGTTCCGCCATTACATGAAACGTTTGTTTGAGAATTGGCATTTAAAACAATTGCTGTTGGTTGGGTAATAGTAACTGATTGTGATGCTGTGGCACCGCAACTATTTGTAACAACGCAAGTATAAACACCAGCACTTAAACCTGTAGCAGTAGCAGCTGTTCCACCGCTAGGGCTCCATGCGTATGTAAAAGGAGCTCCACCACTTGCAGTAATTGTGGCTGATCCATTGGTTCCTCCATTACAAGAAACATTTGTTTGACTTGATAAGTTTAAAGTTGGAGGCGCACAAGCGCTACAGCCAAAAGAACAAGTTAATGGTAAAATGAAAGGTGTTGCATCATCTCCAGTCCAGTTTGCATTGTTAAAAATCGCAGCTCTCAAATTCGTTGGAGAATCGTTTGTAACAGTACAATTGTATCGTGAATTGTCTATTTCAGGAATTATTGCAACCGATGTTGTTGCATTCAATGCAGCTGGTAAGACAGATTGAGTTGCTGTGAAGGAACAATTTAATAATGCTGCATCCCACGCTCCATTCATATTGATTGCGGTGATTAACGTAGGTGTTGCCAAGGTCCCTTGGAAGGCACAAATTTGATCCCCACCGGGAGACAAGCTAATGAATTCACTAGGAAAATTAAACGCCTGTTGCAATCCTACAACTGTTCCAGCCGAGGTAGACAAAGTCAAACCACCACATACAACGTGTACTTGCGTCCCGCACAATAAACCTCCTGCAGGAGCCGTCCAGGTGATAGCACCGTCGGACACGGAACCAGTACTTGCTCCACAAGGGTTTGCAGATTGGAATCCATTGATATCAGAGGCCCAACCAAAGTCAGTAAAACGAATTACTGTTCCAGCAGCAATGTCTCTTAAAAGGACAAAAGTAAATTCATCCTCATTTCCCACTTCGTCCGCATTATACGACAGGATGGCTATATCACCGGCAACCAATGTGGTTTGAGCGAAGGAGTTGATCGATAAAAACAAGCCAATGAGTAATTGACCTAGTATGTAAGCATTTTTCATAAGTTGTGTATTTCTAGTGATTTAAGGTATTTATAGAATTCGGACGCAAGATACCAAAAATCTCGATGAGAGTAAAATATTGCATCTATTATCTTTTAATGAAGTCATGATTAAACGAATAACATCCCAGCTTTTAAGCCTAAATCTGCGAGTAAATAACCGGGGAAAAATCCTTCCTCTGTGTACACGATAGTCACTGTTAGTATGGTGTTTCCAGCACATTGAATACACAGTCCCTCCTTTTCATTAATGTGAACAATGGTTCCTGGAACTACTGATTTTTCATTTTCACTAGCACTTTTCTTTGGAGAAACATGGGTAAAACCGATCATCCAGCCATTCTCAAGGCGAGCAACAGCTCCTTTGTTCCAAGGATTACAGGCATTTACAAGGCGTTGTATGTCAGAAGCATTCATTTTCTTCCATTCAATCATCAAGTCCTTTTGTTCGGGTCGTTTATACCAATTTCCTTGGGTAGTGTCCTGTGACACTTCTATCAAACTGCCATTCTGAAGTCCCATCAACAATTGCCCGGTTAGTTCAACACCTTTGTAGCCTAATTGCGCGGTTAACATGCCAAACGTGGTGTTTTGTTGCAATGGAAATGTGCTTTTCAAAACAATCGGACCTTCGTCAAAATTCTCGGTCATTCGATGCACAGTGACTCCACCTTCCTTGTCACCATTTTTTATCATCCAAAATAGCGGATTCGCACCTTTATAAGCTGGCAAGGGAGCGTAATGAAAATTGTAAAATCCCCATTTAGGAACAGTAAGCAACTCAGCAGGAATTTTCCATGGAAATGTTTTCACAAGAACCGTGTCTGGCTGAAATTTCATGAGTATACCTCTGAGTTCGAGTGCCAAATTCACTTTGGACAGTTGGATCAGTGGAATTCGAGCCGAATCACATAGGGATTTCACCGTCAAATGCACTTCACTTATGCGATCGGTCATCACAACAGCGACCACCAATCGATTAAGGATGAGTTGATTCACGGCAGGTAATGCCATCCGATCGTTGCATAAAACGAGAATTTTCATCTTAAGAGCAGAGATAATTATTGAACCAACCGGAGGTCATTCCGCTTGGTTGATCGTTGTTGACATTCAGGTGTTCATCCGCCGAAATTTCAATTTTTTCTTGCAGGACAAGCATCGCTTTGTGATCTTGATCTCGTTTCATTTCACAGAGATAAAGCGGCGCAAATCCAATATGAGTCGTGGGATGAATGGTTACCAATCCACGAGGACTTTCATAGGTTTTCCCATCAAGTAATTTTCTAAACGCTGTATCAATTCCACTGGTGTCGGCGAGTAATTGCACAAGAATAATACCTGCTTCCCATCCTAGTAAATGAAAGATATTTGCTTTTTTAGTCTTTTTAAGTTGAATTTCAGTAACAAATTCTTGATTGGCTGTATTCTCAAGAGTAGACAACCATGGAGTATACCCAATGAATTTACCTTTGGGCAATTGATAGTTATTCATTGTTTGTTCCTCGAACATGAATGATGAACAACAATACTCCCTTTCATCTTCATCTATGGTTCCGTCTGCCTCGCTCAATTTTTGAAAAAACAAGGTCGCCAAGTAGGTGCTGAAACAAGCCGCAATTCGTGCGTCCTTATTGTTTTTGAACGCTTCTAGTAATGGTTCTATTGTGAATTCTGATTCTTTATGGTGACTCACGTAATTATGAACGACCTTTCCTTCGTGCATTGAAATTCCGCGATTAAACGCCCATGGACCTCTATATCCGCCATCGAAAAAAGACGTCGCCACAATCACATTTTTGGCATCTTTTCCAGCCATTTTACCCCCATACAAACAGGAATGAATTCCTTGTAATGAAACGTACAAAACATTTGGGCTAGCAGCTTCTTTCGGATAATTCATACCAGCATCGAGCACAATTAATTGTTTCCCGGTACTTTCAAAGAGTGGATAAAGTGTCGCAGCATTTTCGGTTGAAAGGTAGGCTACAACAATTTGTGCATCATCTTGAAGAATACATTTTTCGGCTTTTGCATAAATTTCTTTTCGGTCTTCACCGAATCCAATATTCTCTGGGACAAAACGGATGTTTTCCAATCCTTGTTTCTGAAAGTAAACCTTTAAGCCATCAAGTAGATCAAAACCCATAGCAGGGAAATCTGTTGATCTCGGCAAGAGCACTCCTATTGTAATTAACATACTGAAATACAACTAAAAGGGATGGGTAAAACCACCCCTTTACTTTAATATTGTTTAATAATAAGGACTAATTTCGAGCAGGGAATACTCCATACTGACAAATGATATAATTCATTCCCATGTAGGGTTGAAGAATTTCATAAGGGGTATCTGATCCCACAGTAGTCATTGCAACATTTGCATTGTATGGAGCCATACGGGCGTTGCTTGATCCTGAATACCCAGATCCACTCCCAGCGAAAACTGAATTTTCTGGCTCTGATCCTGATCCAGATTCATCAAAACCTTTAGGAGTTGCAGTTAGTTGAATAGAGTGCACGTGCGCTGGCATTTGATTGGCAGTCAACGTAATCGTTTCGCTTCCTCCTGTTTGACCAAGTGCGTATGGGGATAATCCGGGTCCTGTCCCAACACCCACAACTTTTCTTCCTTGAAGATTTGGAAGCATGAATGTTGTTGTTCCGTTTCCGCCGTATGTTGTCCCGAGAATCGAGAATAAAGCTGTATTACTTGCAATCTGAATTGTTTGTCCTTGACAAAATGCCCAAGATTTTGGTGCAAAGTTGCCTGCAAACATTGTTGTAAATCCAATAACTCCTTCCATAATTGTTCGTTATAATAGTTCGTTAATAAAATTAGTTTCTACTTGGGTAAATTCCCTCTACACAGATGATGTAGTTCATTGCCAAATAGGGTGCGATGTTACTCACTGGCGCATTCGCTCCTGAGATACCGCTTGTTGCAATTGTCACAGTTGACATCATATCACCGTCTGACGTGCCGTTATAGCGCGTATTAACTGAAGCCGCTACAGCGCCTGCTGGACTTGCTACATTTCCAGATTCAGTTTGTGCTCCAGGCCCTCCTGTTACTTGGATGACACCGTGATTGTGCGCTGGTAAATTAACCGAAAGTAACGTAGTATTTTCTGAACCAGCCATTTCACCTAAACTATAATATGGCAACCCTGGTCCTTGACCCGCATGGATTGCGTATCTACCTCTTAAATCTGGTAAGGCAAAGGTGTTCATTCCATCTCCACCGTAAGTTGTTCCTATAAGTGAGAATAGTGCTTGGTTATCTGCAATTGAAAGTAGTGCTCCATTACAGAATGCCCAATTTAATGGTGCGAAATTTCCAGCGAAATTGGTAATTGTTGCTAAATATGGATCGACAAACATATACGTCTTTTTAAAATATGAATACTAGTAAAATTAATTTCTTGATGGATAAATACCATACATACAAATGATGTAATTTACCGCCAAGTAAGGAGCCATATTGCTGTATGGCAAACTGCTACCGGCAATTCCAATTTGAGCGTTATATGCTGGAATGGCCATATTTACGTCACTCGCCATACTATAGCCATTTGTTAGCAAACCTGGTACGTTACCATTTGGTTCACCTGTTCCTCCATCCGTAGAATTTGCATTGAGTGCCATACTTACAACACCCGTGTGCGTGTGCGGTGGAATGTTGTTAATTGTTAATGTGGTTGTTGGATAACCGCCAGTTTCTCCAAGTGAATAATAACTTGCGCCCGCTGCCTGACCTGCACCAACCGCCGTGCGGCTTTGCATTTGAGGCAACCCAAAAGTTGTTTGTCCATTCCCCCCAAACGTTGTTCCTAAGAGTGAGAAAAGTGCTGAATTGGACGCAATGGATAAAAGTTGTCCATTACAATACGCCCAATTTTTTGGAGCAAAATTCGCAGCCCATTGTGTTACTACTGCCATTGTACCTTCCATAATTATTGATTTTTAGGTTTATACTATTGATGATTAAAATACATAGAGATTATTCTGATAACAGAAGATGACGACTCTGAAAGTTGTAAACGAATACTTTAGAATAGAAAAGTTGACTTTCGTTTTTTTGCGAAATAGACATAGTTATCACTTGTTTAAAAGTTACAAATACATTAAAACTGAATGCATTTGAATTCTAAACAACCGTAACATTTAAATAAAATGATAGGAGTTGCACAAATGGCATCAGTGAATAGTTGAAGCAAATATATCAAAAAAAAGTTAGGAATCAAGAAATTCTAAAAAAATGAGAAATAAAAAAAAAGCTCCCCATTTGGAGAGCTTTTCAGTTATTTATCAATCGATCCGGTAACCCGTTTCATGAATTCATTCAAGGCTTCGCGCTGTGGCTTGCCGGCCTTTATTTCCCGATGAACTTCAACTGCACCTGAGAAATTGGATAACAATTCTCCGATGACGTCTAATTCTTCATCTTTTAAACCCGGTGCATCAATCAAGTACTCCAAAGTTTCCATTGTTTCGTTCACATAATCTTCATCGTTTGCTTCAATGAAGGTGAGCATGTGTTTAATGACTGGCAACCGCATCTTTGATCTCTTGAATGGTTTCTACTTTGTTACCTTGCGCTTGTTTTACCAATTGTCCGTTTACAAAGCCAGCGAATGTTGGAAGGTTTGTTACATCAGCAAACTTGCGTGAATTGGGTAATTTTTCTGCATCTACATAGTAAAACTCAATATCAGCATTCTCTTCAGCCATGCGCTTGAATTTTGGTTTTGTAATCTTGCAGTTTCCACACCAAGAAGCGCCGTATTGTACCATCACTTTAGGATGAGCAGCCAATAACTGCTCTAAATTGTCTTCGGTTAACTCTGTAAACATGATAGTTAGTGTTTGCTTAAGTAATCTGCTGTACTGTTGCGATCAGCTTTCATCGCGTCTTTACCTTCTTCCCAGTTTGCTGGACAAACTTCACCGTGTTGTTGTACGTGTGTGTATGCATCTACCAAACGGATGTATTCTGCTACATTACGTCCAACTGGCATGTGGTTGATAGACTCGTGGAAAACAGTTCCTTCTTCATCGATCAAATACGTTGCACGGTATGGAACATTGTCTCCAGCTGATCCATCTTCATCAAACATGTCGTAATCCAAAATGTCTAACTCTTGCGCCAAACGACGTGTTGAATCTGCTAATAATGGGAATTTTACACCTTCAATACCACCATTGTCTTTTGCCGTATTTAACCAAGCAAAATGTACTTCTGCAGTGTCACAAGAAGCTCCAATAATCATCGTGTTGCGTTTTGCAAACTCCTCAGATGCTGCTTGAAAAGCGTGGATTTCTGTTGGACAAACAAAAGTGAAATCTTTTGGATACCAAAACAACAATACTTTTTTCTTGTTGTCAATTGCTTGTTTTACAACATCAATTTGAAATGTGTCTCCCATTTCGTCGATTGCATTGATTGCAACTGAAGGGAATTTTTTTCCTACTACACTCATTGTTCTTTTTTTTATGAATTAATTTTCTGTTTATTTCGTACTGCGAATTTACAATTTCCACAAGTACAAGATCGCTTTTATCGTGTTATTTTAAAATGATTTTTATCAGCTTTAAAGGAATTCTTAACTGGTTTTTTAATGATTCAACCAAGCTGAAAACATCCAATTCGTTTTCTCTTTTTCTCGTACTAAATCACTCATCAATGCATTGGTACCTTCATCTTCACAATCGGCAGCTTCACGCATGATTTCACGTTCCATGGTTAATAGTGTTTCTTGTGCTTGATGAATGTAAGTCATTCCTGCATGACCTTCGTGAATCGTTGGGTTTTCACTCAAAGCACTTTCATTTAAGTAATCTTGAAAACGGTGAATCGGAGTTGCACCCAATGTCAAAATACGTTCAGCTAAATCATCAATGATCACTTGAGTTCTGGTGTACAATTCTTCGTATTTCAAATGCAATTCGAAAAAGTTAGCACCTTTGATATTCCAATGAATCGCACGTAAGTTTTGGTAGTGAACTTGGTATGTTGCTAATAAGCGATTCAATTTGTCTGTATATGTTGTTGTAATTTCCATTTCTATCTTTTTTTAGATGTTACAAAGGTAGAACCCTTTTCTGGATAATTTTTATTGATTAATTTTATAATCACATTGAATTTATCTATATGATATCCATCCAACAAATCAGCTACATTTTAGCGATTGCAGATACGGGTTCTATTAGTAGAGCAGCCGAACAGTGTTTTGTGACACAGCCCACCTTGTCCATGCAATTGAAAAAAGCAGAAGAACTCTTAGGTTTCCCCGTTTTTCATCGAGGGACTTCCTCGTTAGAATTGAGTGATTTTGGAAAAGCCTTGCTTCCCGTTTTGCGCCAAATTCAAGGTGATTTAAGTGCTGTAGATCGTTTAAGAGCTCAGTTTGAAGGGACTTTTACTGAACGTCTTCGCATAGGAGTTATTCCTACCGTTGCTGCCTATTTATTGTTGGATAATTTCAAAGATTGGCAAGCATTGCTTCCAAACACCCAAGTATTTGTAGAAGAATTGAAAACAGAAGAACTGTTGGAAGCTTTGGAACAACGAAAAGTGGATGTAGCCATTTTAGCCGGACCAGTTGAAACCAATTCTTTGAGAGTGATTCCCCTTTTTTCGGAAGAAATTTTAGCTTATGCACCAGAAATAGAAGGGGAGCAACTCCTCGTTGAAGCTTTGAAAGATTTACAGCCTTGGTTATTGAATAAAGGAAATTGCCTAAGAACACAAATGATGCATTTTTGTGCAATCAACGAGGAAATGCCCAATTCATGGAATTACCAAGGCGGAAACATGGAGTTATTGATGCGCATGGTGGATCAGCAAGGTGGTTATACCTTGATTCCAGAATATTATCAGCCTTTTGTGAATGGAGTTGATCATTTTAAACACATTCGCGATACCAACAATCACTTTCCGGGTAGATCCATTATTGCTGTTAGTGCTTTCCGACACGCCAATTGGGATTCCATGGAAAAAATCATTCGTTCCATTCAGTTAAAATACAACAAGGCCCATTCGAATGAGTTAGAAGTGTTGAGCTGGAAGTGAAAACTTGTAACGACTAATAATTCTATGATTATTTCTTAAACTACTTACATGAAAACACTGAATCTTATTTTTTTCTTGACTGTATTTTTTGCTAACGGACAAAAAACGATTATTAATGGGATCTTAAAGAATGCTCCATTGGGTTTTTTAGAGGTTTCGGTAATGGATGCCAATTCAACGAAAATAGACACTATTTTTTTGACTACAACAGGTGAATGGCAGTATGAATTGAAGATAAAAGAGAACAAGCACTTGCTGTTTTTTACTGGAACAGATGCTTTTCATTTGGTCGTTAAACCCAAAAGTAAACTTTCAGTTCAAGCAGATAATTCATTATTTGATGAGTCGTTATTTATAATAGGTGATGACTCAAAAGAAAATATGTTATTGAATCGTTTTTATTTAATTCAAGAAGAGGCGACGTCATACCTAAGTAAATCCATTTACAATGCTGACTCACTTTCTGTTATAACAGAGTTTAAGGATTATTTGAAAAGAATGACTCTTTATTCAAGTCAGTTAAGTGAAGCTTATTCCTTTTTAAAATTGGGACTTCCAACTACAGATGAATTGGAGCATTTAAACAGTATTTTTTTAGAAGATTATCGATCTAATTATACAAACAATCAAATAGTACGCTCTTGTCTTGGGCAAACATTTCCAGATCTAAAAATGATAGATCGAAATGGGGAATCGATTTCAATCAAGTCATTCATGGGAAAAGTTACTGTAATTGATCTTTGGACCGATTGGTGTTCTGTGTGTATTGGGAATTTTCCCGAATTGAAAAATCTAGAAAATGAGTTCAAAGGTCAAGTCAATTTCATTTCATTGGGAATTGATCTTTCTTTCAACAAAGAAAAATGGTTGAAAAGTGAAAGGATGTATGATTTTGCAAATAGTTTTTTTTTACTGAATGAAGAAAATGAAGCAGTTAAATTACTTGGTGTAAATAACCTTCCAAGGTATTTGATTTTAGATAAGGATTTAAAGATAATTCAACCTATTGCGCCAAGTCCTGATTCAAAATTGTTAGAAGTTTACCTCAAACAATTGCTTTAGGTAATGTTTATCGTGTAAATTCTAATCATTTAGTTGAAATAGTATATTTTCCCAATTTTAAATTCCCAATTTTACATTCTCAATTCTAGAATATGGCTCTTATAAAAACTTGTAGAGGATTCGAACCTCAATTTGGAGAAGACTGCTTTTTAGCAGAAAACGCAACCGTTGTTGGTGATGTAATCATGGGCGATCGTTGCTCTGTTTGGTTCAATGCCGTTGTAAGAGGGGATGTGAATTCCATCCGAATGGGAAATCAAGTGAATATTCAAGATGGAGCAGTTCTTCACTGTACTTACGAAAAGACAAAAGTGAATTTAGGTAACAATGTTTCTGTCGGTCACAATGCTTTGGTGCATGGATGTACCGTTGAAGACAATGTCTTGATAGGAATGGGGGCAATCGTGATGGATAATTGCTACATCGAATCCAATTGTATCATTGCAGCTGGTGCGGTATTGTTGGAAAATACGAGAGTGGAATCATGGAGTGTGTACGCAGGAATTCCTGCTAAAAAAGTAAAAACACTTTCTCCGGAATTATTCGAAGGAGAAGTACAACGCATTGCTACCAATTATGTCATGTATTCGGGATGGTTTAAGTAACTTGAATGACGTTCGTAATTCATACGAAGACTTAATTTCACTTTAAAAAAAAATCGATGAAAGCAATTGAAACAAAAGCCGATGTAGAACTTTTAGTTGATACATTTTACACTGCCGTTTTAAAAGATGAGGTCTTAGCGCCATTTTTCAAACACCTCAATTTTGTGGAACATTTACCGAAAATGGTGCATTTCTGGAGTTTTGTGCTGTTAGATGAAACTGGTTACACCACAAACGTCACAGATAAACATGCACACATGCAGCTGAACATGGATTTGTTCAATCGATGGGTTGATTTATTTAAAATGACTGTTGATGCGTTGTTTGAAGGAGAAAAAGCAGAATTGGCGAAACAAAGAGCTGTAGTTTTAGGCTGGACAATGGGAAGTAAACATTCTTCCTAACGCAGTAAATTGACGTGTCCCACCAAGGTTACTGGATCTTGATTGACACCACAAGGAACGTATTTTACTTTGTAAGCATAAATGCCATCTTGGGCAGGGAAACCTTGATAAGTTCCATCCCAACTTTCTGTGAAATCTGTTGTTTTGAAAACCAATTCGCCCCAACGATTGTAGATTTTTAAATCCCATTCCAATGGATCTATGCCCATTTTCGCAAAGAAAGTATTGTTGAATTCATTTCCATCCGGAGTAAAAGTGTTGGGGATGTAAACGATAAAAGGTTCAATAAACAATTGCTGTCTGCTGGTATCACTACAACCAAATTCATTTGTTGCAATCAAAATCGGGTAGTGCTGACCATCTGAAGTATAGGTGTAAACCGGGTTCAATTCATTCGAACTTGCTCCATTTTCATCATCAAATTGATACGTATAGTTGATGGCTCCTTGCGATAAATTGGTAAACCTAATTTCAGAGTTACAAATATCTGTAATTGATTTATCGATACTGAAATTAGAAATCGGAGTAGGATGAACGATGATAAATCCGATCTTTTCTAAAGAAAGAGTATCCACACAACCCTCAGCTGTTGTAATTTGTAAGGTTACAGTATATTGACCTGGATTTGGATATAAATGAGACGGGTTTTCAAGAGTTGAAGTTCCTCCATCGCCAAAGTTCCAGTAATAAGAAATTTCTGAATCAGCAGTACTTCCATTGATAAATTGCGCTTGATAAGGAGCACAAGGTAAGTCATTCACTTTGTCGAAAGCAATTGTAGGTTCTTTGTAAAGGAAAACAGTTGAAGTAGCTGTTTCGCTGCATTGTAAAAAACTCGCCGTTAGTTGAACGGTATGCAGTCCTGGTGTATTATAAACAACATTCAGAACATTAAGTGTTGTATCTGTTGATGGACTTGCATTTGGTCCAAAATTCCAAGCGTATTCTGTTATAGATGGACCGCTGACATTTCCAAAAAAGTCAAAACTATTATTCAAGATACAGATGGAATCATTGTGTGTGAAATCGACCGATAAAGGTTCATAAATCGTAATTTCTTGAACCAATGTATCTGAACAGCCACTCACAATCTCTGCAACAAGTGTAATCGGATAGGTTCCAGGTCCCGGGAAAGTATAAGTTGGTTGACTTTGAGTACTGACATCTGTTGTGATATTAGGCACACCAAAATCCCAGTAATAATTTACCGCATTTTGAGAGCCATTGATGAACGTTTGTGTGAAGCCGTTGCATTCGTGATTGAATTGGAAATCAACTGTAGGAACTGGCGGAGCAAAGAAAAACATAGGGTAAGTTACCGTATCCGCACAAATGCCAAATGTTCCGATTAAAGTTACTTCATTATTCGTCGGTTGACTAAAAGTCACATTGTTAACTTGTGCAGTGTTTGCTGTCGAAGGGATTCCACTTGGACCAAAATCCCATGCTAAAACAGTTGCCGCTGGGCCATTAACAACTGCTGTAAAATCAATACTGTGATCAATGAAACAGGCAGAATCTTGGAAATTGATATCAACACTAAACGGATTGGCTACAGTCACATCAATGTAAGTTGTATCGGTACAAGGCCATCCAGGATTTGCCACCAACATCACATTATAAGTTCCTGGTTGAGGAAAAGTAAACGTTGGTTCAAAAGCTGAACTCACATCGGTATTGGTACCAGCTACACCAAAATCCCAAGCATAAGTTGTAGCTCCAAATGATTGATTGTCAAATGTAAAAGTCAGTCCAGAACAATAGGATGAAAACCCTGGAGTTTGTTCTTGTGGCGTTACTTCAGCAGATAATTGAACGATACAATTCACGACTCGAAATAAAAAGTCGCGCGTGGATGAATTGATGATGACACCATTTCTCCATTCATTCACTCGAATTCCAACTACATAAAGGCCTAACATGTTTGCATCTACAAACAATTGTCCAGTGTTGGGTGTAATAGTAGTTGTTGAACCAGCTCCCAATGGCGTTAAAGCATTGATTGCACCAGCCCAATTGACTAAGGGATAAGGAGGAGCTGGGATTGGATTAGGTAAAGGAAGAATGGAGTTGGCTCCAGCATTCGGAGTTACCAATTCATACGTTAAAAGATCGCCATCAGGATCTGTTGCACTGTGGTCAAAATTCAAATTTTCGTTGTTGCAAATAACCAATGGAGGATAGTTGACAAAACGTGGAGCACTATTGACTAAAGCATTTGAATCACTTCCTGTAATATGAGTTGTAAGTGTTAATCCCGTATCGTCAGGATTGTTTAAGTTGGTAATATTGGGGCCTCTACAGCAACGTTGATAAGCCAAATCGTAACCTCCAGGAATAGGTGGGAGGTTTACAATTGAGGTGTAAATTGCTCGTTCTGTACAAATACCTGAAGGAGCAGTAACACAAGGATTATCGAAAACGATTGGCAAAACAACTGATCCAGGAAAAGGAATGCTAATAGTGGTAACCTGATTTTGATTGGAATCAAATACTCCTACAACTAATGGATCATCATAAGCAGCACCTGTTGATGCACAATCACGATAAATGATTACTGTAACGCGATAATTATTCCCTCCCAAATAATCATAATACATATCACCTCCAACAATGTGGGATGCATGAGCTTTGGAAAAGCACACCATGATTAGTGAAATGAGGAATAATTTATTCACAGCTTATTAACGTAAAACATGTAAAAAGGTTGGTTAACATATTAAAATTAACCCAGTTTCATACCATTTATTATGCCAAAGGTAGTATTTACTGATTGAGATGTATTTTTCAAATGTGATTTTCAAGTAACTCATTCGATTGCTCCATTTGTACAATGAAATACACAAGATTTTTGCTTTCATGATTCCCATTCAAAAAAAGTCAGCAAATTTAGACATGCGTTTTGGATTGCTCATTCTGTTCCTCTCTGTTTTTACGTCACTGTTCTGTCAGCGTGGTGTAATGCATTATACCAGAGAAAATGGATTGGTATCAAATGAGGTAAATGATATTACGCATGATGAACAAGGTTTTTTGTGGTTGGCAACCAATAATGGAATAGAGCGCTTCGATGGTCAACGCTTCATCCATTTTGTCAATGATCCAGATGATGCAAAATCAATCAGTAGTAATCAAGTCAATCGAATCATTTATGATCGAAATGGATTTGTTTGGTGTGCAACCAAAAATAATGGATTGATTCAAATCAATACCAAAACATTTATTGTAAAAAATTTCTATCCAAATAAACAACCGAACGGGTTAATTGACAATCAAATCAATGCATTTTGTGTTGATGCAAACAATGAACTTTGGATGAGTCCTAATCAGTCTGGTTTGTGTCATTATTCCAAGAAGAACAATACGTTTATTTACACTCGTCCAAGTGATCAATACCCTTCATTATCTGTTGAGAAAATAGATAATATAACGGCGATTTTACAAGATAAATTCAAACCTGAGCTCCTATGGTGTACTACGTTTGACGGCTTGTTTTCCTACAATAAATCCACTAAAAAATGGAAAAGATACCAAGTCAGAACTGAAACATTGATTGAGAAAAGTCTCTTAAATGGAAGTGAAAACAAACTCTTCTGTTTGGAGCAAGATGGAAAAGGAAACTTGTACATTGGCTTGCAAGCAGGAGTATTTCTCTATTTTGATCAAGTTCAAGGCGTTTTCCGTAAAATCGAAGGACCAAGTTTTACACAAGACTTTCAAAGTGCAACCATTAAATCCTTGAATTGGCGTGATAAGCGTTACTTATATGTTTGCATTGATGCTCAAGAATTTCTATTATTTGATACCAAAACCAAAACCTATATTCGCTATGACGAAGCTGAACGCACGATAAAAACACCTAATCATGTGGTTCGTTTTGGCTCTCAAATCGCTGTATGTAGTCAAACAAACGGATTTTATATTCACAATGAAGAACTGATTTTTGGTCAACGAATCCAAGCAGGAAAGGGAATTGTTGATTTAGCGGTAAATTCTAAAACAGGAGATTATCTGAAAGCGTATAATTTTCCTTCGAATCAATTGGTCCTCTCTAAAAATGGAGCGCAACAGTTGTTTCCATTGGATCAAAGTATTGAAATTCTGGAAATTCATAGCATGCATCGCAATGGATTTGTGATTTTAGCCAAAGACCGATTGCTACAACTTACTGCAACAGGTACCTTAAAAACACTGACTGTTTTTGGTAAAAAAAACGGTCTTTTGGATGATGATTTAACTGCCCTTACAGCGTTTAATGATGGGGATTCCATTTTGTGGATTGGCACAAAAATGAATGGGTTGATGTATTATTCATTTAAAACCAATTCATTAAAACATAGTTTTAATAAGACGAAGAACTCCCAAAATAACCGCGTTGAATTGAGTTCTGTTCAATGTTTTGTGAAACATAAAAATCAATTGTTTTTTGGTTTAGATCAAGGCCTTGGGGTGCTTGATTTGCGAACCAAAAAAAGGGTATTTCCATCGTTTCTTACATCCATTCCAAGAGATCAAATTCGAAGTCTTGCAATTAGTTCTAAAAAGCAATTGTGGATCGGTACAGAATCCAATGGAGTATTAATCATCGATCTAGAAAAACAACAAATTGTCAATCGTGTCACCGCGCGAATGGGTTTGCAAAGTCAGCAAGTCGATCAGATTGTATTTGATAAATTGGGACATGCTTGGATCAAAAATCCTGCTTGTATTGCTATTGTAAATACACGAAACTTAAGCGTGTCTTCATTAGAGAGTCGACATGGAATGGAAAACGTACAGAAAATAATTGTTTGCGAGGAGCTATTATTTTTCTTAGTTCCACATGGCTATATTCAAGGAACAATTCGAAGTAGATTTCCAAAAGCAATACCACCGAAACCCTATATTCAACGAGTGAAAGTACTGAATGGAGAATTGTTACAATTGAATAAAAAAACGTTTGCTTACGATCAAAACAATCTGACATTTGAATTTGGGGTGTTGGATTATTCCAATGGAACCAACAATTTTGTGAGTTACCGTTTGAAAGGCTTGGATGAAAATTGGAGAAGTGGAAACGGTAAAGATCAAGCGGATTACTACAATTTATCCGGTGGAAATTATGTCTTTGAATTAAGGGTGATTGAAGATGGTAAAATTGTTTCTGTTGAGTACCCATTTAAGATCATTCCTCCATTCTGGAAACGTTGGTGGTTCATTGCATTCATTGTCATTGTGATTGCCTTTTCAATCTGGTTTTATGTGAAGTTACGCATTCGAAGAATTGAAAATACGGAACGCATGAAAGTGGATTTCAATGCACAAATCCGCGAAATGGAGGCAAAGGCTTTGAGAGCGCAAATGAATCCACACTTTTTGTTCAATAGTTTGAATTCCATTCGCTTGTTTATCTTGAAGAATGAAGTGGAGAATGCCTCTGATTACATAGCTAAATTCTCCAAATTGCTTCGCATGATTCTGAATCACTCAAGGCAAGATATGATCACGGTTTACGATGAAATTCAATCCTTGAAATTGTATTTGGAATTTGAACGTTTGCGATTTGATGGCGGATTCGATTTTGATTTGCAAATTGATGGTCAAGAGGTCTTGGACTGTCAAATACCACCAATGATTATTCAGCCATTTGTTGAAAATGCGATTTGGCATGGTTTGATGCCGCGTATGGATGATAAAGGATACATCATGGTTTCGTTTAAAAAAACGCCTGGAATGTTGAGTGTCATTGTACAGGATAATGGAATCGGAAGGGAAAAAGCAAAAGTAAACAACACCAAGAAATCATTGAAAGAAGGAAGTGTTGGTTTGCAAATTACGAAAGATCGCTTAAGGGGATTGACCCTGCGCACCAATCGCATGAATGACTTTGAAATCATTGATTTATACGATGATAATCAAAAAGCGATTGGTACTTTAGTAAAGTTGAATTTTGAAACAGGAGAAAAGTTATGAAATTGAGAGCAATTTTAGTAGATGATGAAAAGCACAGTTTGGAAACAACTTCCATTTTAATTCGGAAATTTTGTCCAGATGTGGAGATTGTTGCAGAACTCAATGCGCCAATTGATGCGGTTCAAATCATCAATCAAGAAGAGCCAGACCTGTTGTTTATGGATATCTCCATGCCACAGATGAATGGCTTTGAGCTGATCAATGTATTAACTTACAAAGATGCAGATGTCATTTTTACAACTGCATACGATGAATATGCATTGGAAGGATTCAAGCAAGGAGCGGTTCATTATTTGGTGAAACCGATTGAAGCTGAAGAATTAGTGGAAGCTGTTCAACGAGTTAAAAAGAAACGCATTGATAACAAACAATCGACTGTTCCATTGGCACAAATGGGCTTGAAACCAAAAATTCCAATTTCGTCATTAAATGGGGTAGAGTTGGTTGAAGTGGAACAAATCATTCGTTGTGAATCGGATGGAAATTACACCACCATTGTTTTAGCAAACCGAAAAATTACAGTTTCAAAAACCTTGAAAGAAATTGAAAAACAATTGGTTGATTTCCCCTATTTTTTCCGTTTACACAATTCCCATTTGGTGAATTTGAATCATGTGACGAGATACATCAGAGGAGAAGGAGGTTCTGTTATTTTATCCAATACGGAAGAAATCGGAGTTTCAAGAAGCAAGAAAATGGATTTATTGGAAGTTTTAGGAATCAATTAATTGAGAAAATTTGTACATTTA
>JADLGD010000151.1 GCA_020849495.1 Fluviicola sp.
CATGCAACACATTGAGCCTGCAGGAATTCACTCTGGAGATTCGTATGCAGTTTTGCCTCCATACAATTTAGGTGATTTCGTGATGCAGCAAATAGAAGACATTACGAAAAAGATTGCTGTTGAATTACGTACTGTTGGTTTAATCAATATTCAGTTTGCGATTAAAGACGACAAAGTGTATGTGATTGAAGCGAATCCACGTGCATCTCGAACTGTTCCATTCATTGCGAAAGCGTATGATGAGCCGTATGTGAATTACGCAACAAAAGTGATGTTAGGCGCGAAGGTGAAAGACTTTACTTTCAATCCGAAAAAAGAAGGATATGCAATCAAAATCCCCGTGTTCTCGTATGAAAAATTCCCTGATGTAAAGAAAGAATTGGGTCCTGAAATGAAGTCAACAGGTGAAGCAATTCGTTTCATTAAAAACTTGAAAGATCCATTCTTTACGAAGATTTACTCTGAAAGAAACATGCACCTTTCTAAGTAAGAATGAATATTGGCGATTCACATATAGTAGGAGCTAGTTTCATTGGTTTAGTAAAAACGGTACTCATAATTATCGGAGCTTTTATTGCTTTGCGATTTTTAGGAGGATTGATGATTGCCAAACGGAATATGGAAGAAGAACGTGAGTCGTTGAAAAAAGAAAAAGATTTTCTAAAGGAGAAGAACGAAAAATTAAAAAACTTTGGAAAAGTGAAAGTCACCAAAGAAAAACCGAAAGGCGATGTGGTGGATGTCGATTTTGAAGAAGTGAAATAAGAATGAAAAGACTCGTTGAAAAACGGGTCTTTTTTGTGTTAAACAGTTAAGTCTTGTAAATAGAATTCACGATTCTAAATTCAAATTACTATCTTCACGACTTGTTTAAAAATAAATAGAAATCACATGGCTATTACCTCTTTTTTCAAGCGTAATTGGATTCATTTTACAGCAGTAGGAATTTTCTTAATCGTTGGATTGGTTTATTTTGGATTGCAATTGAAAGGATATGGATTGAAACAACATGATATCCAGCAACACATTGGTAGTGCAAATGAAATTGCAGATTTTCGTGATCAAAACAATGGACAAGAACCTTTGTGGACGAATTCTATGTTTGGAGGGATGCCAGCTACACAGGTTTCATTGATTCATGAGGGCAATTGGTTTTCAAAAATAATTGTAGGTTACATGCGAATGCTACCTTCACCAATGGGTGTTGTAATCCTTTATATGTTGGGCTTTTACATGATGTTGAGCATGATGAAAGTGAATCGTTGGGTCTCTATTGCTGGTTCATTGATGTATGCTTTCTTGAGTTATCAAATCATCATTTTGCAGGCTGGACATAACTCAAAAGCGGTAGCAGTTGCATTTATGGCACCAGTGGTTGGAGCTTTTATTATGGCGTATCGCAGAAATTGGATTTGGGGAACACTTTTATCGGGGCTCTTTATGTCCTTTGAAATTGCTTCCAATCACTTGCAAGTGACATATTACTTGGTGTTCTTGATGTTTGGATTAGGGGTTGCTGAATTCGTTCGTGTTTTTAAAACAAAAGAATGGGGTAAGTTTTTAAAGGCAACTGGTGGAATCATTGCAATTTATCTATTAGCATTCGTTATCAACTATGGAAATGTTGGTATGACGAATAGTTATGCAAAATACTCCATGAGAGGAAGTAATGACCTGACTATTACACCAGAAGGAACAAAATCTACTAATGCAGAAGAAGGATTAGATGTTGATTATGTGACGCAATATTCTTATGGAAAAGATGAATCTTTCACGTTTATTTCACCTTACATTAAAGGTGGAGGAACGATGGCAATTGGAGATTCACCATTTAGAGAGAAAATCGAAAGTTCAACGGAATTAACACCTCAAGAAGTACAAGATGCATTGAATAGCAATGCGTATTGGGGGGATCAATTGAGTACATCTGGCCCAGTTTATCTAGGAGTGATTTTGTGTTTCTTAGCTTTACTTGGAATGGTCTATCTCAAAGACCCTTCTAAATGGGCATTGTTATTAGTCAGTGCTTTGGTTATAATGCTTTCTTGGGGTAAAAATTATTTAGGCTTAACGGAATGGTTTTTAGAAAATGTTCCAGCGTACAACAAATTTAGAGCTGTTACAATCATTCTTGTAATCATTGAATTAACGATTCCTTTGTTAGCAGTCATGTTTGTAGATCGTTTAATCAAAGAGCGTGAAACGATCAAAGCGAACATCAAACCGTTCTATATCACTGCTGGAATCTTTTTAGTGTTTTTAATTGGTCTTCGTGGTGCTGGATTAGGAGATAATTATGTTTCAAATCAAGAAAAAGACACAACAGCTGTCACTCAACAGATTGAAAGCCAAAAGGTAGACATACGTAACCAAATCATGGCGATGACGCCTGAACAAGCTACGCAGTATGGCATTGATATTACTTCGCCTCAAGCTATTAATGCAGCTGTAGAAGCTCAAGCTAAATCGATGATGGATAATTACGTAAATCGTTTAGAGTCGGTTAAAAAAGCAAGAAAAGAGATTTTCAACAGCTCCATGAACCGATCCATCTTGTTTACAATTTTAGCGATTGGGTGTTTGTTCTTGTTTTTCAAAACAGCTGTACCTGTTTACGTTTCAATGGGAGGTTTGGCATTGTTTGGTTTCTTAGATGTGGTATTGGTATCTCATAACTATTTGAACAATGGTACCGATGAAGCTGGTAATTACAAATACTGGTCGCCTAAACTGAGTACTTTGTATCCAATGAATACTGAAATTGGAGATATTCAGATTTTAGAGAATGAAATGCGTTCCAATCCTTTGGTTCAAAAAGAAGTTGAAAAAGCGAAAAAAGAAGGAGAAGCGAAAGCAATGGAATTAGACGCAGTAGGAGGAGAGCGTACTCGAATCATTGATGCTTATATGTTTAGAGCTTTAAACCGAAATACAAATTACCGCGTGTTTGGAGATGAGAACAACAATGTGTTCAATTCAACTAGAACATCTTATTTCCACAAATCAATTGGTGGTTATCACGGAGCTAAATTGCGTTCTATCCAAAACATGATTGAATTCCACATTGGTAAATCGAATAACAATGTGCTAGACATGTTCAATGTGAAATACTTCTTACAAGCAACGGATTCTGGTTTGGTTGCAAATCCGAATCCAAAAGCATGTGGGAATGCTTGGTTTGTGAAAAGAGCTTCTATTGTTCCTTCTGCAGATCAAGCGATCCTTTCTTTGGGAGCTAAGTTCTCCATGAAAAACATTGGAACTGGTAAATTCATTGTCAATGGAGAGGTGAAAACTACAGCAGACGCTTATGGATCAGAGAAGCTTCAATACTTGCCTGCTGGTTCAAGAGATACAATTGCAGTTCCATTATCCAATGGAATTCCTTTAGGAGTTGAAGTGGTGTTTGTTCAGGACCAAAAAGGGAAAACGGATTTGATCATGAAACAAGGCTATGAAATGGATACGACTAAATCTTTTACAGCATTAGTAGAGTTGAAAGTTACAGATGAGTTCAATCCACGTGAAGAAGCTATTGTCATTCAAGCTGATGCGGCTAAATTAAAAGGTCGCCAATGGAATGCTGACGGATCCATCCAATTGAACAATTATGCTCCAAACAAATTAACGTATACAGTGGATGCTAAAAAAGGTGGTTTAGCTGTTTTCTCTGAAGTTTATTATCCCGAAAACTGGGTAGCTACAATCGATGGCAAACCAGCAGATATCATCAAAGTGAACTACATGTTAAGAGGTTTAGATATTCCAGCTGGTAAACACAAGGTGGAGTTTAGTTATGTGGATGAAAAATACAGTAAATACAATACGTATTCGTTGGTAGGAACGATTGTTTTATTGTTACTTTTTGGTGGTGCTGGCTTCTGGTATATGAAAAACAAAAAGGAGCAAGTAGCTGAATAGTTCAAGTTTAACAGATATTAAACATCCGAAAAGGATTAAAAAGCGGACTATATAGTTCGCTTTTTTTATGTTCTAAATTTCCAAATCTACTGCTTGTAGAGAAAAAGTAAGTAGGCAATAAGAAATTCAGTAAAATCAGTATGCTTTTATTAGAATAAAGGTGAACGAAAGA
>JADLGD010000152.1 GCA_020849495.1 Fluviicola sp.
AGTCAAACAAATTATACAATAAAAAGGCGCTTTCTCGAAGCGCCTTTTTTCTAACTGTTAATCGCCCTTTTCAATGCATCGTCACCTGATCATTTTCTGTGCTTTTCTGGTTATTTCCAATTGTTCTATTTTCGCTCAAGATTCACTTCAAAGTAGCGTAGATAATCTGTTGCACAAATTGCAGGAAGTTCATGTGCAGCCTAGAACCATCGATCAACAATTTACTGCAGACTTAAATAAGTTGTTCATTGATTATCTCGATCCCACTGCTCGTGTTTTTACCAAAGAAGATGTGGTGAGTTTTGAACTTCAAGTAAAGGATTTGTCAAATGTCACTGATCTTAAAAGTCTGGCTTATTATCAATCAGTAAAAAAACGCTTCAACGAACGACTGACAGCTTTTGAAACTACCGTTTCGAGTTATTTGAAACAAGCGGTTCCCTTACAATCAAAAGAAGTTATTGCTGCTTCTACTTGGAATGAACGATCAACAGATGCCAACCAATTGACTACTTGGAAAAAAGTACTGCAATATGAAGTCATCAAGCAAATGATGCGTGAGTTGTCAGAAAGTCAGCGTACGATTCCAACAGATTCAATTGTTCAATATGAGCAAAAAGCAAGAAAACACGTAGTAGAAAACTACGAAGACATTCTCGAATACTACAGGGAAAAAGGAACCATTGAAATGTTGTATTTGAATGCCATCTCATTGAGTTTTGATCCTCATACCAATTATTTTTCTTCCGACATGAAAAATGGTTTTGAGGAAGAATTGACCACCGAACGTGAATTATTCGGTTTGTCAATAGAATTAAATGAAAACGGTAAAGCAATTATTTCTAGGGTTTTCCCAGGCGGACCAGCTTGGTTGACAGACCAAATTCATGTTGGACAAGAAGTCATTTCCATTCAATTCATTAAAGAAGGATTTTATGAAATGAATGAAGGTAAAACCTCTATCAAAGCGGTGGAAAAAGCGTTTCATGACAACCAATCAAAAGAACTTGAAATTACCGTTGTAGCAAAAGACGGAAGTCCTCAAAAAGTATTTCTACGAAAAGAAAAAGTGTACAGCGACAATGATGTGATTAAAAACGCACTCATTCAAGCGGATCAAAATATTGGATACATTTCATTACCTGATTTTTATGTCAATTGGACCGACACTTCGAGTTTAGGTTGCGCCAATGACGTAGCGAAATGCATCCTCAAACTCAAAAAAGACTCCATTAAAGGGCTTATTTTGGATTTAAGAGGAAACGGCGGTGGCTCATTAAAAGAAGCGGTTGATTTAGTGGGGATTTTCATTGATTATGGTCCTGTATTAGGCATCAAGGGAAAAGACCAGAGTGTTTTTGTCATGAAAGATTTCAATAGAGGTTCCATTTACAATGGTCCTTTGATGGTTATGATCGACTCTAGAAGTGCCTCTGCTTCTGAAATTGTTGCTGGCGCACTGCAAGATTACAACAAAGCATTGATTTTTGGCGATACGAGTTTTGGTAAAGCAAGCAGTCAACGGATTTATTCGTTGGATCCGAAAATTAGCAGCTTGACAGAAAGTTTTTTCACAGAGAATCCCGCTTTTGGTTACGCAAATATCACCAATGGATTGTTGTATCGAGTTACAGGGAAATGGAATCAACAAGTGGGTGTTGTTCCCGATGTTCAGTGGAAATTTTCAAGAGATACAGATATATCCGAACGAGAGAACACCCAAGTAGCTGCACTTTCAGCTCAACCCATTGACAAGAAAATGGTATTTACACCACAAGCAGCTTTGCCTTTGGAACAAATCAATACCGCTTACAACCAACGTTGTGAAAATGACAAGTTGTTGCAACAATGGAAACGCATACTTCAAGAAGAAGAGCAATTGATTAAAGAGATTGAGCAGGTGTTTTTGGATTTGCAAAAAGAACTCGAATTAAGAGGGAAATGGTTGGATTATCAAGATCGTAAAAAGATTTTTGTAGAAGGTCTGCAACCAGCCTATCAAATTGCATTGAACAGTTTTGACGTGGATTTACACAAAGCAAATCCAGTATTAGAAATGTATTTCGAAGAGTTTAAAAAACGCTTGAATCAGGATGTAGAATTGATTGAAGCAGTTTCAATAATGAAGGATTTAATAAATAACAAATAACAAATGAAAAAAGTAACCTTGATTTTAATGTTGGCTTGTTTTGGAGTGATGGCATCAGCTCAAGCACAAAATGCAGGGGAGTACATGAATGTGTTCTCTACTGAGTATTCAAAAATCCAACAAGACATGTGGGATTATACAAGTTCTGTTTCTCATGGAAAAAGTGCGCGTAAAGTGGAAAAACGTCGTATGGAGTTGATCCAAACGTCCAATACAGCGTTGAATAAAGCGAAAAGCCAAAAAGGATTCAATGGTTCTACACAGTACAAAGATTCAGTGGTTGAGTATTTGAAAATCGTGAATTTGGTGTTGAAAGAGGATTACGCCAAAATCGTTGACATGGAAGAAATTGCCGAAAATTCATACGATTTAATGGAAGCATACATGACAGCTCGCGAGATGGCTAGTGATAAATTAGTGGAAGCGAGTAAAATGGTAAGTAGAGAACAAAAACGTTTCGCTGAAGCAAACAATGTGACTTTGATCGAAAGTGAAAGCGCTTTGGATGACAAAATGGAAGTTGCTGGAAAAGTGTATGATCATTACAACGAAGTGTATTTGATTTTCTTCAAAAGCTACAAACAAGAAGCGTATTTGATCGATGCAATCAGTAAAAACGACATCAATGCAATTGAACAAAACAGAGAAGCTTTGAAAACGACTGCTGAAGAAGGATTGAAGAAATTGGAAAAAGTAGCTTTGTACAACAATGATCGTTCGTTGGTTATAGCAACAATGGATTTATTGAAGTTTTACATCACTGAAGCTGAAAAAGAAACACCTAAAATTGCTGATTTCATTCTAAAATCAGAAAATTTCAATCAAATCAAAGCGGCTTTTGAAAAGAAATCAGAGAAAAGCAGAACACAGGCAGATGTTGATGGATACAACAAAGCTGTGAACGAAATGAATGCAGCAGTGAATGTGTACAACGCTACCAACGAAAGTTTGAATAAATCGCGTTCTAAAAACATCGATAATTGGAACAAAACAGCTCAAGCGTTCACAGACAAACACGTTCCTAAAGGAAAATAATTCTATACAAAATCTATCAAAAAGGCGCTTGAAAAAAGCGCCTTTTTTGTTGAATGAATTTTAAAATGAAAAATCTTTTAGATACTGTATCTTAATTCAAAATAAATCAATCTCCGATTTAATGATTAACCTAATTTTATACTTTACAATTTCAACTAGTATGAAGAAGTTACTTTTTATAGTGATATTATTGATTGCGGCCTGTAAAGAGCCAATTAAAAAGGTGAATAAAAATCACAAAACAGTTCATGAAAATGTTGTTCAATATCCCTCAGATGTTTTTTTAAAGAACAGACTTGCTTCTACTGAAGGTCAGACAACTATTGGCATGATTCAAACGTATTCTCAGGCAATAGATAAAATCAAGATTCAACTAGAGAAGGATGTAAATCAATTAACTTTAAAATTGAATGATAAGGATAGTTTTCTGTTTTTAAGGAATCATGAAAATTGGAAAAAACTGATGAAATCAGACTCTAAGTTTTTAAATGATGTATTCGAAAATGATTCAACTGAAAATAAGTTGTTTGGACGTGAAACGAAAATACACCAATTACAATGGATGTATGAGTTATACAAAGCACGAGTTCGTTTTGTAAAAGAAATGAGTAACGAATTTTCTTGAAGTTTGCTAATAAACTTAAAACTTCAAATCCTTATTTTGTTTTGCGATGTAATAAAAAGACGAAGCACATACTACAAGAGAGGAACTTCTTTCGGTAATTCTAAATCAGTTTCCTCTTTTTTTGGTTTTTTATTCCAAATTATAAAACGAGCACCAACCGTTAAACCAATCCCTCCAATGGAGTAGTTGCGTAAATGCAACTTTTGTGCTTCACTGTTATTCCCATTCATTAAATGATAATTTGCGTCATCACCAAAATCAATTTGAGAATAATACGGATCAGAATAAAAATGCATTTGGTCTTCACCATCTACAGTGTGAGCGGTTATTTTGCCTTTTGTAGGACTAAAAACTTGATTCAAATAAGTCAATTCTGAATACAAAGAAAAGCGTTTTGAAACGGGAATATTAATCCCTAATGACCCACTAAATCCAATAGATACATCTTGTGAATATTCATACGTCATGGTCGCTTCGTCGATAGGCATTGTTGGTGAACTCGGTTCGTAATAGCGTTGATGATAGGTCATTTTTCCACTCGCTACTGTTGCACCTAATTTGGTGTAAACTTCCATCTTCTTAAACGGAACAGACAGTAGAATTTTTGCGGAAGCTTGATAGAAATTACCACTTAAAGTATAAGTTGTGGAATACTGTTGATCCACTACATTCATAGGTTTCAAATAAGAACCAGAGATTTCGTAGCCCAAATTTTTATTGATGAAATGACCAAATGAAAGATCCGTATGCGTATTGTTCTTAAATGAAAGATCCTCTATTCGAACAAACCAAGGAAATGCAATCTGATGAATGGTATTGGTCATCAAATCTGGAACTTGATTTACGGGTGGACTATACAAGTAACCTGCAGATAATGATCCGTACATGTGTTGCGACCACGTTGTGAAAACAAACAAAAATGAGCAAATGATTGAGATGATTTTCATAGTTGAGGGTTTTAGTAGAATGAGTTAAAGTTATTGTTTTTTTTAACGGAGAAAGCTATTACTTATTATTTAATTCAACTCGAAACTTCAACAAAGCTCAACTTAGTTCCCTTTTATGTAAGTTTGTTCAACTAAAGTAGATTTCACTCCATGCTCACAAGTTCCCTTTCATTGGATGCCCTTTTGCCGCTGACTTGTTCGCGCGCAGGAACGTGTTGTCATGGAAATCTAGTACGACTCAATCCATGGGAATTGGCCCGATTGGCTCATGAAAAACAACTTTCTTCTCTTGATTTTAGAGCTCAATTCACTGATGCAGGAGGAGCTGTTTTACGATTTAAAGGGCCGAAAAACAACTTTGGTAAACAAGCCTGTGGTTTGTACGATGCTGAACTTGGTTGCAGTGTGCACCCAGCTCGTCCGCTTGCTTGTCGCTTATTCCCGCTCGGAAGAATGATCCAAAACGAAACGGTCGAATACATGCATCAA
>JADLGD010000153.1 GCA_020849495.1 Fluviicola sp.
CCTATCATCGCTGTAAAGCATTGACCGCATTGGGTTACGAAGTGCATTTACATTGTTTTGAATACGGAAGAGGTAGAAATCATGATATCACTGGAATTGCACATAAAATTTACTATTACGACCGGCCAAAAAATTTCCGTTTTGCTCTCCGTTGGCGACCATTTATAGTAGAAACAAGACGTTCGCTTGCATTGTTGGAACGTTTAAAAGAGGATGATTTCCCAATATTATGGGAAGGTCAACATTGTACTGCTTTTTTGGGCCATCCTGATTTGGTCAATCACCGACAAGTGGTTCGTGTTCACAACATTGAATGGGAATACTATCGTCGATTAGCAAAACGTAAAGGTTCCATCAGCGACCGCTTGTTTTTCCTTACAGAAGCTTGGAAATTAAAGTCCTATGATGCCGTTCTTAAAAAAGCTTACGCCTTAATCTGTGTGAGTAGTGAAGATCAAAAGCATTATCAAGCTTGGCATCCACGAGTTGATTTGTTGCGCTCAGGATTCGATTTAACTTTTTCAGAACGTTCCTCAACTGCAGAAGATTACGCAATTTTCCATGGCAATTTAAGTGTCAATGAAAACGAAGAGGCTGTGAATTGGATCTTAGATGTAGTAGAAGAATTCAAGATTTCACGGAAGATCATCATTTCTGGCAAAACGCCTTCTGAATCTTTAAAAGCTAGAATCACAGCATTTTCAACAGTTGAATTAATTGAAAATCCGAATCAAGCTCACATGAACCTGTTGATTGCCAATGCAGCCGATCAATTACTTGTCACTTTTCAAGCTGCAGGATTAAAATTAAAATTATTGATCAGTAGTGCAACCAACAGTCGATGCATCGCTACACCAGAATTGGTCGTTGGATCAGGACTTGAAGCGGGGTGTGAATTGGTACATTCAAAAGCTGAATTTGCTGAAAAAATAATGCATCCTCAACAGGCAAAAGAAGAGCAAATCAATCAACGTCATGCTATTTTAAGGGAACAGTTTGATGTTTCAAATACAGTAAAGCGCTTGGCAGATCGTTTATTTGAAGAAGAAAAAAGCCGTTAATCAAACATCGGTTGGAAAGGATCGAAACGGTTCAATGATTCCAATGTTTTCAACAATCCATCTTCCACTTTAAATACTCTTCCCGGGAATTTTTCAATCATTGACATATCGTGAGTTGCCATTAAAACGGCCGCTTTTTCTTCTTTTGAAACGGCTATGATCAATTGCATGATTTCAGCAGAAGTTTCTGGATCTAGATTTCCTGTTGGTTCGTCTGCTAGAATCAACTTCGGGCGATTCACCAATGCACGAGCAATGGAAACCCGTTGCTGTTCACCACCAGACAATTGATGAGGCTGACTCTTCGCTTTTTGTTCCAAACCAACCATAGAAAGAACCGTTTTTACACGTAGTTGCATTTCTTTTTTATCGGTCCAACCAGTTGCACGCATCACAAAAAAGAGGTTTTCTTCCACAGAGCGATCCATCAATAATTGGAAATCTTGGAAAACAACACCAATCTTACGGCGCAATTGCGGAATTTGTTTTTTGCTCAATTTGGACAAATCGAAACCAGCAACTTTACCTGTCCCTTTGCTTAAAGTCAATTCACCATACAGGATTTTAAGCAAACTACTTTTACCGCTACCCGTTTTACCAATTAAGAAAACCAGTTCATCAGAGTTCACTTCAAGGTTCACATCTTGAAGAACAATGTGGTTTAATTGTTCAATCTGACCGTTGTGTATCTGAATGACTTGTTCCATGTTTCCCGAATTTCTTGTAAAGTTGCTCAAACTAATCGTCGCTAATCTTATTGTAAATGAAATAATCTCAACATTTCTGCGTTTAAAACTTTTGATTAGTCGCGCTACTCTCCCTGACATTACGGTTAATTTTACTAACTTAAAATAAGTCGTAATGCGTCATTTATTGATTTTCCTTTTTATTGTAGTTGCTAACCTTGGTTGGTCACAAGCCAGTGAAAAGTACCAATCGCCACTCAGTGGTTATTATCGAGCTGAAGAGTTATTTGAAAAAGAACAATACAGTGCAGCAAGAAGCGAATTCCGCACTTTTTTGAATCAGTATCAAGGTTCAAAAAATGATCCTTATGTGTTAAAGGCGCTCTATTACGAAGGCGTTTCGGCTTTGGAATTGTTCAACAACGATGCCATTCCCTTACTTGAACAATTCAATCGCGATTACCCAGAAAGTATCTTTCAAAAGGACATCGCCTTCCGAATTGGTCGATACTATTACCAGAAAAAAGATTACGATAAAGCCATTGAATACTTTGATCAACTGGATAAACGAGATGTAGAAGCAAGCAATTTGGACGAGTTTTTCTTCAAATTAGGGTACGCCAATTTTCATGAGAAAAGATATCCTGCTGCTAAATCAGCGTTTTTCGAAGTGAAAGAATCGACTACACAATATGGTGCTCCAGGTTTGTATTACTACTCACATATTTGCTATTTGGACAGTTCATACCAAAGTGCATTGGAAGGATTTGAGCGCTTGTTGACTGATGCTCGTTTCAAAGCGGTTGTTCCCTATTACATCACGCAGATTTACCACATGCAAGGGAAATACGAAGACGTGGTGAAATTTGCAACGGTTAACGTAGACAGTTTAAAACCAAATGAAAAAGTAGAAATGAATCACATCATTGGTGATGCGTTTTACCGTTTGGGAAAATACGATGAAGCGGTTCCGTATTTAGAATATTACAACGAAAAAGCGAATACTACTCGCGATGATGATTACGCATTAGCCGTTGCTTATTGGAAGAGTTCCAATTGTACGAAAGCGGTTAAGTATTTTGATAAAGTGGCTCGCGTGAAAGACACGCTGGGTCAAATTGCCTTGTACCATGCGGGAGAATGTTATACCAACATGAATGAATTGGTGTATGCTCGCACTGCTTTTGAAGCAGCTTCACTTTTAGACATGGATGCATTGATTCAGGAAGATGCTTTGTACAATTATGCTATACTATCTTACAAATTGGACATGAATGCTTATGATGAAGCGGTTGAAGCGTTCGAACTGTATTTATCAAAGTATCCCAATTCAACAAGAAAAAATGTCATTTATCAGTACTTGGTAAATGTTTACACTTCTACTAAGAATTACTCGAAAGCCTTGACTTCTTTGGAAAGTTTGCCAAATAAAGACATCAAACTGAAATCGGCTTATCAAATCATCGCTTTCAATAGAGGTGTGGAATTGTTTCAAAATTCGGACTACACGAATGCAATTGCGGCTTTTGATTTAGTGAGCAAATACCCGATAGATCAAGATGTTTCTGCGAAAGCCGTTTACTGGACAGCAGATGCTGAGTTTCGATCAAATCACCACCAAAAAGCTGTTCAGAAATACGATGCTTTTTTAGCAATGCCATCAACTTACCTTTCAGGTTTAAGAGCCGATGCATACTACAACAAAGGTTATTCTTACTTGGCTTTAAAAGATTATCCAAGAGTAAGAGAATCCTTTGCGAATTATTTAAAAGAAGCTAAACAAACTGAAAAAAGTAAAAAAGCAGATGCTTACATGCGTTTAGCAGACGAGTATTACCGTTCAAAAGACGATGCCAATGCGATTCTGAATTACAAAACAGCTTATGATTTGAAAAGCGGTTTTGAAGACCAAGCATTGTATTACATGGCGCGTTCTTATGGTTTTAGTGCTACACCGACCAATGGTCACAAAGAAGAGAAAATCAAATCCTTGTTAGAAATCATCAACAATTATCCGAATTCAAAATACACGCAAATTGCTGTTTATGAAGTAGCAAAAACGTATTTTGGATCTGGTAGTATTGATAAAGCAGAACGCTATTTCCAACAAATTATCAATGATTACCCAAGTTCAAATTTGGTGAAAGAAGCTTACCACAGCTTGGGTGAAATTGCATTTAAACGCGGACAATACGAAACGGCAGAAAAGCATTTCAAAAAAGTATTGACGGATTATGTGATCAATGACACGACCTGTAAACGAGAAGTAGGTGCTTTGGCTGATGTTTACCGCAAAATGGGACAAATTGGTAAAATAGAACAAATGGCAACGCTTTACAGTTGTGCTGATTCACTATCCAAGTCTGTTGAAGACGAATATTACATGAAGGCTTATACCTTGTATGAAGATTCGTTGTATGGAAAAGCCCTGCCAGAATTTGATTTCTATTTGAACAAATACCCGAATGGAAAATACAAGAAAGATGCAACTTATTTCAAAGCGACCATTTTGTATAACAGCAAACGTGAAGATGAGGCCATTCCGCTTTATAGACAAAACTTAGAAGGTCCGGATGATGATTATACGGAGCTTTCTGCTCAGCGTTGTGCGAAGTACTTGTACAATAAAGGAGATCGTGAAGGCGCCTTGCCTTACTATGAGCGTTTAGAAAAAGTAAGTGTTCGACCAGAATTCTTGAACAATGCTCGAGTAGGATTAATGCGCTGTCACTTTGTATTGGAAAACTTTGCAAATGCTGCAGAATATGCTAAAAAAGTACTTTCCATTCAGCAAACAACCGATATGAAGTTGGAAGCAGAATACATCAAAGGAATCTCACTTGCAAAAACAGACAAATTCAACGAAGCTTTACCTTCATTGGAATATGTGGTGAAAAACAGCACGAAAATCACTGCAGCTGAAGCAAAATATACCATTGCTCAAGGCTATTACGACAAAGCAGATTTGACGAAATCAGAAACGGTCATTCGTGAATTACTGAAAATGAAACCGGGTTACGATTACTGGATTGCAAAATCCTTGATTTTACAAACCCGTATTTTGGTGCAGAAAAAAGACTTGTTCCAAGCAGAAAACACCATCAAATCAGTGATCGATCATTACCCTGCACAAGACGATGGTATCATTACCGAAGCAGGTGAATTATACGATGAAATCATGCAATTGAAAAGTCAACCAAAGACCATTCAAGCGCCGGATCAAAATACAGTAATTGAAATCGAAGATAATACAGGAAACTAATGAAAACGCTCAACAAAATAACAGCTGTAGCAATCATCTCTTTTTCTGCTTGCTTCGCAATGGCTCAAGAAGAAGATATTGTACACATTTATACAACTGCAAACCGTTCAGTAGAACCCGCATTTCGATTGACAAGTACTCCAAAAATCATGGATACTGTTTTTGCAATCCCTTCAACCAATTTTCCATTATTGGCCATCAATTACGAACCGTATTTTGATTTGCAACGCATTGCGCCTGCAACTGTGAATTTGAATCAGAAATTACCGCAATTGTATAACGGCTATGCGAAAATCGGAATTGGATCTGTCATGATGCCATTGGCTGAAGTTTATTACAACAATTCCCGTTCTCGTAAAATGAATTATGGCTTTCACGCACAACACCTGAGTTCATGGGGAAAAATGCGCGATGTGGCGAATTCCAATTTTGACCGAACTTCTGTTCGTGGATTTGTTGGAATTACAGAAAAGAAATACGATTGGGGTGCTGAAGCATTTTACAAAAACCAAGGTTTGCATTTCTATGGTTTTCCGAATGAAAAAGCAAATGCAGATAGCATCGCTCAACGTTTCAATACCATTTCTGGAAAAGCTTATTATACTTCTCATGTACACGATAGTTTGGGTGTCAATTGGAGAGCGGGTATTGAATACCGTCATTTCAATGACAAGAAACCAATGGAAGACAGTCTGAGTGATTGGAGAGCTAGAGAAAACTATGTAGGGATCAGTGGTGGTGCATGGATGCGCTGGGGAAATGAACTTTTTGCAGCAGATGCTGATTTGAAATGGAACGGCTACAAATATGGTGTGCTCGGTGATACCTTGAATGCTATTGACAGTGGGTATGTTTCCAATAATACACTTTTCAGTTTGCGTCCATCGATTACAACGTATTCAAAAAACAAGCGATTAAAAGCAAACATCGGAGTAGATATCACCATCAGCTCTAGAGAAACGGTGAAAGCATACTTGTATCCAAAAGCGGAAGTGAAATATTCGTTGTTTGACGATATCTTGATCCCGTATGTAAATATTGGTGGTGGTTTGACACAACAAAGCTTCAAGTCTTTGACAGATAACAACGAGTTCATTTTATCAAATGTGCAATTGCGCAACGAGCACAAAGCATTAGAAGGAATGATTGGTATCAAAGGAACCTTGTCTAAACGTGTTGGTTTCAATGTCTTCGCAAGTTTTGCAAATGTGAAAGACAAAGCCTTTTTCGTAACAGATACTTTGTACAGTGCTGGAAATCGTTTCAACGTGATTTACGATACGATGAATGTGACCAAAATTGAAGGATCATTGACTTACCAATACTTGGAAAAAACGAAAATCGATATCATCGGTCGCTACTATTCTTACAACTTGTTCAACAACATTTACGCTTGGAACTTGCCACAATTACAAGTGATTTTGCGTGGAACTTACAATTTGTATGACAAGTTCATCTTCCATGTAGATGTCGATTTAGAAGGCGGAAGAAAAGCTTTAGTTTACGCTGATGGAGAGGATGTGATTGAAGAAAACAATCAATTTGCGAAAAAATTAGGCTTCATAGCTGATGCAAATATTGGAGTAGAATACCGTTACAACAAACGCATTTCTGCTTTCTTGAACTTCAACAATGTGGCTGCACAACGTTATGCAAGATGGTACAACTATCCGACGCAAGCATTCCAAGTAATGGGAGGAGTAACTTACCGATTCTAAACCTTTGAAAGCACAAATTCGACCATGGTCATTGGATGATGTTGAGGATTTGGTTAAATACGCCAACAATCCCCGAGTTGCTGCAAATTTGACCGATGGATTTCCGCATCCATACACCAAAGAAGATGCAGAGCGTTTTATTACGATGGCCATGTCGGCTACTCCAACTCGCATCTTTGCCATTGAATTGAACGGAGAAGCTGTTGGAGGAATTGGTTTGCATTTGCTAGAAGACATTTACCGCAACAATGCTGAATTAGGTTATTGGTTAGCCGAACCTTTTTGGGGCAAAGGCATCATGACGGGAATCGTGAAAGAAATTGTAAACTATGGTTTTGCGCATTTTTTCATCAATCGCATTTACGCCAGACCTTTTGGTTCAAACATGGGATCTCAACGCGTTTTAGAAAAAGCCGGTTTTCAATTAGAAGCGCGTTTTCATAAAACTTTGATCAAAAATGGGGAATTGGAAGATGAGCTGGTGTTTGCCATCCGAAGATAAATAGTTATCTTACCTTAGTAAAATCAAACTTTGGCTAAAAAACGATTACATAGTGATTTGGGATTTTTGAACATCCTCGTTTTCGTTTTATCGATTTATGTATTGCTATCCTTAATTGTAGATACATTTTTCAAATTACCCGACGAATTATCACACATGTTGCACCTCATCGATAATGCGATTTGTGTGATTTTCTTGATTGATTTTGCTGTTCGTTTTTACAATGCTAAAAACAAGTTGCAATTCATGAAATGGGGTTGGATCGATTTGATTTCTAGTATTCCCATGATGGATTTTACGAGAGCCGGTCGCATCTTTCGTTTACTGCGGATTGTTCGTGTAATAAGAGCCTTTCGAAACAACCACCACGTCTTTCACCACCTTTTTAAAAACCGCATTCAAGGTACGTTTACTTCGGTCATCATCTTTGCGATACTAACCATTCTGTTTTCCTCCATTGCTATCTTAGAATTTGAAGCGCAATCACCAAAAGCGAATATCAAAACTGCTGAAGATGCATTGTGGTGGTCCTACACTACGATTACCACCGTTGGTTATGGCGATAAATTCCCCGTTACAACATCTGGAAGAATTGTAGCTGCAGTTTTAATGACCGTTGGAGTGGGTTTATTTGGAACATTCACCGCGTTTGTCGCTTCTTGGTTTGTAAAAGGCAATCGAACGCCTTTCCACCGACCACAAAAAGAAGAAATGATGCATGATTTACCAAGCGATGAAAATCGAAAAGATGTGTAACGCTACATCCTTATAATTGTTCCATCTTCCATTTCAATGATCCGATCGGTTTTTTCTGCAAATTCATTATCGTGGGTCACGATTAACAACGATTGATTGAATTCTTGAGCCAATTCTTGGAAGGTGTGGAAGACAATTTCACTGTTTTTCTTGTCCAAATTTCCTGTTGGTTCATCTCCCATGATAATCAAAGGATCATTGATCAAAGCACGAGCAATGGCGACACGTTGTTTTTGTCCACCCGATAATTGATTGGGCATTTTGTTTGCTTCCTTTTCGATGCCTAAGATTTTCAATTTTTCATACGCACGGTGTTCCACTTCAGCAGCTGAAAGTTTATTGAGTTTCAACCCTGGAAGCATCACATTCCGCAAAACAGAAAACTCGTTGAGCAAATAGTGAAATTGAAAAACGAAACCGATTTTTTCATTGCGTACTTTCGCCAATTCACCTTCTTTTTTTGAACGCATCAAATCCCCATCAATGTATAAATCACCGGTGTAATCAGTGTCCATTGTTGAAAGGATGTAGAGCAAGGTAGATTTTCCACAACCGGATTTTCCAATGACTGAAACAAATTCACCTTTATCCACCGAAAAACAAATGTCCTTCAATACTTGAATATCGATAGGATCATGGAAAAACTTGTTGATCCCTTTTGCTAGCAATACTTTGTTTTCCATCTTACTTTCCTCTAATGATGATAACCGGATCTATTTTACTTGCCTTTTTAGCAGGAAAATAACCCGCAAAATAGGTGGTGAATATGGAGAATACAAAACCAATCATGTAATATTTTGGATTGTAACTAATAGGGTAAGTTTTTACTGTTGGCAATGCTTCCGTGACAAAAGGAATGTTGTCAATTCCATACGAGACCAATAAGCCAAAAATGAGTCCCACCAAACCGCCAACTAAACCAATGCTCAAAGCGATGGTAACAAATATTCGATTCACATCTTTTCCTGAAAAACCTGTCGCTTTTAAAATCGCAATGGAATCCATTTTCTCGTAAATCATCATGTTGAGGATGTTGTAAATCCCAAAACCAGCAACAATCAATAAGGTAATCCCAACAGCATAAGAAATCAAGGACCGAACAGAGGATCCAGTATCAAACTGTGCATTTGCTGTATTGATGTCAATTGCTTCCACTTCAAAGGTTTTGTGGTATTCTTTGGATATAGCGGGTGCTTTTAAAATGTCATTCAACTTGATTTGAAGATCTGTGATATAGTTGTTGGGCATCCCAATCACTTTTTGAGTTGTTTGAAGACTGGCATAGCTTTGCGTTTTATCCAATTCTGTCAAACCCGATTGAAAAAATCCTACGACTTTTAATTGCACACGATCACCTTTTGACGTCGTGATTTGGATCACATCATCCACATTGACCAACATCTTATCGGCTAATGCTTTTCCAAGAATGATGCTATTGGGAACATTTTGTAAATCGATGAAATTTCCTGTAGTCACGTAATCTTTGAAAGCAAACAAACGATTTTCTTCCTCCACATCAATGCCATTGATCACTCCTGTTAAATCCACTTCACCAACGTTGAAAAACACTTGTGCTGCAATTTTGGGTGCAACACCTAAAACACGTTTGTCTTTTCTTAGTGCAGAAATGATGGCCTCACTGTTGCGCAAATTCAACAGTTCACTTTTGGGTTTTACTGAACTCACAAAATTGTAACCTTCTTTGTATGGGGAAGCTTGATCAACTGGTTGTTTTGCAGAAGGCAGTACTTCATTGTACAAGCGCACATGTGGAGTTCGGTTGATGATGAGTCCGTCTAACAACTCATTCAAACCATTCATGAATCCAAGCAAAGTAACGAACATGGTGATACTAAAAGCCACACCAATAGCGGCCACCATGGTTTGTTTCCACCTTGCAAGCAAGAGCGATTTTGCGATACTAAATATGAGATTGAATTTCATTATTCTGGCAAAATCAAAACGGTTTGTGCTGTAATTCCTGAAAGGATTTCAACCTTTTGGTAATCTTTCAATCCAATGGTCACTTTCACTTTTTCGCCCGATTCCAAATTGACGGTGTTGTCTGGGTTCAAATAAGCTCTAGGAATGAGCAAGGCTTTTTGCTTTGTGCGTAAAACAATACTCGCTTCAAAACTGATGTTGGGGTACAAGGTCGATGGTCGTTTCACAAATTCAGCTTCCACTTTGAATGATTTGGTGCGTTCGTTGATCATTGGATAAATTTTGGAAACCTTCGCTTCAAAAACTTGTCCTTTATAACTATCCATCGTCACTAAAACCTGTTGTCCTTTTTGAATTTTAACTATATCGTATTCATCCACTTGCATTTCCAAAATGAATTGATTGGCATCTCCTATGACAGCAACTGCCGTTTGTGGTCCAACCAATTCCCCTTTTTCTTTGGCAATGCTATAAACCACACCATCAATATCAGATCGAAGGGTATAATCTCCTTGTAAGCTTTCAGAAATTTCCAGTGATTTTTTGGATTGTGAAGACGTAAATGCCAATTGTCGTTTCAAATCATTGTAGCGCACAATCGATGATTGATAAGTAATCTTCGCGTTTTCATAAGCCAATTCACGTTGCTCCAATTCTACTTTTGTACCAATGTTTTGATTGAACAACGATCGTTGACGAAAAAACAAGGCGCTATCGTTTTTCATTTTTTCCTTACTGAGAAAAATCTGTTGTTTCGCATCGTTCAATTTTTCCTGATTGGTGCCATAATCATAGTAACTAGCAGCTAAAGCAGCATTTTCTTTGTTGAGTTTTTGAGTGGTATTGACAATACTCAAAATCGGCTGTCCTTTCTTAACAACAGCTCCTTCTTCTATGTAAATGGATTCAATGACACCATTCACTGTTGGGAATAATTGGTATTGATTTTTGCTTTTCACAATTCCAGAAGCGTAAACTGATTCTGAAATCGCTGCAATTTCTGGCTTGATGGTTTCATCCTTTCCGCCGCAAGCTACTAGTAAAAATAAGCTTGCAATCTGTAAAATACTTCGAGCCTTCATGGTGTGTGTTTGTTTCTACGAAGTTACACAACAAAGCACTGCAAATACATGACTTTGATTTGCTTTTTAAGAAAATTTACATGTAATCAAAATGGAAGTTAAACAACTAGCCCTCAATTCGCTTCACTTCTGAAATTTCATCCAAACTGTGGTAGAGAAAACTTACGAGGTGTAGCATTTCATCTCTTCCTTTTCGTTGTCCCAATTTAGCAAAAATGAAAACGCTTGAAAAAATGACAATTCCAGCTGGAATGGACCACAACCAGTCGCTAGAACCATACGATTGGTATTGAACCAATCCGAACATGGACGCAAATAAAGTGGCAAGAATAATTGCTGCATAAATCAAGGCATACATTGCCCAAACGGCTTGTCTTGGACCTATCAAACAATGCACGGTCGTGTAATCCAAATAATCTTGTTTTTCAATTCGAACCGACATTTCAGGCGACCAATAATGTTGAGCCCAACTAGGGATTTTTAAGAAGATGTATCCATTGGAACGCACACCGGAAACCGTTTTGTCATCTTGTATACGCTTCGTGACATGTTGCATTGCTTCTTCTGCATCTGTATTGATACGCAACACAAATCGGGGGCGCAATTCGCCCATAACGGAGTGGTGTAATCGATTAAACGGCATACACTAATGTACACATTAATCGCTAAAAATCAAGCTTTTTGTAAAATAAAGACTTTGAGTAAAGTCGCTTTTAGATCTTATTTCAGCAACCAAGGAGCCAATCCTTCTGCCTTCAATTTTGGAAGCAAGGTATTGTATTGACTTCCATCTCCTGCAGAAACACGAATGGTTCCGTTTGATTCCAACACTTGAGCATTGTAGCCTTTTGCATTGAGTTCGCTCACTAATTTGTCAGCATTTGCTCGCGTTGAAAAACTTCCCACAATCACATGACTTCCAGATGATTTTACGGTTGGTGTAGTAACTGTAACTGGATCTATGACTGTTGGTTCTTCAGCAGTAACTTCCTGAGTAGTTGGTTCAACAGTGTATGTTCTGTGCAAACCTAAATTCACTGGAATGTAAGTGTCTTCATCCAATTCCAATGAAAAAGTAGCGACATTTTCCGGAATGGTTTCCAATTGGCGTTTTACACGTTGAACTGGAATGGTGTAAGCTGCTGCTGTAGTTTTATAAATAGCTGCAGAAGATTGATGAAAAGGATTAAAATCATTCAGGGATAATACACCTGATTCCAACACATCTGTTTTTACTGGAATCCAAATGGAATAGAATGCAACTGGCAATAAACAAGCAGCGGCAATGTACCTCCATGTTTTATTCGACTTTTTAGCCGTAATAGGAATAATTGGCGTTTGTTCTACCGCTTCAAAAACCGGAACTTTTTGTAGTATTGGTTCCACTGTTTCCTCTTTGCTAGCTATTTCAATTTCTTTACTGATTTCTCTTACATGGTCAATCGACGTTTTTGCCTCAATGTCAGCAACTGAAACAAAATGAATGGGACCTAAACCATACGATTCCAGTAACAAATTGTAAAAACGATCTTGTTCAAAACACATGTTGCGCTCAGCATCTAAAAACAAGAAGCCAACACGATCAATAGCGATGCGTTGTCCAGCATTCAACGCTTGATTCCATGTTGCGATCACCTGATTGACTTCCGATTGTGCTTCTGCATATGTCAATTGATTGGTTTGAGCGAAAGCTGCAATCAATAAACCATCGTTGTTGATCAATTGACGGTTGAAAAGCACCGATTTACGGGGAGGAAGCATGACACCTTTTTCGGTATCTAATTGTGCTGAAACACGTTGTGCTACGAAGCCTCCAAAACTGGGAACAACGACACAATTGTGTTGCAACAATAAATCTCCTATTAAACCTTCAACTGTCAACATGCCACAAAGTTATGAAATGAACAGGGAGGTTTACGGGAATTTAACAAAAGAGTTGCGTTAATTGGGAAATAAAGTTTGATTTATGCTGCTTTCTTCCCTTTTCGACTGAAAAGCGATTGAAGCGAAATCCCCTCTACAAAAAAGACGATGCGAATGAAGAAGAGAATAAATAAGTTGTTGATGAAAAACTGAATCACTGAGTGATCACCATAAGGAATACTGGAAACGATAAAGAAAATCAACAAGGCGGAACCAAGGTACATCGTGAATTTCTTAAGGTTGTATTTGATGGGATAGTATTTCTGTCCTAAAATATACGAAATCACCATCTGCAAAGCGTACACAATCATGGTGGCCCAAGCACTGGCTCTAAAACCGTATTCTGGAATAAAGAGGTAATTGATTACGATGGTTACAAAGGCACCTATCAATGAAATGTAGGCGCCAAACTTGGTTTGATTCGATAATTTGTACCAGATACTTTGGTTGAAATAAATGCCCAAAAACACATTGGCCAATAACAAAACAGGCACCACATCCAATCCTGCCCAATACGCTTCGTTGGTAATAAAGTACTTGAAAATATCAATGTTTAAACTGACTCCCAAAAACACCAAACACACCGTTGCAACAAAGTAATTCATGATCTTCACATACACTTTATTGCGGTCCTGATTCTTCATTTGATTGAAGAAAAAGGGTTCTGCAGCATAGCGATAAGCTTGTAAAAGGATGGTCACCAACATGGCTAATTTGTAACAAGCACTGTAAATCCCAATTTGAGCATCGGCCATTTTAGCGGAAAACCCGTTTGCAGTATCCGTCAGCATTTGCTTCAACATGATCCGATCGATGGTTTCATTGACGATTCCCGCAAAACCAGCAATGATGATGGGAAAAGCGTATACAAACATCTTTTTGAACAAAGCCACATCAAACGAAAAGGAAATGCCCATGAAATCTTTGTACAACAGAACAGGCTTTACCAAACTAGAAATGAGATTTGCCACGAGTATAAACAACACCCCTTCTTCAGGTCTAGCAGGATCAAAGAAACCAAGTAATAAAATGACATTCAATAAAATATTGACCCCGATGGATGCAAACTGAATCATTGCAAATTGCTTGGCCTTTTCTTCTGCTCTCAATTTGGCTAGTGGTAAAGCGGAAATGGCATCAATCACCACAATGGCGCACATGAGTACGATGTATTCTGGATGATCCGAAAACAGCAAACCATCAGCAACAGATTGATTGAAGAAATATACGCCTAAAAAGAAGACCGCATTGAGTGCTAAAACCGTCAGGAAACTGTTTCGAAAAACCTTTTGCTTGTCTTCTGCATCTTGAATAAATCGGAAGTAAGAAGTTTCCATTCCAAAGGTTAAAAAAACCATTAAAAAAGCTACAAAAGCATAGAGTTGAGAAATGACACCATAATCACTCGTGTCTTTAAACACCCAAGTGTATAGTGGCACCAACAAGTAGTTGAGCGTTCTTCCCAAAATACTGGAAAGTCCATAAACAGCTGTTTGCCCCAGTAGCTTTTTCAGCGGATTCAATTATCCTCTAAAGTTTGGTTTGCGTTTTTCCATGAATGCACCTGTTCCTTCTTTGAAATCAGCTGTTCCGAAACATTTTCCAAACTCATCCACTTCTGTATCAAAACCTGCTTGTCCGCCTTTTTCATACAAAGCATTCACAGCACGAATAGCCGATGCGATTGCTGTAGCAGAATTGTTTAAAATTTTGCCCGCTAATTTATTCGCCAAGTCCAACAATTCTTCTGGTGCGCATACATGGTTCACTAATCCCCAAGCAAGTGCGTCATCTGCTGTAATCATTCCAGCAGTGAAGATCATTTCGTTTGCTTTTCCACGACCTACCAATTGCGCCAAACGCTGCGTTCCACCGTATCCAGGAATCACACCAAGAGACACTTCAGGTAAACCCAATTTAGCATTGTTGGATGCGATACGTAAATGAGAAGCCATGGCTAATTCCAAACCACCTCCAAGTGCAAAACCGTTTACTGCAGCAATCACAGGAGTGGTCATGTTTTCAATGAAAGAGAACAATAATTGTTGACCTTCTGCAGCCAATAAACGTCCTTGTTCAATTGAAAAATCAGCAAATTCTTTGATGTCTGCACCAGCAACAAACGATTTTTCACCAGAACCTGTAAGGATCACAACACCTGTTCCTGCATCTTCGTTTGCAGCATTTAAAGCAGCATGCAACTCTGAAATGGTTTGTTTATTCAATGCATTCAACTGATTTGGACGGTTGATTGTAATTGTTTGAATGTGTCCGTTTTGAGCAACCAAAATGTTTTCGTAAGCCATAATAAAAGTCTTTGTGTAAAGGTATTGACTTATTTTGAGGTAGGTGCATTGGGGGAATTAAAATTGTTGGAAGTACAATTAACTAACTAGATAACTGACATATACACTTTGTAATATTGCAATATTACCTTAAAAAACAAGTGATTAATGAGGGTTAAAAATCGTTATCAGTTCTCCACATTTTTTCATTGCATCAGATTTTAAGAAATACATGTGTTCGTTCATTATAAATTCTTCCTTTATTAATCCTGCGTTTTCTAAAACTTGAAGATGCTGAACTATAGTCGATCCATTTAGTTTTAAAAGGGGTACTAAATCTCTGTTTTTAACAAAACCATAAATAACTAAATATTCTAGAATTGATACTCTTGCTGGATGCCCAATTGCTTTTGCTATTTTGGCTTTAAACAATTGATTTTTGTTGTACTGTAGTTTTTTTGTTGATCCCATTTTATTTACTTTCTTATAAAAGTTAGGAAAAAAGTTCGTTTGAAAAAAATGAAAAAAGCAAAAAATTGGAAAAACTTGTTTGATGAAGACGATTAAATCTAATCACATTTCGCCTTTATTTAACCATAATTCTACACGTAATATTGCAATATTACCGAGTGTATTATGTTGTTTTTGTGATGTTTAGATGATAATACGAAATTATTCTAACTCAGAATTCGCATCTTTTTACCATAATTCTACACGTAATATTGCAATATTACCGAGTGTATTCTGTTGATTTTGTGATGTTTAGATGATAATACGAAATTATTCTAACTCAAATTTCACCGCTTTTTTAACCAAAATCCTGCACGTAATATTGCAATATTACCGAGTGTATTCTGTTGATTTTGTGATGTTTAGACCGTATTTGGCAATTATTCTAACTC
>JADLGD010000154.1 GCA_020849495.1 Fluviicola sp.
CCCCAAGGTTGTAAAGTAATTGGATCCAAAACACCTACATAAATTGCAGGTTGAGATCCACAAAATCGAACACCATATTCAAAAAGATTGTTGTCTATTCCCCACTGATTAAAGTATGTCGTATTGTCAAATGCTCTTAAATAAATCTGATGTTGTTGACCTGGTAGGAATTCCCGTTTACGAGTTGTTCGATTATAATTGATGACACTAAAGTCATTGTTTTTAAACTGGAAGAAATGATCTTGTCCCCAGCCTCGTTTTCCATCGATGTATTGAAAAGAGAATTCAGACCAATTTAACACCGAGCTATCCACTGCTACTCGCCAAAAATAAACTCCACTATCTGCACAAATCAGCGGAAAAGGTGCTCCTGAAGCAGAAAGCCATTCATCAAAACGCACTTCTTTTACACCACCTAATTCCGTGACACTGAATTTTCGTAGTTGAGGACTATCGTACGTATCAGTCGTGTCTAATTCAAATCGGTAGGTGTGAAGACTAGCAATTGGATTGATAGTCGAAGCTTTTACAGTTACGGTATCGTAAGGAACAACCGCATAGTTGTATGGCCAAATAGGGGAAATACCATCGATGTTTAAAAAGAAATTTGCAGTTGCAGTGTTATTTGTCGTTTCTTCAAATTCTTCCACATGCAAACTTGGAATATCCACTGATACGGTAAATTGATTCACTCCAGCACTGATATCAGCTTGAAGCGGAAACTTTTTAATAATCGTTGTGTCGTAATGCAATTCTGGTATCTGATACAAATAGATTGAATCAGTTGTGCTTCCAGGGAAATTACGAATAACCTGAATGCTTACCTGATCATTGATGGATTGTCCAATGTTTTTGATGTGAATACTCAATTCAATGCTGTCTACATCTAAGTTGATATTGTTTGGACCTAAAGATAAATCAGAGCTTAGAATTTCAATTTCAGGATTTCTTGCTACGTTTAATTTCAACATCGGGTCACCATGCAATGCCATCTGTGAATAAGTCGATTGCCAAATAACATCTTGTCCAGGATATTGGAGTGTTTGAATCGTTTTTTGGATTTGATAACCAATTGGTTTGCCGTAATTTTTGTAAGAAAACTGCTTGTATAATTCTGTGGTGTAATTTCTTAAATAAGTGTCATAACCTACATAAACACTCGATAAGAAACTGATTGCTCCTTCATTGGGTAGTATGACAAAATTCTCAGAAGTTGAGTTGTTTATGGTGTAAATATCACCATTGTAACAAGAGTTTCCGATTACCATTGGATATTTCCCTTGGTTATTCCAATTCGAAGGGTCATCAATGTTGATTTCAAAACCGTTGTTAGATGCCGCAGAATGGCCAAAGAAATTCATGAGTGATACACCTTCTGAAATTCGTTGCGAAACTCCTGCAACGACTGTTGGGTCTAATGGATCACTTGAAGTTTTAAAGTAGTTTGTAACATTTCCTGCATAAATTGAATCTTCAATGATTCCTTTCATGGTATTCATGTAGAATTGAAAGCTAGCTTGTTGCCCAGCTGTTGATCCTCCAACAAAATGTAAAATTTGTTTTTGCCAATCCCTTGTTTCACTGAATTCACTGTAAGTTGGTGATTGTATGTCTTCATAGGCAATTACTTTACTCAAATAATCACTCAATTCTTGATTCGTTTTAGCTGAAATTCGACCAGTAGGAATCAACGGTTCGTACAATGATCCAAACAATGCAGAGGTAATCGCATTGTCTGCACTAGGATAACCAAAAGTTGGTACAAGTGAAAGCACAGCATAACTTGGTTCAATGCGTGTGTCAAGTGGGTTAACACCTTTTCCGATTAAAAATAATCCTGATGGTTTAACTGTGGTGTTGAAGTAAGCAAATGCCGCAAATCGTCGGATCGCAGCAGGGTGTAATGTGACTCCTCCACCAAATTGAAAATAAAGTTCGTTGATATCCGCTTTTATAGTATTGTAAGAACCACCTGCAATTGATCTTCGGTAATTTTCATAATCGATTGTTGCAGGTTCCAAACTTTTATGATAAATCATCAATAAAAGCGAATCGGCTAATTGTAGTGAATAATCCGTGAATTTTGCTGTTGATGTAACAGGTGTAAGACTTAAAACAGGAATACTAGTGCTTTGGTCAACAACATAAACGGTTGTTCTATTTCCAGTTGTATTGTTTGGAATTAAAAATTGCCAAGCACTGCCATTAAATAACGGTACAGTTGCCAAATTGGAACTTCCACTAGATAATACCAAAGGTGAACTTGCACTTAAATTAGTAAGATCAATGCGCGATTTGGTAGCAGAAGTGTTGTTAAGTACTTGAAAATAATCACTTGTAGCACCATTCGCATTCGTGTTCTTTGAATATTCCAATTGGTAATAGGTCAAAACTTGTCGGTCAATAGCGACATTTAAATCAGCAACCACTTGAAAATTAAAGTTGGTACCTCCATTCAATAAATCAGTATTGTTAATTGCCTTACTAATTTTGATTTGTTTGTAACCGTTCCAAGCACTATCAGTGATTTCATTTGTTCCTATCGAAACAATTAAATGATGGTTTGAGGCATTGAATGAACTTGGTGTTGCATTGGAATTAGAGGTGGATCGAAATTCAAAAATCGGATTGGGACAATCATTTCCTGCATACTTTTGAATGGTAGGCATTGTTATGATCTGCGTACCACCACTGACCGAAGCTAATTCTGCAAAACCGTAACCTTCACCATCTGCATAAACGGATCCAGAGGCATAATCCATTTTTTCAGATTCTGCATAGAAATTAGAGAACTTTGATGAGACGGTTTTCTGTACAAAATTGATTGGAGTATAAGCATTAAAGTCGGTGTCATTGTTCACACCATATCTCAATCCTGTTCCACCTGGTTTCCAACTAAAGAAATAATGAATGGTGTCACTGATTAAACTATATCCAGGATTGGCAAGTGTTGCTGGATTGGGAACAATAGCGGAATCAATCCAACCGTCATTGCCTTTTGCATAAAACAAGAAATAATCGCCCGTATCAAAACTGTTGTCACCACCATCTACCATGTAAATAGGAATTTCGCGGTCTCTACCAAACAATTGAATTTCTGCAGAAGGAAAGGTACTAACAGGGATGCCGCTACTAATTAAGACAGATTGATCGATACGATACAATCCTTCTTGAACAACTTTAAACGAATAATAAGATTGGCTGTAATTGATCCATTCGTTTCCAAATGGTTGTCCAAGCACATTAAATGTCAAGAAAAGGAGTAGTGTAGCGTAGATCTGTTTCATAGATTATTCTGTTGGAACAGCGTTGGCTGGCTTGTTTAACAATAGTCTGAGTGAAATCACATGCGAGTAAAGTGCCGTTGATTGATCACCAATATCTGTAAATGCGTAATCGATACACACATTTTTAATTCTTAATCCAATTCCAATGTTAGGTTGAATGGTCATTTTGCGAGAATCATCAAAGTTCTTGATGTACTGCATGTTTGAAATTCCACCACGAATCGTTACCAATTCTTTGTATCCAAATGCAAGACCCATGTGCGGGTCGCCTGATAAAAAGTTGGTTTGCAATAAGGTGTTTCTTCTTCCGTCAGTTGTAAAATCCACATCGATCTCTGCAGCGCCATAAATCCCTTTTTTTCCTAGAGGCATTTTGTGATAAGCCCCAAGAATAATGCGTGGCAGGGTTAATTCCAAACCGTTTTCTGGGATTTCATTTCCTGTCAACGTGAAGACTTCTTTGGTTTGATCATCCAAAGTGAAAATCCATGCGTTGAAAGTGGAAGTGACATCTCTGATGACTGCTCCAAATTTCCAGCGATCATTTCTGCTAAAAGTTGCACCTGCATCTAAACCAAATCCCCAAGATTTTGCAAAATCGCCCACTTTACGGTGAATGATTTTGAAATTCCCACCCAAACTCAATCCTTCAATTTTGGATTTACGAGCGTAGGAGAATAAAAAGGCATAATCAGCAGCAGTAAAAGTGGTGATGCGATCGTAGTCGATGTTTCCTTCGTTGTCAATTAATTGAGTCGTATTTGGAATGTCATCCACCGCAAATCGAATAACGGATAAACCAACAGCACTTTTTTCATCAATAGCATGCGATAATCCCAAATAATCGTATTTCGCAATTCCTGCAAAATATTCGGAGTGCATCAAACCTATGTCGAGCCATTTGTTGCTTTTAGTCAAACCAGCAGGGTTCCAATAACCGCTATTGACACCTTCTGTTTGTGCCACTACAGCGTTGGAAAGTCCTAAAGCATCGGCGCCAACACCGATTGCTAAGAATTCATTGGAGTATTTTGGAGCTACAGACTGACCGTAAGCACCTGTTAAGCTGAACAATGCAGCTGCAATTGCAAGGGTAAATTTCATGTGTTGGTTCTTCTTCACGCTATAGCTTAACTGCATCTTTTTTAAAAAATTGTGTATTTGGTTCTTTTTTAGATGAAATACAAACGTAAATTTACAGCTTTCAGATGTAAGAAAACGAATTAAATATTCATTGAAGGAATGAAAATGTTCAATATACCCAATTTATTTACTGCTGCAAACATGCTTTGTGGGGTGCTTGCAATCATTTTAGCTTTGGCTGGAAGAATTGATATCGCGCCCTTTCTCATCTTTTTGGGTGCCATTCTCGATTTCTTCGACGGATTTTTAGCACGCTTGTTAAAACAACAAGGAGAATTAGGAAAACAATTGGATTCCTTAGCAGATATGATCACGTTTGGTTTGGCTCCGGGGATTATAATGTTTGTAATTATGTTGAATTTTACAGAGTATGGAACAAATCATTCTGGAAATGTATTGTTCGGATTGTTTCATGGTCTAGCTGAATATAACTTCAATAATTTATTCCCGTTTTCTGCTTTAATCATCCCTTTCTTCTCCATGTTCCGCTTGGCAAAATTCAACATTGATACCCGTCAATCGGAGTCGTTTATTGGTTTGCCAACTCCAGCTAACACGATCTTTTTCATGGCGTTTCCTTTGCTTCTGGTGCAATACGGAGATACAATTGGTTGGGAGCACGATTTGATCATGTGGATCATTCAACCCATGATTTTGATTCCAATTATTGTTGTGATGTCGGTCTTGTTAGTATCTGAATTGCCGCTGTTTGCATTGAAATTCAAGCACTTCAAATGGCAAGGAAATGAGATCCGCTACATCTTTTTAATAAGTTGTGGATTACTTATTGCATTTTTATGGACGTGGTCCATTGCAATTATTGTACTTTTGTACCTGTTATTATCATTTATTCAACACATCCTTCGAAAAAAATCGAACGTATGAAATTCAAAGCAGAAATCGATGTAATGCCATTAGACGCATTATTGGATCCACAAGGGAAAGCAGTTAGCAACAGTATGCCAACAATCGGATTACCTGAAATTTCAGGTGTGCGCGTTGGTCGTCATGTGCGTTTATTCGTTGATGCAGCGTCGAAAGATGAGGCAAATGCAAAGGTAGACGAAGCTTGTAAAAAGTTGTTAGCAAACCAAATCATGGAAAGCTATACCTTCCACATCGAAGAAGCTTAATCCATAAAAGACATGTTGTCTGTCACAGGCAAAAGTTTAGTAGGTTATTCGAACGTTGATTCGGGTAACCTCTTTTTTTATGCCATCAATCCATCCACCTATCAAGCACTTGAAACGCGCTTTGTTCAAGCAACTCCCGATGAAGTGTTACTTGCTTGCCAATTAGCAAAACAAGCTGCTCCACATTTTGGGAATGCTCTTTCTGAAAGGGTCATCTTACTCAATCGAATTGCTGACCTGATTGAACAACATGCAGCACAATTGATCCATACTTTTTGCTTAGAATCTGGTTTGCCTCAAACAAGAGCTGAAGTAGAATTGAAACGTTCTTGTTTTCAATTTCGATCTTATGCAGCTGCACTAAAGTCAGGCTATTGCTTGCAAGTAGTGATTGATGAAGCTGATGCTAATCGTCTTCCAAGTCCCAAACCCGATTTACGAAAAATGAATGTGCCGTTGGGACCCGTAGTGGTTTTTGGAGCAAGTAATTTTCCGTTTGCATATTCTACACTTGGTGGAGATGTGGCTTCAGCTTTGGCTGCTGGTTGTCCTGTAATCGTAAAAGCGCATCCAATGCATCCTCATACCAGTGAATTATCGGCACAAATCATTGCTACAGCATTGAAAGAATTGCATTTCGAAGAAGGTGTTTTTAGTCATTTGTTGGCTGCGGATTATCATGTTGGTGAACAATTGGTGTTGGCAGATGAGGTGAAAGCTGTTGGTTTTACAGGTAGTATTGCTGGTGGTACAGCTTTGGTCAAATTAGCGCAAAGTAGAAAAGAACCCATTCCAGTATTTGCTGAAATGGGAAGTGTGAATCCAATAGTGTTTACAAATGCTTCCTTGGAAGAGAATCACACGCAAATTGCTCAACTAGTTGCCGATTCCATAGCATTAAATGCCGGTCAGTTTTGTACCTCGCCTGGATTGTTGTTTGTGATTAAAAGTGAGCGCACAGAATTGTTTAAACAACAGTTAACCAAACTAATAACTGAAAAAGAACCACAATGCATGTTGCATCCAGGTATTTTCTTGAATTATGAAAAACGAGTGTTGGAACAATTCAGTGAAAGTGAGGTCTTGGTTGATGGAACTAGAAGTGAGAATCACATTCAGCCAAGTTTAGCAAAAGTATCTGCAACAGAATTCGTGGCAAATCCACAATTACAAGAAGAAGTGTTTGGCTCTTTTGCATTGATAGTTGAATGCGAAAACAAAACGGAATTATTAAAAGCGCTTGATGCAATCGATGGACAGCTTACAGGAAGTTTATTCTTAGGATCAAATGAAAGTGAGCAGGAAGTCATTCAAGTATTGCAATCCAAAGTAGGTCGAGTGATACTGAATGGAGTGCCAACTGGAGTTGAGGTGAGTGTTGCACAAAACCATGGTGGACCTTATCCAAGTTCTTCTCGTTTAGATACAACAGCAGTGGGTGCAGATGCCATTAAACGTTTCATGCGACCGGTCACTTTTCAAAATTGTCCGGATGATATATTGCCAGAAGCATTAAAAAACAGTAATCCCTTGCGTATTTTACGTTTTGTTAACGGAAATTACACTTACTAAGCTTGCATACTCCATTTTAAAGCCTTTTTTTTGTTCGAGCTAAAAGGAATGTCCTTTTTAGTTAACTTGTTATATTTGTACCAAATTCCGAAAATTATGTCAGAAGCAAATTTAGACACACGCAGAAATAATACACCCGCATTAACAGCAGTGATTTTGTTGTTATTGGTGTTGTTGGGAACCATGTCTTATTTATGGTATTCAAAAAACGCAGCATTGAACGAGAGTGAAGCGAAAGTAAAAGAACTGGAAGCGAACATCGAAGAGATGAATAAAATGATGGCTCCTTTCATGGGAGACGATGTGACGAATGATTTGATGACGGATTTCAAAAACATGATCTCGGATTACGATAAAATCATGAAAGAAGGTCGTCCAGAAGATCAAACTGCGATGCAAGAACAACAAACGAAGATCCAAGGCTTGGTTGATGAGTTAGAGTCTGCTAAGAAAAATGGAAAAGTAAATGCTTCATTGATTGCTAAATTGCGTCGTGAGAATGAAACTTTACGCCAAATCATGATTGGATATGTGAAGCAAATTGACGAATTGAACACGAAAAACTTACAGTTGACTTCTGATTTGGATCAAACAACTGCTGAGTTGTCAGATACGAAAGTGGAGCGTGATCAATACAAAGGTGAAGCGGAAGATAGCAAAGCAAAAGTGAAAGAAGGTTCTAAATTGAAAGCTTATGGATTCAGTTCTACTGGTTTGAGAATGAAATTGAACGATACGGCTGAACCAACAACAAAAGCGCGTAATTGTGTACAAGCAGTTTCTTCGTTTACTGTAGGAGAGAATACAATTGCTGAAGCAGGGAATAAAGCCTTGTACATGCAAATTACTGATCCTGATGGAAAAGTATTACAAGGAAGATCTGGTGGTACAGCTTCTACAGAAAGCGGTCAAGTTGTTTATACAGCGAAACGTGAGATTCAATATGCAAACAAAGCGGTGGATGTATCCATTTATTTTGATTTCAACGGTGAAGAGCCGGTAAAAGGAAATTACAAAGTGAAAATCTTCTGTGAAGGATCATTGATTGGTACAGATAGTTTCACATTGAAATAAAAGTTAGGTTAAAGAGTAGTTAGATCGGGAATCAGTTCCCATTAAATGTTAGGTAAATGACAAATATTTTTATTGCAAATCTGGATTGGGAGATTACTTCTGATGATTTGCTAGCAACGTTCTCTGCTTTTGGAGAAGTCCATTTAGCACACGTTGTGTTCGACGCTAAAACAAAGAAGTCAAAAGGTTTTGGTTACGTCGAAATGGAGAGTGCTGAACAAGCAATTAATGCAATTCAAGCACTGAATGGGTTTGAGGTAAATGGTAGAAAATTAGACGTGAAAATTGCTTCACCAAAATCAAATCGACCAAAACCTGAAGACAAACCAAAGAAAACTTTTGAAAAGAAACCAGGTGGTTTTGGCGGACAGAAACGATTCAACAATGACGGAAACCGTGGAGGTGGTTACAAGTCAAACAACAATCCGTATCGTTCTGATTCCAAACCTCGTGAAGATCGTCCTCGTGAGGATCGTCCACGTGAAGACCGTCCTGCTCCATCAGGTTCAGGTGAACGTCAATTGCGACCAAGAAAGAAGTTTGATCAATAAATAAAAAATAGTATGTCAGAGGCAGTCGATCAAGGACATGTTCAATTTGAAGTAGATGAAAGAGGTGTTGCAAACATTGAGTTTGGGCATCCAATGAGTAATTCACTTCCTGGTAAAATTTTGCGAAAATTAGCTGAAACAATCACTGAAATGAGCACTAGAGCAGATGTGAAAGTCATCGTTTTACGTTCTTCAGGAGACAAAGCATTTTGTGCTGGTGCAAGTTTTGATGAATTGATTTCGATCAATGATTTGGATACTGGTAAAGTCTTTTTCTCTGGATTTGCTCAAGTAATCAATGCTTGTAGAAAATCAACCAAATTGATCATCGGTAGAGTGCATGGAAAAGCTGTAGGTGGTGGAGTAGGAATTGCTTCAGCGGTTGACTATTGTTTCGCTACTAAAAATGCAGATGTGAAATTATCTGAGTTGGCTGTAGGAATTGGTCCTTTTGTGGTTGGTCCAGCAGTGCAACGAAAAATTGGTTTATCAGCAATGTCTCAATTAGCAATTGATGCTACACAATGGCGTTCTGCTCAATGGGCTTTGAATCATGGATTGTATGCTTCAATTTTTGAAACAGAAGACGATATGGATGAAGAAATCAATCGCTTGTCAACTGTTTTAGCAAAATCAAGTCCAGAGGCAATGGCTGAATTAAAAGGCATCTTTTGGGAAGGCACAGAAAACTGGGATGAATTATTGGTTGAAAGAGCTGGAATCAGTGGTCGTTTAGTATTATCTGATTTTACAGTGAATGCAATCAATTCTTTCAAGAAAAAATAAGCAAGTAATTTGTAAAATAAAAAAGGTGCTGAATCATTCAGCACCTTTTTTTGTTAATCTATTTTTCTTGTTGAAGGGACTATCGTATTTGTCGGGGATTTTGATGCCGGTACTGTTTGTAAGGGTTGTCGTTCTTTCTTGACAATAGTTGCATTTCGTTGATTCGACATCTCGATGGTTGTCATTGTGTCAATGACAACTTGTTCTGTAGAAACTGGTTCAACTTGAATTGGCTCTGCTGTTTTTTTACTCGACAATGCTGTCTGACCGAAAACAAATCCACCAACTAAAGAACTGAAAATGATAAGTACTGTTTTCATCGTCTTAATTTAATATAAGTATTGTTAGTTCACCTGGATTGGTATCTAAAGCTGCGTTACCTCCAATATCAACTGGTGAGGTTCCATTGACGCGTGCTGTTCTTAAATCAATCGTGTGTGTTCCTGCTGGCAAAGAGATCATCGTATTGATTGCACAAGTATTAAATGAATTGATAGCAGTAGGATTGACGACATTGAATCGGTTCCAACCTCCATTCGCTAAAAAGGTACCATTCAAATAAACAATCATATCAACTGTGGCATAAGCACCACTTGTAGAAGATGTTGTCCTTCCTCCAATTGTTGCCCAAACAATCACCGTTGCAGGAGCTGCTAATGTAAACGTCTGAGTTAACCCGGGTTGAGTGGTCGCTGCAGTAGATGTAACGGCAAGTCTTCCAGCTGTTCCATATACATGGTATTTATTGACAACTCCTGTTGGTCCTGTTGCACCAGTAGCTCCAGTTGCACCTGTTGCGCCAGTTGGTCCTGTAGCACCAGTAGCTCCTGCTGGACCAGTTGCTCCAGTTAATCCTGCTGGACCAGTTGCTCCATCAGCTCCAGAAGGTCCCGTAGCACCCGCTGGACCAGTTGGCCCTGCTGGACCAGTAGCTCCAGCTAAACCAGTTGGACCAGTTGCTCCTGCTGCTCCCGCAGCACCGGCAGGCCCCGCTGGACCAGTTGGACCTGTTGCTCCACCTGTACATAGGCTTGTCCAACTTGTACTTGTTGCCTCATAGAAGAAAAAACAGTCAACAGTGATATCGTACACCAATAATCCTTCTGTAGGAGCGGCAATAGCCAAACGTTGTGCAGTTGTCATTCGTGGAACTAAAACACCTTGAGAGGTGGATTGCATTTCCAAAATGGCATTTGCATTGGGTGTATTCGTCCCAATTCCAACATTGTTTTGTGCAAATAAACTAGTTGCAGTTGTAAAACAACTAACAAGTGCGATGAATAATAATTGTTTGATTTTCATATCTGATGAATTAATAAACAACAGTTACGTTGCCTTGAAATTGAATTGATTTTGAAATTTTATCGAGTTTAATTTGATAGAAATAAACACCTTCTGCTACGAGAATACCGTTTGATTTTCCGTCCCAAGCTTTCGTAGGATCGGTTGATTCATAAACAACATTTCCCCATCGGTTTTGAATAATGATTTGATAATTTGTAACTGAACCAGTATTCACTTCAAATGCATCGTTGTCTCCATCGTTATTTGGTGTAATGACATTTGGAACAGAAATATCTTCCATTAATTCTATGATCTGAGAGGTAGAATTGGTACAACCATTTACATCAGTTACTTGTAAAAGAACAAGGTAGTTACCGTAGTCTAAATAAACGTGACTTGGATCATTTGAATTGGATAGATTTCCATCGTCAAAATCCCAATCCCATGTTACAGAGCCAACAGTTTGATCGTCAAAAAAGACTTCTTTCCCATCTGTTGAGTATGTAAATGAAACATTTGGTAAAACGTGAACGGTAGGTGTACAATCAGATGGTAAAGAGGCGCATCCACTTGCATCTGTTGTGATTACACTAACTTGTCCTGTTCCAGTAGTCCAATCAGCAGTTGCTGTTCCACTTCCTTGCCCACTTGTGATTGTTCCATTAGAAGGGAACGTCCAAGTGTAAGTAGTACCACTCCCAACTGCTGTAAAGGTATTGCCAGTAGAATTTTCACAAATTTCTGGACAATTTAAAACAGGAGCATCTGGTCGTTTAGAAGTTAGAATATAAGGATCACCAGGATTCGTGAAAAGCCATGCTAAACGGGTACGAGTAGAAAATCCTCCAGCTGTATTTGCTGCAGTAATGTTCATGTCATTCCATTGGGTGTTTGCGTTTTGCCATTGTGCAATACCTGACCATACACCATCATTTGCTGGAATGTAAAATACAGTTATGTCTGCTGGTGTTGTTCCTGAACTGCGATTGATAGCATGATAAAAATTTGGATTTGCATCGCAAATTAAATTATCGTTACTCGATCGATTGAAACCATCGCTGTTCGCATCTACATTGTTTAAACGTACATTGTAGTCTGTTGGATTGGTGTTGTTCGGTGTTAAAACAATTGGTCGGTAACGAACTGTTCCAACACTTGATCCTGTAGGAAAGTTATAAGCAGTTGTTGAATTTGTAGAGCGAATCAATGCTCCTGGAATTGCACTGCTAACAAAGCCTTCTGATCCAAAAGTAATGGTGTTGGTTACTGCTGCTGCATTCGTATTGAGTACAATGAAATCATTTGTTTGTGTTTCCAATTCACGGTCTGCAATTGCAAGAATTCCATTTGTTCCAGTTCTAGCATCAACTGCTGTAAGCGTTTTTTTTCGGTTGTTTCCAACACCTGTTCCGCTCAATGTAAGATTATTGAATGTTGTAACTGTATTGTTCGTACTTGTAATGAATTGTTGTGTATTCCCAAATAATTCAACGGTTGAAGCACCTCCGTTAAAACTTGCATCATTGATCCAATCCTGTTCAATGCGATACACTCCATCACCAGAAACAGAAGAAGTTCCTTGAATGGTAATCGTTCCAGCTAGCGGTAAGGTTGAGTTTTTTGAAACAGTAAGATTCCCATCATTTGAAAAAGTGGAAGTGTTGTCAATAATCAAACCCCCATTAACTTGAACAATTGCACCAGTCGAAAAATGCAGAATAGCTCCATTGCTCGTTGCAATTTGCGAATGTATTTTTGCAAATGACATGATGCATGTCAGTAGTAGCAGTATTTGTTTCATATTGAGCCTGTGTAGCTTAGTAGACTTCTAAAATACAAAATTGGTTGCATTTAAGGTGAAAATTTTCCTCAAAATGAAATTTGTATTGCCTTGAGTGATAAAAAGCCAGCTTTGAAAGAATAGTTCAATGGTTTACTTTTACTTACGCATGGTAAGGGCATAGACTGCAAAACTAGCCAGCCAGTGTTCACCCATGTAATCGCCATCCACGATTTTTGGTAAAGATGTTTGAATGTGTTTTTCTGCTAAAGTAGTTAAATGACTAAGCTGAGGATCTTGATTAGCTAATGCGAACATGCACCATGCTCTACTGAAATTCAAACCATCTAAATGTACTAATTTGCCATCTGTTCGGTCTTTCACCTGCCCAGGTTCGATGTAAAAAGAAGATTTGTAAATCTGTGGCATGAATCCTTTCAGCCATTTTTTAAAAGCAACCGGCTCTAGAACTCTGCGCATGATGTCTATTTCTTCAAAAGCACCAGACAAAAAGTCGTAACCACTTGGTTCGTAATTGATCGGATATTTTTGATCTTTACCATAAAAATCGATGGCTCTTTTAGTAATCAAATTGGTGAGAGCAGTGTCCTTTATTTGCTTTCCATAATCAAATGCGAAAGTCAATCCAAAAGCGGTGTTGATGTGTTCGCCAGATCGAATGGGGTAAACCAATTTAGGTAAAAATGCTTTGTATTTTTCAACAATGAGTTGAGACAGTGGACGAAGGTTATTGGCACATTCTTTTCCTAAATCATCGTTCCAACTATCAAGTTCTATTTGTAGTTGTAAGATCCAAGCCCAACCATAAGTCCGTTCAAACGATTCGTTGTATTTGGTGGTGAAGAACGCCATTTCTTGTTGAATGTTTTCTGCGCTTAATTGTTTGGATAGAATGCTTCTTGCTGTTGCTGCTTGTTTTAAATCCGGAAATTCTTTGACTAATCGCACCATTAACCAATGACCGTGTACAGAAGAATGCCAATCAAAACAACCATAAAATGCTGGGTGAAGTGCTTGAGGAGATTGAAGTTCTTCGTTTGAATTTAAAACTTGTCCAAGTTTGTTCGGGTATTCATGTTGCGCACATTTTAGCGGAAGTGCAATCAAATGTTCAGCTTGTTCTATTGTTAATTGTTGGCATTTGCTGTTGAAAGCAATCAGAAAAAACAAAAGGTATAAACAAGAATATTTCATGAATCTTTTTTTACGAATATAGTCATCTCTTATTTTTAATAGAAAAAGATCGTAAAACAGAACGTAAAAACATTCCTTCACAAGTTGTAAATTTGAAAAAGATGTTGGAACCTCAAGTCATTCGGAAAATAATTCATGTGGACATGGATGCGTTTTATGCATCTGTGGAGCAAATGGACTTTCCTGAATTGAAAGGCAAGCCGGTCGCGGTTGGGGGAAGTGAGCAAAGAGGAGTAGTTTCAGCTGCTAGTTATGAAGCTCGGAAATTCGGAGTTCGTTCTGCAATGTCGGGTGTTTTAGCTGCAAAAAAATGTCCGCAATTGATTTTTGTAAGGCCTCGATTTGAACGCTACAAAGAGATTTCACAGCAAATCAGAGCAATATTTTTGGATTATACCGACTTGGTTGAGCCACTTTCCTTAGATGAAGCATTCTTAGATGTCACGGAAAACAAGAAAGGCATTCGATCGGCTACTTTATTAGCGGCAGAGATTCGTCAACGGATCAAAGATGAGGTGGGATTGACTGCTTCTGCTGGAATTTCTATTAATAAATTCACCGCCAAAATCGCATCGGATGTCAATAAACCCAATGGCCAATTAACCATAACACCCAATGAGGTAGAAGGCTTTTTGGAGGCTTTGCCCATCGAACGATTTTTCGGAGTAGGGAAAGTGACGGCTGAAAAAATGAAAAGTCAAGGCATTTTCTTAGGGAAACATTTGAAAGCAAAATCGCTAGAGTACTTGGTGTTGAATTATGGCAAGCAAGGAAAACATTTATACGATGTCGTTCGTGGTATACATTTGGGTGAGGTAAAACCAAATCGTATTCGGAAGTCGATTGCAGCTGAAAGAACTTATGGGAATGATTTAATCGCAACACGACCGATATTAGAAGCTTTGGATCGCATAGCAGACGAGTTAGAGCGCCGCATGGAAAAAAGTAACACCAAAGGACGAACGATAACTTTAAAGTTGAAATACCATGATTTTACTTTACAGACACGAAGTAAAACAGTTCCAATTGCAGTGTCACTGAAAAAAGACTTTTTTGAGGTAGTAGAAGAATTATTGCTGCAAGAACCTTTGGCTAAACCCATCCGATTATTGGGAATTGCTTTTTCCAAATTAGACAATGAAAAAATAGAGAAGGAAGAGCCGCTTCAACTGACCATCGATTTTTAAAACTTCTTGAAAAATAGCTACTTTTGACCCTCTAAAATGCAAGTGAAACACTTATCATAGGTGAAATGACGAATTCTTTAAAAAATCACTTGTTAATAAAAAATAGAGTTTCTATCTTTGCACCCCCAAATTGGGGATATTGTCTTATTTAAAAATTAGAAAGTAGTGGATACTTTAAGTTACAAAACTGTGTCTGGCAACAAAGAAACCGCAAATAAAAAGTGGTTGTTGGTAGACGCTGAGGGCCAAACTGTTGGTCGCTTGGCAAGTAAGGTAGCAAAGTTGGCACGTGGTAAACACAAAGCGAACTTTACGCCTCACGCAGACTGTGGCGATAACGTAATTGTTATCAATGCAGCAAAAGTTTCGTTCTCTGGAACAAAATTAGAGAACAAGGAATATGTACGTTACACTGGATATCCAGGTGGACAGCGTTCATTAACAGCTCAAGAGTTGTTACAACGCAATCCAGCTCGTGTTATCGAGAAAGCTATCAAAGGGATGTTGCCGAAAAACACATTGGGCCGCCAATTGTACACAAACATTAAAGTGTATGCTGGAACTGAGCACAATCATGACGCGCAAAAGCCGGAGGTAATTAATCTTGACACATTTAAATAACGGATATGGAAGTAGTAAACGCATTAGGAAGAAGAAAAACATCAGTTGCTCGTGTATACCTTGCAAAAGGAACGGGTAAATTGACCATTAATAAACGTGATTACAAAGAGTTCTTCCCAGTAGCTATTTTACAAGGAAAAGTTGAGCAGCCGTTCAATTTGACTGACACATTGGGTCAGTACGATGTAAAAGTAAATGTTGCGGGTGGAGGAATCAACGGACAAGCTGAGGCTATTCGTTTGGGTATTTCTCGTGCATTGGTAGAGGTTTCAGCTGATTTCAAACCATTGTTAAAAGCAGAAGGTTTGATGACACGTGACCCTCGTATGGTTGAACGTAAAAAACCAGGTCAACCGAAAGCACGTAAGAAATTCCAGTTCTCTAAACGTTAATTTCGAATTATTTTCCCTTTTATTGGGGAGCAGTGGTTGTTTAGTATCCAAGCGCGAAGTACTTGTTCTTATATAGGATCCCTTCGCTAGCTGATTACTAAGGAACGTAAACAATTAAAAAAAAGAATTATGTCTAAAGTAAGTTTTGATAGTTTATTAGATGCAGGTGTTCACTTCGGACACTTAAAAAGAAAATGGAACCCGGCAATGGCGCCGTATATCTTTGATGAGAAAAAAGGTATCCACATTATTGACCTTAATAAGACAATTGCACATCTTGATCAAGCTTGTGCGGCAATGAAACAAATTGCTAAGTCGGGTAAAAAAGTTCTTTTCGTAGCAACTAAGAAACAAGCAAAAGAAATCATCGCTGATAAAGTTTCAGCTGTAAACATGCCTTTCGTAACTGAGCGTTGGTCAGGTGGTATGTTGACAAACTTCCAAACAACTCGTAAGTCAATCCGTAAAATGGCGTCTATCGACAAAATGAAAACGGATGGTACTTGGGAAACATTGAACAAACGTGAGCGTTTATTCAAAACACGTCAACGTGAGAAATTAGAGAAAAACTTTGGTTCAATAGCTGATATGACGCGTCAACCAGCAGCTATTTTCTTGGTTGATATCTTGAAAGAGCACATCGCGTTGAACGAAGCTAAACGTTTGAACATTCCTACATTTGCAATGGTGGATACAAACTCTGATCCTCGTTTGGTTGATTTCCCAATTCCTGCTAACGATGATGCAACAAAATCAATTTCAATCATCTTGGATGCGATTTGTGGTGCAATCAAAGAAGGTTTAGAAGAGCGTAAAAGCGCTGGAACTGGAAAAGACAAAGAAGAGGCTACAGAAGAAGTAGCAGCGAAAGTTGAAGAAACAAAAGAATAATAAACAAGACTGAAAGGCTACAGATGAAAGACAAGAGGCTTTAATTAGTCTTTTGTCTTCTGTCTTTTGTCTTCTGTCTAAAACCGATAAGAAAATGGCAATTACTGCAGCAGATGTAAACAAATTGCGCCAACAAACAGGTGCAGGAATGATGGACTGTAAAAACGCGTTGGTTGAAGCTAACGGAGATTTTGAAGCAGCTGTTGATGTTCTTCGTAAAAAAGGACAAAAAGTAGCAGCGAAAAGAGGTGAAAACGAAGCTGCTGAAGGTTTGGTTTTCGCTCAAACTAGCGCTGATAGCAAAGTTGGTGTGTTATTGACTTTGAACTGTGAGACTGACTTCGTTGCGAAAAACGATACTTACCGTAATTTCGTACAAAGTTTAATGGACATCGCAATGAACAACTTGCCTGCAACATCAGAAGAGTTGAAAGCATTGAAATACGATGAGAAATTAACAGTTGAAGAGAAAATTACTGAGCAAGTTGGTGTAATCGGAGAGAAATTAGATCTTTCTGGATATGCTGTTGTGAAAGGTGATACTGTTGTTGCTTACAACCACCCAGGTAACCAATTGGCTACTTTGGTTGCTTTGAACAAAGGAGGTGAAACTGTTGCTGAAGCTGGTCGTCAAGTGGCGATGCAAGTAGCTGCAATGAATCCAATCGCTTTGAACAAAGAAGGAGTTGATGCTCGTACAATTGAACGCGAAATCGAAGTTGGTAAAGAATTGGCTATCCAAGAAGGAAAACCTGCTGATATGGCTGAGAAAATTGCGCAAGGTCGTTTGGCTAAATTCTTCAAAGAAAACACATTGTTGAGCCAAGAGTTTATCCGTGATAACAAATTGACAGTTGAAGCTTTCTTAGATTCAACTGAAAAAGGTTTGACGGTTACTGAATTCAAACGTTTCTCTTTGAGCTAATCCACTTCGTCGGAAAAATCAAAGAAAAAACATATTAGAAAATCCTGTCCATTTGGGCAGGATTTTTTTTGTGATTTAATTGAAATTTATTTTCATTACATTCATCCATGTA
>JADLGD010000155.1 GCA_020849495.1 Fluviicola sp.
CAAATGGTCCATTGACATTCTGTACTGGAGGTTCAGTTGATTTAACATCTTCTAGTGCAACTGGAAATACATGGTCAGATGGATCAACAACACAAACAATCACGGTGAATACAAGTGGTACAATCACAGTGACGGTTTCAGATGGAACTTGTTCGGCTTCATCATCACCAATTGTAGTAACTGAGGTATCGAATCCATCAACACCAACAATCTCTGCAAATGGATTGACAACATTCTGTGCAGGCGGATCAGTGGTATTGACATCATCTAGTGCATCAGGCAATACATGGTCAGATGGATCAACAACACAAGCGATCACAGTTTCAACTGCAGGAACATATACTGTTACAGTTGGAGCAGTAGGTTGTTCAGCGACATCAACAGGAACTGTAGTAACAGTAAATCCGAATCCAACGGTAAGCTTTGGAGCAGTTGCTGACTTGTGTGTTTACAACAATGCTGTTACATTAACAACAGGATCACCAGTTGGAGGAACATACACAGGAACAGGAGTTACATCAGGATCATTTGATCCAAGTGTGGCTGGAGTAGGAGTAACAACATTGACATACGATTTCACGGATGGAAATGGCTGTTCAGGAACAGCAACTACAACTGTGAACGTGGATGCATGTGCTTCGATTGAAGAGTCAAGCGCAACTAGTTGGTCGATGTATCCAAATCCAACAGCAACAGATGTTGTTGTAAATTGGACTGGAGAAGCAACAACATTGAAAGTATACGACAACATGGGTAAATTGATCATTGAGATGAAACCAACAGTTGGAGCAACATCAATGGTAGTTGATTTATCGAAAGTAGCGAATGGTGTTTACACTGTTCAGTTTGAAATCGATTCAAAAACGACTCAACAGCAAATGATTGTTAATAGATAATAATCGATAAAAATGTAGAAAGGGGAAGCAATTTGCTTCCCCTTTTTTTGTTCAGTTGTTTCATGAATGAAAACCAATTCCTTTCATTAATTTTGAAAGGTAGAAAAGCAGCTATTGTTTTATGAAGAAATTGAAAATTAATGGTCACGGGCACATTTTGCCAGAACCAAACGAAATTCCAAAGTTCATGAAAGAACGCAAATTGTTCTGGATTGATGACGATAAAAAATTCATGAGACAAGGTGATTGGGCAAGGCCAATTACTGATCCTAGTTTCTTTTTTGATGAAAAAATAGAATGGATGGAAAAGTATCAAATCGATCATGGTGTGATGCTGAATCTTTCCCAGGTTTATTGCAATGGTTGGTCAAAACAAGAAGCACATGATGCCATACGATGGCAAAATGATTTCAATGCCAGTGTACAGCAAAGAAGACCGGATAAATTTTCTAGTGGATTTGTAGTTCAGCCTTTGTATTTGGATGATGCACTAGCTGAAATAGAGCGTTGTGTTGAAAAATTGAACATGCGTGTACTTTGCTTACCTACCCATTTCTTAAACAAAGAAAATGAATGGTTATCTGTGGTTGATGATTCAACGATGCCCATTTTTGAAATGGCTGATAAATATGGTTTAGCAATAGAAATCCATCCCTATGATGGTGAGAAAATGGTTGCGTTAAAAGATGCCTATTGGCGTTTTCATTTGGTTTGGATGATGGCACAAACAGCTGATACGCTACATTTCTATGCCTTAAAAGATTTGGTCAATCGCTTTCCGAATATTAGAACCTGTTTTGCACATGGTTGTATGTTGGGTCAAGCAAATTACGGGAGAAGATTACAAGGATTTGATGGTCGCCCTGATTTATTTACACAAACAAAAGATCCAAGAGCATCGTTAGGGCATCCTAATTTGTTTTTTGACACCTTGGTTCATGATTCATACACGCTTCAATTATTGAAAATTCGAGTAGGAGCAGATCAAATTGTTGCCGGACTTGATGATCCATATCCATTGGGTGAAATGGAAGGTGTGGCAAACTCTTATCCTGGAAGAGTGATTGATTTCGCAGTTGAAGTTGATATCCTTTCACAAAATGAAGCAGATCGAATTTGGTACGATAATGTGTTGCGCTGGTTAGGAAAAACAAGTCTTTAATTTTAGGAAAAAGTAAACGTGTTTAAAGTTCTATTAATTGTCTTTGTAGCTTTTTTAACCTTCACGAATGTGTTTGGTCAAGTTGTAAATTCAAATGAATACAAAGATGCGATTGTATTTTCAAAAAATGATAAACAACGTTTTGGTTTAGATGCTTACGCTGGTCAAATTGAATGGGAAAGTGAATACTTTTCTCACGCCAACTATCCCGTTGTTAATGCTCATCAAGCTTACAAAACGCTTCTGAAAAATGAAGAAGATTGGGTGAATTTCAGCATCAATCAAGCCTTTATCCCAACTATTGAAGGATTGACTATTCGAGTAAAAGGATCAGATCAACCATTAAATTACAATGCAATCGATTCTAATTTGTTTGAATTGAAATTGCCTTCAGCTTCTGTCAATTATAAAGTGCAATTTTTCTATAAAGAAGAATTACAGGCAGAATTGTTCGTAGAAATGATTGAACCAATCATTCAAAAAATTCGAATTGTTCCTTTAGTTAAAGCGAATTACAAAAAAGAAAAGCTAAAACAAATCTTGGATTCGTTGTACCGACAAGCAAACATCCAATTTGAAATTATTATTGATCCTCTTTTCACAGATAAAGAATTACCCGCTGATTTAACACTCAGAAATCCAAGTAATAATCACGATCGTTTTACCGATCAAATGCGTTTGATTCGTGATGTATACATAGAAGCACATCCAGAACATGTAGAGGATGAGTTTTTGTTTTTTACAGTAGATGGTTTCGTAAATGAAGCGATTTATGGTTATATGGTTAAAAACAAAGCATTAGGTTTTGTTCGAAATGAACCAGCAAGAACAACTGCGTTTTCCATTGCGAAACAACTGGGTTATGGATTAGGTCGACTTTCGATGTCTTGGGCAAACAATGGTCCTGAAAAAGGGAGTACTTCCAATATTATGGATGCAGGCCCCGTATTTCACATGCGAAAAACACAATGGGATGCCTTGCGAAGCAAACATACAATTTATTCTTTCTACGATGATTACGAAGATGTAAAAACCAATAGCGGAATCATTGCTTATTATTTCTGGAAGGAAGATGCGTTAGGAAATATAGTGATGAAAAATGGTTCTCCATTGTTGTCAATCGTTCGACCATTCAAAAAAAATACGTTCTCTTACCATTTAGAAATCAATCATTTCTTTTACAAGACCTTGTTTAGCATTAAAGGAAAGACCATTTCTCTGGTTCACATTTTAGCAGTTATTCTGTGTTTTATACCTATGCGTTTTATTGCCAAGCGCTTTCGAAGACTGTTTGAACGAAAATTCAAACGACCACGTTTTTTGAAATTCATGTCGCGGGTGGTGAGTATTGTTTTAGGAACTGTACTTGCATTTTTTTCTATCGGTTTAGTGGATTTGGGATATGGAATGTACGAAGTAGAGAATGGTAAAGTAGCAGAACTAAAAGGAAAAACTATGCGTGCTGCTATTAGTTTGGTTGCTGAGCGTCAACATCCAAAACAATTAGCAGAAGCCCAATTGGGTTCTGAAGTTTTAGTGCAAAATAATGGCCATTTTGAATTGAAAAGACGACAACGGGTTTTGTACTTTGATGTCTATCAAAATGAAAAAGGTAAACCCTATAAAATGCGTTTTTCAGACAGTAAAGACAGTGTTGTATTATTGTCTAAACAAAAACGATTAGCTGCTAAAAGTCACTATTTTGTTGTGCGTTATAAAAATGACAATGATAGTTTAATCAAAGAAGAATTATTCAATCATTTGGGCGTCAATCTAACGGAGAAAATGGAGCTGAAAAATCTTGTTGAACGCATTTTAGTATTTGTAAATGGTTATAGACCAACGTCTTTGGGAAGCTCTGTAGGTGAAAATTTATCGGATATCCAAAACAATGGTTTAGAATTCCCTAATTCTTACAATAAGATATATCCAAATGATCGTTTTGAATACTGGCATCCTTGGAATGAAATAGATGATTTGTTTAAAAATAGAATCAATCCAACAAATGTGTTTTATGCTGATGGACATTTTTCTGTAGCTACTTCCAATTACAGAAAATTGGTTGAGTTTACCAAGACAAGTGCTATTTATCCAAAACGATGTAAGAATCCTCAAAAGCACATTTGTTATACGACTAAAACCTTGAAATCAAAGTTGTTTGGATCTAGTCAAGTGAAAACGTATTCCTTGTTAGAAAGAAGATCCAATAAACAAGGATTCAATATGCGCCGCAAAAATGGACGAATTGCTGGTAGAAATTTATTGCAAGCATTGAATGAACTTCCCAATAAGTCGAGTAATGACACGCTGTTTATCGTTGCGCATAGTATGGGTTATGCTTATGCATTAGGAATGATTGATGTCTTAGAAGGTCAAATTCAGTTGGGTTCTTTTTACATCATAGCACCAGAAAATGCCTCAGCAGGAAAAATTAATTACTCCAAATGGAAAGAAGTTTGGCAATACGGAAGCAATTTCAATCAAAAAGGAAAAGACGCTCCTTGCTTACAAGATGGTGTAGCACCTCAATTTCCTGTAAAAGGGTTGCCAAATCAATGTCGTTTGTATTTCCCTCGAAAATTATATCGCAACAAAGGCTTTTTTGATTCGCATTTTATTGGATATTACACGTGGGTTTTAGACATTCCGAAAGGACGACCAGGACACATTCAACAGCGTTAATTGCTGATTATTCAAAGCTAGTCGCTAAGGAATTTTTAATTAATACTAACTTTGCGCATAAATTGACTATAAAATGGCGCAAAAACCTGCAATTCCAAAAGGAACAAGAGATTTTTTACCGAGTGAGGTAGCAAGAAGAACCTATATATTTGATACGATCAAAAGTGTATTCAAAACTTATGGTTTTGCGCCAATCGAAACACCTTCTTTTGAATTATCTACAACTTTAATGGGTAAATACGGAGAAGAAGGGGATCGTTTGATTTTCCGCATCTTGAATTCAGGTGATAAAATGAAAAAAGCCGATGTAGAAGCCTTGAATGAAGGAAATCTGCCTCGTTTTGCCAATTCACTTGCAGAAAAAGCATTGCGTTACGACCTTACAGTTCCATTTGCTCGTTTTGTCGTTCAGCATCAAAATGAATTATCATTTCCTTTCAAACGGTACCAAATTCAACCTGTTTGGAGAGCAGATAGACCACAACATGGTCGTTATCAAGAGTTTTACCAATGCGATGCGGATGTAGTTGGTTCAGATTCTTTGTTGTATGAAGTTGATTTTGTACAAATTTTTGATCAGGTTCTGACGCGTTTACAAATTCCAGGATTCACGATGAAAATCAACAACCGTAAGATCCTTTCGGGGATTGCAGAAGTTTCAGGTGAAGCTGATAAATTGATCGATATCACTGTTGCAATTGACAAATTGGACAAAATTGGTGAAGATGGAGTTGTGGAAGAATTGCGTCAAAAAGGTGTTTCTGAAACTGCTATCGCGACCATTTCACCCTTGTTTACAATCACTGGTTCCAATGAAGAACGTTTAGCTCAAATGAAAACGTTCCTTAGTGCATCCGAAATTGGTTTGAAAGGAATTGAAGAGCTGGAATTTGTCTTGGAACAAACAAAAGCACTTGGTTTAGAAAGAGCTGAGGTAGAATTTGATGTGACGCTAGCTCGTGGATTGAATTACTATACGGGTGCCATTTTCGAAGTAAAAGTGCACGATGTGAAAATGGGATCTATCTGTGGCGGTGGTCGCTATGATGATTTGACAGGTTTGTTTGGTTTATCCGGACTTTCAGGTGTTGGGATTTCATTTGGAGCAGATCGTATTTACGACGTATTGAATGAATTAGACCTTTATCCATCTGATGCTGATGCAAGTTTAACCTTGTTGTTTGCCAATTTCGGTCAAAGTGAAGCGGCTTATTGCATGCGCTTATCGAAATTGTTGCGTCAAAAAGGAGTCGATTGTGAAGTCTATCCAAGTGATGCAAAAATGCAAAAGCAATTCAAATATGCGGATAACCGAAAAGTGAAATTCGTAGCCTTAATAGGTGAAAATGAATTGAAAGAAGGAAAATTACAAGTTAAAAATATGGAAACGGGTGAGCAAATAGCTTACACTGAAGCTGAATTACTCGCTTTCTTTACGGCATAATATGAAAACATTTACAATTGATAATCAATGGATTTCGTTAACTGAAATTGATGAAATTCTAATAAACAACACGCAGATTTCACTTTCTGAAAATGCAAAGGCTGCCATTTTAAAATGCCGAAATTACTTGGATGAAAAAGTGGCGAAAAGCGACCGTTTGATTTATGGTGTCAATACTGGCTTTGGTAGTTTGTGTGATACTGCTATTTCTTCGGAAGATTTAGAGCAATTGCAACGTAATTTGGTTTTATCGCATGCATGTGGGACAGGCGAACGCGTTCCGAATGAAATCGTTCGTAGAATGTTGTTGCTAAAGATTATGGGACTTTCTCATGGCGCTTCGGGCGTGCAATTGGAAACAGTTGAGCGTTTGATCTTTTTCTTTAATAATCACATTTATCCAGTTGTTTATCAATTAGGAAGTTTGGGCGCTTCTGGTGATTTGGCCCCATTGGCACATTTGGTTTTACCGCTTTTGGGCGAAGGAACGGTTGTGGTAAACGATTCTGAAATCAATTCTAAAACGCTGAACGAACAATACCATTTACCAGAAATTGCGTTGCGTTCGAAAGAAGGATTGGCTTTGTTGAATGGTACTCAGTTCATGTCTGCCTATGCATCTTATGCGATTTCTAACGGGCGTAAGTTGTGGCAACAATTCAATCAAGTGGCAGCTATTTCTTTGGATGCGTATGACGGTCGAATGGAGCCATTTGGAATACAAGTGAATGCTATTCGCAACCAAGTTGG
>JADLGD010000156.1 GCA_020849495.1 Fluviicola sp.
AAACATTAGCAATCCGTTTGCAAACCGAACGTTCGCAACAACGCGAACACAGTGTTCCATTGTATTTAACATCGAGTTTTACGTTTGAAGATGCAGAACACATGCGTGCTGCCTTTACCGATGAAGTTGAAGCCAATATCTATTCACGCTATTCCAATCCTAATGTGGATGAATTACTGGAAAAAGTGGCGGTTTTGGAAGGTGGAGAAGCAGCTTGGGCAACTGCTACTGGAATGGCAGCTGTGTTTACAACTTTTGCGGCATTATTGAAAAGTGGAGATCACATTTTATCTTCTCGTTCGGTTTTTGGTTCCACTCATCAATTGTTTTTGAACATTTTACCCAAGTGGGGAATTACTTCTACTTATGTAAATGCAGATGATTATGCCGCTTATGAAGCGAATATTACACCTGCAACAAAAATTGTTTACATTGAAACACCTTCCAATCCTGGTTTAGAAATCATCGATTTGGAACGCATCGCAAAGATTTGTAATCAAAAAAATGTATTGTTGGTAGTCGATAATTGTTTCGCAACTCCAGTTATTCAACAACCACTCAAATTTGGCGCAGCAATCTGTATCCATTCAGCAACCAAATACATGGATGGACAAGGACGTGTTCTTGGAGGAATCATCGTTTCTTCTCAAGCAATTATTGATCAAATTCAAGCATTTGCTCGTCACAGTGGACCAGCAATGAGTCCGTTCAATGCATGGGTTTTATCAAAATCATTGGAAACCTTGCATTTAAGAATGGAAAAACATTCTCAGCAAGCCTTTGAAATTGCACAACGTTTGGAAGCTCATCCGAAAATTGATTGGGTCAAATATCCGTTTTTAGTGTCTCATCCTCAATATGAAATTGCGAAGAAACAAATGCGTTGGGGTGGAGGAATCGTAAGTTTTCAAATCAAAGGAGGTTTACAAGCTGGACGACAATTTTTGGATGCTTTGTCCTTGTTTTCATTGACGCCTAATTTAGGTGACAGTAGAAGTATTGCTACACATCCAGCTTCAACAACGCATTCCAAATTAAAACCAGAAGAACGCTTAGAAGTTGGAATTTCAGACGGTTTGGTGCGTTTGAGTATTGGACTGGAACATTTGGAAGACATTTGGGAAGATTTAGAACAAGCATTAAACAAAGCATGATGGAATTGAGTGATTGTGTTTTGTACGGCATTACTCCTCCTAAATTAGGTCATACTGCTGAACGATACGAGGAAATTAAAGGAATTCAACAACAACGAATCCATGGAATTCAACCAGATGCTTTGATCATTTATGATATCCAAGATGAATCGAGTAGAACAAATGTAGAGCGACCGTTTCCCTTTGTTGAAACAGTTCAACCAGAAGTTTATGCTTCAGAATTATTGGTTGACAGTTCCATTTCACCTATCATCTACAAAAGTATTGGAAAGTTGAATGCCATTGAATTTCAAGATTGGTTAGTAGATCTGAAAACAAAGCACATTGTATTGGTTGGTTCACCGTCTTCGAATAATCTACCAACGCTTCAATTGGGTGAAGCTTACGAAATTGCTCGTTCAGTTCGAAAAGATTTGCAAATTGGAGGAATTGTTATTCCAGAACGACATCAACTAAAAGGGGATGAGCATTTGAGATTACTTGCTAAAATGGAAGCTGGATGTTCATATTTTATCAGCCAATGTGTTTACAGTATAGAAAGTACCTTGAATTTGCTTTCAGATTACCAATGGAGTTGTAAGCAGAATGGAATTAAAATGGCTCCCATCATTTTTACACTGACTCCTTGTGCTTCAGAGCAAACTTTGCAATTCATGAAATGGTTGGGAATCAATGTGCCAAAATGGATCATTCATCAGTTGATGCAATCTGAAAACATGTTGCAAACTTCTCTAGAATTGTGCTCAAACTTGGCAGATCATTTAATTGATTTTTGCACCAATCATCAAATTCCCTTTGGTTTCAATATCGAAAGTGTATCTATTCGCAAACAAGAGATTGATGCATCTGTAGCTTTGTTTCACGCTATTCAGTCTAAGATGTTGATGAACAAAGAGAAAGATTTGGTATTCATTGAAAGGAATCAGTACTAAAGCTTTAACGCTATTTAGCCTTTTGCTTCCAATAATATCGCTACATTTGCGACAAATTTTTTATACATGTCACAAGATATTCAAGCGGTAAGCTATTGCATCGGAATGAGCGTTGCAGATAGTTTAATCCAACAAGATTTAGGAGGAATTGATCCAACAGTTATGGCAGAAGCTATTGCAGATGTTTTCAAAGGAAATGCAATGAAATATTCTCCTGAACAAGCCAATCAAATCATTCAAGCATACATTCAAGGAATTACTTCATCAAAATTTGAAGTGTATTTGAAAGAAGGAGAAGCATTTTTAGCTCAAAACGCACAAAAAGAAGGTGTGAAAACAACTGCTTCAGGTTTGCAATATGAAGTTATCGAAGAAGGAACTGGAAACAAACCTTCAGCAACAGATACGGTTCAGGTGCATTACCATGGAACATTAACAGATGGAACTGTTTTCGATAGTTCAATTGCTCGTGGTTTACCTGCAACTTTTGGTGTACACCAAGTAATCAAAGGTTGGACAGAAGCTTTGCAATTGATGCCAGTTGGTTCAAAATACCGTTTATACATTCCTCAAGATTTGGCTTATGGAGAGCATCCACATCCAGGAGGACCAATCAAACCATACATGGCTTTGATTTTTGATGTTGAATTGATTGCAATTGAAAACTAAGATGAGAGCGTTTTTATATACCACATTGGTTGCGCTTGTTTTGTTTTCTTGTGATTCAAAAGATGAAAATGCTATCGAAGAATTGCCAATGAACAACTACAAGCAAGAAATTTCTTACTTGATTGGAGCGGATCATGCACATCAAATGGATAAGGATCCCAATTTTGATAAATACAACAAAGAAGAAATCATCAAAGGTTTTGAAGAAGGGTTGAAAAATCCTGGTGTTTACGATGCAAATTGTGAAAACTCAATTCGAAGTTTAATTGGTGAAGATCAAACGCAATTCAACGAAGCGTTTAAAGATCCAGCTTCTAATTGTATTGGTAAATTCCTAGGTTCAATGTTCAAAGAATCTTGGAATCAAATCAAAGCAATGAATGAGTTTGAAGAAAAATACATTGTTTATGGTTTCAAATTAGCGATGTACAAAAAAGACACCTTGATTGAAGAGTCTGTTAAACAACGTATGTTGTCGGAATTTATGACGAAAGTCAATTCTCGTTTGACAGCTGAAGTTGACCGTGTTGAGAAAGTATATTTTGATGAGGTAAAGAAAAAGAAAGGAATCCAAGAATTACCACAAGGTATATACATGGAAACCATCAAAGCGAGTAACGGTGCTTCTCCAACAATTTCTGATGATGTGAAATGTCATTATGTGTTGATGAATACCAATGGTGATACTTTGCAATCTTCTTTAGGAAATGAGCCAATCGTGTTTAACTTAGGACAAGTAATTCCAGGTTGGACAGTTGGTATTCCGTTTATGAAAAAAGGAAGTGCTTGTAAATTGTACGTTCCTCAAGCAATGGCTTACGGTAAAAATTCACCTGATCCCAATACCATTCCTCCATTTGCAACTTTGGTGTTCTACATTGAGTTGATTGATTTTGGAAAAACAGGAACATTGAAATAAGTTAGATTCATTGAATCAACGCAAAAGGGGCTTTTTTAAAAGCCCCTTTTTTGATTAAAATCGAGTTTTAATTATTAAACCACCATGTCTATCTCTGTTAATCCAATTGATGTAAAAGGTAACAGATTTAGCAAATATTAAATGGAAATAAAAAACGTAATGCGATACATTAAAGGAATAAGTGTACCGTTTTCTTTACGCATAAAATAACCTTGTCTAAACGGACTGTTAGGATGATTGATGATGTCGTACATGATTCCAGCATTCATTCTAAAGTTTGGACCAAAAGCTCTTGAAAAACCTCCTCCAACTAAAAATGTTGGTACCCAACGTTTCCCTAAATTTAAGGTCAATGCAGTTTGATTAAATGGAGTTGAAAGGAATTCAAATTCTCCTCCTAAATAAAAGTAATTGTACATGCGGTAATGTACAAAAGCTCCTCCACCATAAAAACTCCAACTGGATTGTAAACCTAGGTTTTTGTACCATGATTTTTGGTAACGAACACTTGGACCAAACAACCAATTTTCACCTTTTACGAAGCCGAATTTTAAACCAGCACCAGCCGTACCACCAAATGTACCCGCATTGAAAAACACGTCAACTCCCAATTCATAATTGTGATCCAATTCAACTTTTTCATTCTGATCTTCTTCATCTTGAATATACAATTCTGTATCTTCTTCTTCTTCAACTTGAGAAAAGCTGTGGAAAGTTGAAAACGTTAGTAGAAATAGAATAAAAGGTATTGCTTTCATAATGCTAAAATTGCTTCTAAAGTATTCAATGAAATATCGTGTTTCCCATCAAAAGTAATGCATTCAAATCCAAGTTCTTGGTGTTGCTTTATAACATCCTGTAAAACCGTTTCGGGAAAATACGGGTCTTGTTGGCCAACTACAAAACTGCGTTTCATGTTCAATTTCGTCAATGCTTCTGCAGAGATGTCGGGAGGAAAAACACTTCCCCAAGAAATGAAGTGGTCACATGCGATTTGTTGCTCACTGATCCATCTTGCTGCTGTGGCTCCTCCTTGAGAAAATCCTAAAACAGTTATTTTTGCTGAAGGGTATTGTTCTATAAATTGGTTGGCAAAAGCATTTAATGTTTGAGTGTTTTCCAGAATATCTTGTTCTCGCCATTCTTTGGTCATCCATGAAGCACCAACACGACCACTGGTTCCATTCAAATAAAATCGGTGCATGCCTTCTGGTGCTATGATTAAGGTGTTTTTTAAGTTTGTTTCATCAAATTTTTTAATGAAATATTCCACTAAATGACCATAACCATGTAAAACAAACAACAAATGCTCAATAGGACCTTCCGTTGAAAGTGTTTGAAAACGAAGTGCTCGTTTTGTTTCAAAGGTGCCTTTTTGTAAAGTCATTATTACTGTCGAAGTTTTGCTTTTTCAATCGCTTCTTTACTTCCTGGCGCACCATCGTATAAACGGTATTTTGCTATTCGTGGGTCAAAAAAGAAGGTGTATTCCAATTTTCCTTTTTTGGAAATAGTTGGATCATATTTGTAAATATCGCCTACTTTGGTTGGATTATAGCCATCAATTTCACTTTGGTAAATGACGATGTCTTTTCCAATTCCGGCCTTAGATTCTTCCAGGTTATGAAGAATTGCTTCTGGTTGTTCTTCACCTACTTTATCAAATCGTTTCCATTGGAAAACCAACAATAAATCGGTTTCATTCATAACTGTAAAATAGCTTCTCCATCCAGAGTTTCGAATACGATAATCAATGATCACGTCGTTTTTAATTGGTGAAACAATCGGTTTAAATGCTACATCTAACTCACGTCCTGGTGAAGACGGAACTGGAAGTGGAACCGATAGGTTTTTAGTTTTTCCGTCGTAGTAAAAGAAAAAGTTGTAATTCCCCATGTAACCCAATTCTGCTGCTTTCGCTTCTTTTTTCATGCGAATAGCTTCATCTATGGCAAAATTCAACCGATTTACTGTCACAATTGCATCCAATATCGTATCAGCATTTAAGTGAGAACGATAGATTTTTAAACTGTATTTTTCAGTTGCAGGAATTTCCAAAGCCGCTTCAATATCACGTTTCATGCGTGCCTCAAATGGAATGTTCTCTTCCGAATCTTTTCCTTTTTCAACAAGTTCTGTCGAATCACCATCACCAGAGCAAGCAATAAAAAACAGACCAAGTAGGGGAAGTATAAAGTAATGAAGTTTCATGTATTAATATTCTATGTCTAAGTTAAAACGGTTTTTGAGGTCGAAAAGGTTGGAATTTTTACGAGCTAATTTTTCAAAGCGGTCATTTCCAGTCAAAAACGTTACATCTTCCTCATTGCTTTCATTGATTTCAATGTTGATATTTAGATCGTAGTTTTGAATTTCTTTTCGGATTTCTCCTAAAATTTCATTCATTCCACTTTCCAAACGCGTTTGTTGAATCGTATTGTCTACTTCAAACAAGAAAGTCACTTCGTCCAATTGAACGGGATCTCGTTTGATCATCACGTGATACACTTGGTCTTGACCTTTTACTTTTTGAGCATGGGCCAACATTTTCCATAAACGAATCACATCATCTTTGTGGAACGGCTTTTTAGGCAAATCGGTATTGGCATCGCGCTGCTTCGATTGATTACTTTGAATCAACTGATTGATGGAAAGATTGGAAGTGTTCAGATTTCCTGTTGGACTTTGCAATACTTTAGCTTCTGGTTTAACAGAGAAAGCAGCTCTTTCAGGAGTGACTGAAGGTTTGTTAATATGCTTGTTTGGTTCATTTCGCAAGCTTTGACCAGCATACGGAATAATCAGAACAGGATCAGTTAGGGATTTTTTTTTTCCAACTCCGATTTAATCGAGCAGATTTGCATCAAGGCCATCTCTACAAGGAGTCGCTGATTTTTGGAGGCTTTGTAATCCACATCCGTTTTACTCAGTACACCCAATGCTCGAATGGAGAAATTTGCATCCACACGTTTGGATTGATCCAAGAATTGTTTTTCAGTTGTTTCACCAACTTCCAATAAATTAACTGTTCGAGGATCTTTACACACCAAAATGTTTCTGAAA
>JADLGD010000157.1 GCA_020849495.1 Fluviicola sp.
GCCACTATTTGAGAAATTTTGGTAAAATGTAGTATCTAAGTTTTCTGTTGAAAAAACGTTTAATCCAAAAGGTTTTGGAGTAGTGTTTGACGAATTAAACGAATTCAAAATTTGATTACCCCAAATTGAAGGAACGCCACCAGAAATACTTGGAATAAAAGAAGTTTTAGTGTCAAAAAAACCACAACCATCTAATGAGGTAGGAAAATAACACGTAGTTTGTTCCCATCCGTTTGCATTAATTGTTTTGGTTGTAGAACCATTTTGATAATTATAAACCAATGTCCAATATGAACCTGGATAAGCTGGCATATAGTCACTCGGTAAAATGGTGTCCGCAGAAGGGACAGGATTCAAAGTTGGCGTGCATGGAATTACTTCATTTACAACTATATCTTTCTTTTTACAAGCAACTAAAAAGAAAAAAATAAATAAAAAATATAAGGTGGATTCAAGTTTCATAAGACTAACATATAAGAACTAGATTCTTTATTGTTTAAAGGTTGTAATTTTTTTAATTATTTCAATACGCGCACATTCATCATCTTATTCTTATTTGCCAACTGTCCGCAAGCAGCATCGATGTCTTTTCCTCTACTTCTTCGAACGTTGACAATCAAGTTGCATTTTTCTTCTAAAAACTGAGCAAAGGCATCTACTTTCTCCCTGTCAGCTTGTTTGAATTCCCCATCATCGATTGGATTGTATTCTATGATGTTGATTTTACAAGGAACAGCTTTAGCGAAATTGGCTAATTCGCGTGCATCTTCCATTCCGTCATTGAAATCCTTGAAAATGATGTATTCAAAAGTTACCCGAGAACCTGTTTTCTCATGGAAATACACCAACGCTTCTGATAAAGTTTCCAAATCATTCGTTTCATTGATTTCCATGATTTTGGAGCGTTTCACATCATTTGCAGCATGTAACGACAATGCAAGATTGAATTTCACTTCATCATCGCCTAATTTTTTAATCATTTTGGCAATTCCTGCAGTAGATACCGTAATGCGTTTTGGCGACATAGCAATACCGTTTGGATCTGTTAAAATCTCTACACTTCGAACCACGTTTTTGTAATTCAACAACGGTTCTCCCATTCCCATATAAACGATGTTTGAAAGGGGAGTGTTGTATTTAGTATCTGCAAGATTTTTAAGGTACACTGCTTGGTCAACGATTTCACCTGCACTTAAATTGCGCATCATTTTCAATCTGCCTGTGGCACAAAAGGCACAACTCAAACTACAACCAACCTGAGAAGAAATACAAGCCGTCATGCGATTCGTTGTTGGAATCAAAACACCTTCAATCACTTGCGCTTGACCATCAACCCCAAAAGCACACTTAATGGTCTTGTCAGTTGAAACTTGTTGATCTTCTACTGTCAAACCATCAAAATAAAAAGCACCACTCAGTTTTTCTTGCAAGGATTTACCGATGTTGTTCATCTCCTCAAAAGTATGAGCGTTCTTTTTCCAAATCCACTCATAGACTTGTTTTGCTCTAAATGCAGGTTCACCGAGTGCTACAATGTGATGTTGTAATTCTTCGCGATTCAAATTGCGGATATTGATAAGCGTTTGTGCCATTTTAGAGTTGTTTGTAATGTTCGTAGATGACTGAAAGAAACCAATTGCAGTTTTTTATTTCTCGATCCGAATCTTCTGGTGATAAAGTGTTTTCAGTGATTGCTTGTTTATCAAATGACCAAGTGAAATTTCCTTTCGGGGTCACCCAACCATAACCTCTAATGATGGAATAAAAAGCAAACTGAGGTACTTTCGGATTCATCAAATCTTTACTAAAAGGATAACTGGATGGATCTCCATTCATTTGTTTGATAAGTGTAGCAGCAATGTCAGCTTGTGAACCAACAACATCCATCCGTTTTCCACGATAGCTTTCCTTGATCGGTTCTCCATAAAACAAGAGAGGGATGTGATAGAATTTATAAGAGCCTGGATCGATCATGGTTGGAGATGCATGACCGTGGTCGGCTACAAAAACAAATAAGGTATTTTTATACCAAGGATATTTTTTACAATTGCGAATAAATTCACCCAAACATTCGTCGGCATACACCAATGAATTCATGAAGTCAGCTTGTTCACCTTTAAAGTGTTTACTTTTTCCTTTGGGATGATCATAAGGAGAATGGGTACTTCCTGTAAAAGCGCATTGAAGAAATGGTTTTTTCTTTGAATTGATTTCTTTGATGAGATAACGATACAAATCACGGTCGTAGAAACTCAACTTGCCACGTGGTAAATCGGTAGGAAAATCATTTTCATCTTTGACCACATCAAAACCATGATCCAACAAATAACCATTGATATTTCCGTATTTCAAATCACCACCAAAAAGATAACCAGAATGATAACCCCACTTTTCCATATTCATGTTGATGGAATTCAGTTGTCGGTTTTTCTCTGGCTGCATGGAAATGGAAACTTCTTGCACAGCTGGAATACCACTAAAAATACTTGAATTACCTATTTCTGAGGTGGTTGATGCCGAATAAATATTCGTAAAAAGCAAGCCTTCATTGGCAATTTTGTCAAAGTTTGGTGTAGCTCCTTTTGTTGGTCCTAAAGTTCCAATGGCTTCAGCTGTCCAACCTTCCAAAACGATGAACACCACATTCGGGCGTTTGTTTTTTAAGAAATACTGATCGTGTTCTTTTGGATAATTGTACCATGCTTTTACTTGTTGACTGGCCAGTTGGGGGTCGACTTGATAAGGTAAGAATTCATCAATATTACTTCGTTTAAACAACAAGTAGCTTTTACCAAAGAAGTAGAGCGAATTAATTGAAAGATCGTTTGCTACAGGCTTGTCTGTGTACATAGCCGCCGCAATATTGATTGGGATTTGTTGAAATCCACCTCGCAATAAAACAAATAAAGATCCAAGTCCAATAGCTAGTTGAAGTGGGAAAACGAGCAAACTTTTCCACTTGAACGGATAGGTTGGGACAGTCAATCGTTTGAAGAATTTATTCGCAAGCCACCAACCAAATGCGATCTCTAAAATGGCATAAAAAACAAACCAAAAGGTCATTCCATAGCTAGCGGTTCTGACAATTTCTTCTGGATGAGAAAGGTGAACAAAAACACGGGATGAAAGTTTGTGGTTCCATTCTCCATAAACAATGATTTCACCTACCTGAATCAATGCAACTAGAATAAGAAGTGTCGTTAAAACAACTTTAAAAATTGAATGAAATCCTTTCCATTGGAAGTAATGAGACAGTAAACGGACGATGAAGGGAAGTGCCGAAAGCGCGCAAGCCGTTGCTAAATCCAATCTGAAAGAATAGATAAAAGAAAGCAACCACTCACCAAATCCTACTTTTGAAAATTTGCCCCAATAGGTGATTGAAAAGAGTATCCGATTAACATCGAAGCAAATGATCCAGAATAAAATCAGCAATAGAACATCTCGCAACGGTCGGAACATATCAATTTATTGTGAATGCTAAATTATGGAATATTTTGCAAAGGGTTATTTGTCTTTCCAAGACACATGTTGTTTCTCCAAGGATTTACAATTGTTTGTAGTATTCATATATTCTTGAAAGGAACATATTGCAATTTTGAATCTCTTTTTTCGAAGTTTGTGGATTGAAGTTGTCCTCAAGTTTCGATTTTAGATCAAAAGACCAGGTGTAATTGCCTTTTGGTGTAACCCATCCGTATCCTCTAATTACAGTGTGAAAAGCAAATTGAGGTACTTTTGGATTCATCAAATCTTTACTCCATGGATAACGAGAAGCATCACCTCTCATTTGATAAATAAGTGTTGCAGCAATATCAGCTTGTGAACCTACGACATTATTGCGTTTTCCACGGAAACTTTTCTTAATTGGTTCACCGAAAAACAAGAGAGGAATGCGGTAAAATTGACTCAATTGAGGATTGACAACATTGGCAGTCGCATGACCATGATCGGCAACGAAAACAAACAAGGTGTTTTTATACCAAGGATACTTTTTGCAGTTTTTAATGAAATCACCTAAACAATTATCAGCATATACCAATGAATTCATGTAATCAGCTTCTTCGCCTGTAAATGTTTTTCCTTTCCCTTTTGGTTGATCATAAGGAGCGTGTGTACTTCCCGTGAAGGCACATTGTAAAAATGGTTTCTTGTTAGAATTGATTTCCTTGATCAAGAAACGGTATAAGTCTTTGTCGTAAAAATTCAATTTTCCACGCGGTAAATCGGAAGGGAAATCACTTTCGTCTTTCACCACATCAAAACCGTGATCCATGAAATAACCACCAATGTTCCCGTATTTTAAATCGCCACTAAAAATGTAACTGGAATGATAACCCCAAGCTTCCATGTCTTCGTTTAAACAATGCAATTTACGGTGTTTCTCAGGTTGCATTGAGATGGAAACTTCTGGTACTGCTGGATTTCCACTAAAAATAGACGAATTACCGATTTCAGAAGTGGTGCTAGCTGCATAAATATTGGTAAACAAAACGCCTTGTTTCGCTAATCGATCAAAATTAGGAGTAGCCCCTTTTGTTGTACTCAAAGCTCCAATCGCTTCTGCTGACCAACCTTCCAAAACGATGATAACCACATTTGGCTTTTTGTCCTCTATGAAATAATTCGAATGTGTTTTCGGGTAGTTGTACCACGATTTCACTCTAGCATCTGCAAGTGTTGTGTCTACTTTTGGAATGAACTCATCAATCGTACTTCGGTTGTAAAGCATGTAACTTTTACCAAAAAAGTAAAGCGAATTGATAGATACATCATTGGCTATGGATTTATTGGAATAAGTCGCCGCATTGATATTCAAAGGGATTTGTTGCCAACCACCACGTAATGCTAGAAATTGCAAGCCAACAACTACTGAGAATAGAACAGGAACTTTTAGCCAGCTGTACCAATGATGAATCGCCTGTTTATTGATGATTTTTGGAAGTAGTTTTCGAGCAATCCAAAAACTGAAAAACAATTCAAGAGCTGCAAAGAAAATGTACCAGAAAATCATGGAATAGTTTGCTGTTCTTGCCACTTCGTCTGGATGAGAAAGGTGCATGAACACACGAGAGGTTAATTTATGATTCCATTCGCTGTAAGCAACGATTTCTCCTGCTTGAACGGCAACCAATAAACAAATCATCAATGCCATCGAAAAACGGAAGCAAACATGCCAGTATTTCCAATGTGAAAAATGAGAAATGAGTCGAAATACGAAAGGTAAAAAGGAAAGTGCTGCAGCTGTTGCTAAATCCAATCGGAATGAATAAATAAACGACAAAAGCCATTCACCAATGCCTACTTCACGCAGTTTTCCCCAATGATAAATAGAAAACACCAAGCGATGAAAATCAAAACAGATGATCCAAAAGGCTATTAAAAGTAAGGCATCGCGTAAAGGACGTAACATGCGTTCATTGAAATTATGCCTACAAAATTAAGCTATTTTATTAGACAAATTGTAGAAGTGTTATTTTAAGCCTTGTCAGAAAATCTGACAGCTTGTCGGAATTGCCTTTCGTGGCAAGAAAGTTGACAAAACCGACTAAAAATCATCAAAAATGGCAGAAGAAAAAGAGCAAAATGAAGCACTAAACGAAGAAACAACTTCGCAAGAACAGCAAACGGCAGAAGAAGTGACTGACTCGTCGGCTGAAAATGCTGACAATACGTCAGAAACTGCTGCACCTACTGCTGAAGAACAAATTGCAGTTTTGAACGATAAATACATCCGCTTATATTCTGAGTTTGATAACTACAGAAAGCGCACGAATAAAGAAAAATTAGAATTGATTTCCACTGCGAGTGCAGGCGTTTTGAAAGATATGTTGTCTGTTTTAGACGATTTCGAACGCGCCATAGCAAACAATGAACAAGTGGAAGACATCAATGCCGTAAAAGAAGGGTTCCAATTGATTCACCATAAATTCAAAAACATTCTTGAAGCAAAAGGCTTGAAACAAATGGTGGCAAAAGGTGAAGCTTTTGATCCTGAATTACACGAGGCAATTGCAAATGTTCCTGCTCCTTCAGATGATTTGAAAGGGAAAGTAGTGGATGATGTAGAACGTGGATATTTCTTGAACGACAAAGTGGTTCGCTATGCGAAAGTTGTTGTTGGAAACTAATTAGTTGTACGGAGATTTGAATCATGGATAAAAGAGATTTTTACGAAGTATTAGGACTTGCTAAAAATGCTACGGAAGCTGAAATCAAAAAGGCTTACCGCAAAATGGCATTGAAGTATCACCCTGATAAAAATCCTGGAGATAAAGAGGCGGAAGATAAATTCAAGGAAGCTGCTGAAGCTTATGAAGTGTTGTCGGATGCCAACAAAAAAGCACGTTACGATCAATACGGACATGCTGGCTTAGGCGGAAACGGTGGTTTCAGTGGAGGCGGTATGAACATGGATGATATTTTCTCACAATTTGGAGATATTTTCGGTGGCGCTTTTGGCGGTGGAGGTAGTTTTGGTGGTGCTCGAGGAGGTGGTCAACGTGTTGTGCGAGGGACTAACCTGAGAGTAAAAATGAAATTGACCTTGGAAGAAATTGCCGAAGGTGTCAATAAGAAAATCAAAGTCAACAAATTGGTGAATGCTGATGGTGTGACTTACAAAACGTGTTCTACATGTAATGGTTCAGGTCGAATTACACGAGTTGCTCAAACTTTTTTAGGAGCAATGCAAACGCAATCTACTTGTAATGCTTGTCACGGAGCAGGTAAAATGATTGACACCAAACCTGCCGATGCAGATGCGCAAGGTTTGAAACGCCAAGAAGAAGTCATTGAAATTGATATTCCTGCTGGTGTTGAAGAAGGTATGCAGTTGAGTGTAACAGGAAAAGGAAATGCCGGACCATTCAATGGTATTCCTGGAGACTTGATTGTAGTGATTGAAGAACAAGAACACGAAGATTTACGTCGCGAAAACGAACATTTACATTACGAAGCGTTTGTGAATTTTGTAGACGCTGTCTTGGGTGAATCGATCGAAATTCCAACAATCAATGGAAAAGCAAAAATTAAAGTTGAACCAGGAACTCAAAGTGGAAAAGTATTGCGCTTGAAAGGGAAAGGCTTACCCATTTTACAAGGTTACGGATCTGGAGATTTGTTCGTACACATCAATGTATGGACTCCTAAAAAAGTTTCCAAAGAAGAACGTGAATTGTTGGAGAAATTGAAGGCAAGTGAAAATTTCACTCCCAATCCTTCACGAAGTGAACGTGGATTTTTCCAACGCATGAAAGATATGTTTCACTAAATAGAAGCAAAAAATAGTTTGAAGTCCCGATTGTTTCAGTCGGGACTTTTTTTATGCCTATCAGCTGATTCATTTTAGGCATAATGATTAGTTTTACAGCATGGAGAATGACTTGAATCAATTACCTGAAAACAATAGTTGGCAAACGTATTTGTTGAGTTTAGTTTTTGCTTTATTGGGGTTTTATATTCTAGGCGGAACAGCAATGGGTTTGTTGATCAGTTCTCGTGTTCCTGTATTAAATGAACAAGTTGAAGTTGCTGATTATTTCAGTATGAATGAGTATTTCATTCTCAATTTAGTTCCGTTCATTATTGGCTTTTTATTATTGGTTTTTGCTGCGAAAGTTTTTCATAAGCGTTCGTTTCTGTCTTTTGTAACTTCTAGAACCGCATTTGATTTCAAACGATTTGGTTTTAGCTTTTTCATCTGGATGTTTTTGTTAAGCGCAGTTTTCACGATTCAATGGATGCAATCACCATCAATGTTTAAATGGAATGTCAATTGGTCGGATTTTGGAATGTTAGCTTTGATCACCATTTTTCTTGTTCCATTGCAAACTGGTTTTGAAGAAGTGTTTTTCAGAGGATTTTTACAGCAACTCTTAATCAAATCCCTTGGGAAAGGCATCCTTGCAATTTTGATGAATGGAATATTGTTTGGTGCAATTCATAGCATGAATCCCGAAATCGAAGTTTTAGGTTGGCCAGCAATGGTGTTTTATGTACTGTCAGGTGTTTTCACAGCATTGATTGCTTTGATGGATGAAGGTATTGAATTATCATGGGGCTTTCATTTTGCGAATAATTTCTTTGGTATTTTAATCGTCACAACAGATTGGCAAGCGCTGCAAACAAATGCGTTATTTGTTGATACTTCACCACCAGCTTTTGGTTGGGACATGATCATTACTTTGATTTTAATGTATCCTTTGATGATTCTTGTTTTTTCAAAAGTTTACAAATGGAAGGATTGGAAAAAACGCTTGTTTTAAAAATAAACCCATTCGTAACCAAAAGCACCTTTTTTCTTATTTTTATCCAAACGTTTGTTTAGATGCTAGAACTGCAACAACTCACAAAACGCTTCAATAGAAAAGCCGCAATTGACGAAATCTCTTTGACTTTAAAACAAGGTGAAATCGTTGGGCTTCTCGGACCAAATGGAGCTGGTAAAACTACCCTCATTCGGATCATTAATCGAATCATTGAACCTGACTCAGGAACGATACGTTTCAAAGGTGATTTGATGCAACAAAAACATTTGGCATTTATTGGTTATTTACCAGAAGAACGTGGATTGTATAAAAACATGACGGTTGAAGCACATGCTCATTTTCTGGGTGCTTTGCGAGGAATGACCAAAAAGGATGTCAATACTGCTTTGGATTATTGGTTGAATAAATTTGATTGCCAGTCTTGGAGAAAAAAACGCATCGAAGAATTATCAAAAGGAATGGCTCAAAAAGTACAGTTTATTTGTACAGTTTTGCATGAACCAGATTTGTTGATTTTGGATGAACCGTTTTCTGGCTTTGATCCTGTAAATGTGGAGTTGATCAAACAAGAATTGGTGGAAATGAAAGCAAAAGGAAAAACCATCCTGATTTCTACACACAATATGCGTTCAGTTGAAGAAATTTGTGATCGAGTGATTCTAATCAATCAATCCAAGAAAATTCTCGAAGGACGCGTTTCTCAATTGCAAGAATCGCTTAAAACAGGAGAGTACGCTGTTAAGTTTAGAGGCACAATGATCGCTTTTGTGAATGCACTTTGGACAGGTTTTGAATTAATCGATAAAGAAATTTTAGGGGATGACCGTTACATCGCTCGTGTGAAAATGCGAGGTGACAGTTCATTTGAAGATTTACTCAAAGTATTGATTGGACAAGTGAAAATTGAAGCTGCTTGGGAAGTTTTACCGAGTATGCACGAAGTGTTTATTCAAGCAGTCAATAACGAACAAAAAGTGGAAGCATGAGAAATAGTTGGATCATCGCAATGCGTGAATTGAAAGAGCGCATCGGAAGTCGTTCGTTTATTTTAATGGCACTTTTCGGACCAATCATTGTGCTTACAATGACTTATTTATTATTCGTTTTAGGAGGAAAAGAGCAACAAAACTGGAAGGTGTTGATTGTAGATCCTGCGAATGTCATGGAACATAAAATCATGGCAAACGAAGATCCGAACGTCAAATATGCATTTGCTACAAATTACATTGAGATTGAAGACTTTGCTCAGAATCCGGATTATGTGGATTACGATGCAATGGTGGAAATCAATGAGAAAATCCTTTCCAATAAATCCAGCTTTTTGTTCTATCGCGAAAAACCTTCGTTCAATATGTCGGTGAGTATTCGCTATCACGTTGAACGACGCTTAGAAGAAGTTTTAGCAGAAGAATTCACGAAGTTATCCGCAAATGAATTCAGAAAAATCAAACAACCGCTGAATCTTGGATTTCGAAATGTCTACGATCCCACAGATAGTTCGTCGGATCTAGGTGGATGGGTAGGAATGTTCTTTGGAGGAGTTATTTTTGTTTTCATCTTCTTATTTGGGATGACAATTTTACGCTCCGTTTCTAGAGAAAAATCCAATCGCATTGTGGAAGTGTTAATGGCGACTGTACATCCACGAACATTGATGTTGGGGAAAATTGTAGGGATCGGTTTAAGTGCTTTGTTGCAATTTTCGATTTGGTTGATCTTGATTGGAGCTGGCTTGTATTTCTTCAGAGAATCGATTTTTATTGACATGTACGATGCTTCCAATGTTGCTGCTGGTCAAGCGAGTGATTACAACCAGTTTGTGGAATTGGTCTTCGAACGCATTCAATTTTCATCCATGTTGACGTATTTCATGCTGTTCTTCATTGTTGGGTACTTTTTCTACGGCGCGTTTTTCGCTGCATTGGGAGCTGTTACAGGTTCTGAATCCGATGGACAACAATTTTTATTGCCTTTGATTGCGATTTTGATTTTTGCCATGTATGCAGGTTATTTCGTTTTAAACAATCCAGATAGTTCACTTTCCACTTTTTATCAGTATCTTCCATTCACAGCACCAGTTGTTGTAATGGTGAAATTAGCAATGGGATATGCTCCTGGTGAAGGATACCAACTTTTCGTTTCCCTTTTGATTTTACTACTAAGTGCGATTGGTGTATTAATCATTGCTGGGCGTTTGTACAAAAACGGATTGTTGCAATTTGGACATTCAGTGCGTTTGAAAACAATTATTTCCTGGCTCAAAATGAAGTAATATGCGTGTTGCTGTTATTGATTTGGGGACGAATACATTTAATTTGTTGGTGGCAGATGTACATTCAACCGGGTTTCATACGGTGCATAATTCCAAAGAAAGTGTTGCGCTTGGAATGGGAGGAATCAATCATGGAATCATCAGTGAGGAAGCTCAACAACGTGCATTTTCAGCTTTCGAAAAGTTCAAAGCGATTTGTGATGAACATCAAGTAACGCAAATACTTGGAATCGGTACTTCAGCAATTCGTGATGCCAGCAATGGAAAAGCATTTGTTTCAGCATTAAAATCGCGTTTTGGAATTGACGTTGAAATCATCGATGGACTCAAAGAAGCGGAATTGATTTATCAAGGTGTAAGTTGGTCGCACGATTTTAAACAATCGTCAATCATCATGGATATTGGTGGAGGAAGCACGGAATTCATTCGCATTGAATCGGGTAAACCTTTGCAAAGTTGCAGTTTAAATATTGGTGTTTCAAGAGCTGTTCAATTGTTTGATTTGTCGGACCCCATTTCAAAAAAAGATCAAGAAATTTTAATCAATTGGTTTGAAGAACAAGCTGAAGGTATTCACCATTTTGAGGCGTGTGAAGTCTTAATTGGCGCGAGTGGAAGTTTTGAAACGTTTTATGAAATGGTACATGAAACACCTTTTCCTCCTGGAATTGAAACCATTCATTTGAACCGATCCGAATTGGACGCTACTTTGGAATGGATCATTGCGTCTACACATGCTGATCGTGAATCCCATCCCTTCATCATTCCGATTCGAAGAAGAATGGCTCCAATTGCAGCTTTAAAGACAAAATGGGTGTTGGAAAAATTCAATATCCAAGAAGTTGTGATTTCACCTTGCTCGTTGAAAGAAGGAGTCTTGAAAAGTTTCATTCGCTGATTTACTGCTGTAAAATCAATTATAACTATCTTTCCGACCTCAAAACGAAACACCAATTATGGCGAAAATTCTGATTATTGATGACGAACGCGCAATCCGTCGTGCTTTACGTGAAATCCTTGAATTCGAAGATTTTCAAGTAGATGAAGCTGAAAATGGAGTAGAAGGTTTAGATAAAGCAAAAAACACCCTTTATGACATCATTTTTTGTGACATTAAAATGCCACAGATGGATGGAATGGAAGTGTTGGATGCCTTGAACCAAGCAAAAGTTGAAACGCCTGTGATCATGATTTCTGGACACGGAAACATTGAAACGGCTGTGGAAGCGATTAAGAAAGGAGCCTTTGATTTCATTGAGAAACCATTGGATTTGAACCGTATTTTGGTGACCATTCGCAATGCGAAAGACCGTGTGGTGTTGGTGGAAGAAACCAAACAACTGAAATCTACAGTACGAAAATTCAAAAGTTCATCCATTATTGGTGAAACGGATGGTATTTTGCAAATCAAAGAAATGATTGAAAAAGTTGCCCCTTCCGATGCTCGTGTATTGATTACAGGAGGTAATGGTACAGGAAAAGAATTGGTAGCTCGATCTTTACACGATTTGTCGAACCGCAAGAAAATGCCTTTCATTGAAGTGAACTGTGCTGCAATTCCTAGCGAATTGATTGAAAGCGAATTGTTTGGTCACGAAAAAGGCGCGTTTACATCAGCTGTAAAAGATAAAAAAGGGAAATTTGAATTAGCATCTGGAGGAACTTTGTTCTTGGATGAAATCGGAGATATGAGTGCTTCTGCTCAAGCGAAAGTGCTTCGTGCGTTGCAAGAAAATGTGATCCAACGAGTAGGAGGAGAGCGCGACATCAAAGTGGACGCTCGTGTAGTTGCTGCAACCAATAAAGATTTAAGAAAAGAAATAGAAGCAGGTCGTTTCAGAGAGGATTTGTATCACCGTTTAGCAGTGATTTTAATGCATGTACCGTCTTTAAATGATCGTAGAGACGACATTCCTTTATTGGCAGAACATTTCTTGACGATGGTTTGCTCAGAGCATGGAATTCCTCGTAAACAATTTACTGATGATGCTTTGGAAGCATTGAAATTAACCGATTGGACGGGGAATATTCGCGAATTGCGCAACATCATCGAACGATTGGTGATCTTGTGTGGTCAATCCATTACTGGAAGCGATGTGAAATTGTTCGCGAATCCGAAAGCGTAAAAAGATAGAAGAGTTCAACCCCGCTGGGGTTGGATGTTATCAGTCATCAACAACCTCGAATTGCATTCGAGGTTGTTTTTTTTGAACCCCTTCAGGGTTCTTTGGTTGGATTTTAGATTATCAAAAACTTGAATTTCAAGGAAGGTGTTTTTTGAACCCTTTCAGGGTTTTTTGGTAGTTTTCTAGATTATCTAAAACTTAAATCTCAAGGAAGGTTGTTTTTGAACCCTTTCAGGGTTCTCTGGTTGGATTTTAGATTATCAAAAACTTGAATTTCAAAGAAGGTTTTTTTGAACCCCTTTAGGGTTCTTTGGTTGGTTTTTTAGATTATCTAAAACTTGAATTGTATTGGAGGTTGTTTTTAAACTCTTTCAGGGTTATTTGGTTGGTTTATCTATTTACCCCAAAGGGGTAAAACAAATAAACCTTGAGCAAAGCTCAAGGTTTATCAAAACACAAAAAAAACAACCCCAGAGGGGTTGAACTTACAATTCTTTCATCGGAACCACCGATCCTCCCCATTCCAATATATGAAAACCGTTGCGGTTCACTCGAGGCATCACTTGTGCTTTTGGTGCAATGTCAATGCGCTGATTGACTAAAGGTGTCCACAAAAGGTACAAGCGGAAAACGCCTTCTGGTTTTGGCTGAACATCCATTTTTGCGATGGCATCATATTCCTCTGTAAACAGGAATCGTGCGAATCCTTCGTTGGATTGACTCATGATCGGTCCCCAAAAAGTGATGAAGTCTGTTTTCTCTTTTTGATTGAATCCCATTTCGTTGAGCTTGGTTTCTAAAAACGAAATGACTTCTTCTTTTCTAACAACAAATCCACTTTCAAATGATAGCAAAGCACTCAAATCTTGTTCGCCTTCCCAAAACAAATAAGGAAAGTTGGCAGATCCAATTGAAAAACTTCCATCTTTATGTGCAGTACCTTTCCACGAATCCTGATAGTTTGGATAAGTAAACGTGAAAGTTCCTTTTGGTTGAAGAGCAATGGTGCATGCTTGGTCATTTCCATAAGTGTAAATCACGGGTTTCTTCACCATCACAGGATAATGTTCTTCATCCGATTCAAAAAGCAAATCTATCCATTGGGTATGTGATGCTTCTATTTTATGATTTTCGATGTGCAATTTTCTGTAATTCGAATTCAAAAAGAACTCAAACGTGTATGCTCCAGGTTCCACTTCCAAATCAAACTCTGACCAGCGATTCATCTTGAATGTTTTCCAAACACCATTGACTGTTCCTTGAATTTCTTGTTGCACATTTTGTGATGTGAATTCAATATTCGTAATGCGCAAATGCATCAAGGATTTGTTGTTTCCCAATTCAGTCGTTAAAGAATCTTTTCGAACGTGAAAAGTAGGAAGGGATTCCACAACGGGGATACCCGCAAGAGCATTCCAAGAAAGGAAACATCCCAATAAAAGTTGTAAAAGCGCTTTCATGATTATTGATTTTTTGCAAGGTTTGTAGTTGGTGCAATGAAACTAAATCCGCCCCATTCTAATAAAGTAAATCCATCTCGTGGCAGATGTTCCAATGCAACAGGATTGACATAGTTTTCCATGTTTTCTTCCCATTTACAAAAACTGATGTACACGCGATTGATGTGCGAAGGTGTGGGTGAACATTCCAATTGAGCAAATTGATTACACGCTTCACCAAGTTCAAACTGTACGAATGAAGTTTCATTTTGTACCAATTTTGGTCCCCAGAACGTGATGAAATCAGTTTGTTCTTTCGTTGTAAAACCAAGTTCTTTTAATCGACTTTCCAAAAACGAAATCACTTCAGTTCGATTTACTTTGTATCCATTGGTTGTTGCAGAAAATTGGTATGTTTGATTCGATTCCCAAAACAAATAAGGATAGTTTTTACCGTCCATTGTAACACTTCCATCCTCATGTGCTATTCCTGACCAAGCATCTGTGTAGTTGGGATAAGTAAAGGTGAAATCTCCTGTTGGATTAACTTTGATACTGAAAGATTGCTCTTTTCCGTAAGTATAAATAACAGGTTTGTATACCATGATTGGTTGTGGTTCGTCTATTTCTTCGAAAGGGTTTTTCTTCTGAAAATTCATTTCAATCCATTGCGTATGTGCCGCTTCAATGGGGTGGTTTTGCATGTTCACTGAAACGTAAATGGCATTCAAAAAGAATTCAATGTTATGCGAACCAGGTTGTACAGCAATTTCAATTTCGTTTTTAGGTGAACAAACATAGGTTTTCCAAACGCCATTTACTCTTGTTTGAACTTCTTTGTATAAATAGGGCTCATAGTCATCCCAATTGCGAATATGAATCTTAAAGATGGCTTTATTGGGACCAAGTTCTTTGGTCAAAGAATCTTTTTTAATATAATACGGGCCAATTAAACGTTTGAAATTTGCAGAAGCGCCAATTGATAGGAGTGCGAAACTCACAAGTAAAATCAGACTTTTCATGACTTAATGTGTTGATGAGATGAATGTTGGAACAAGTGCTTCAAAGGAAAAACCTCCCCATTCTAACAAGGTGAAACCGTCACGCGGTAAAGCTTCAAAATGAGTTGGTTGAACGAATTCGCTCATGATGTCATTCCAAGGACAAAAAGAAACATACACTCGGTTGATATGATTGGGAGCAGGAGTACAATTCAAACTTGCATAGTTGTTACAAGTTGAACCCGTTTCAAATTGAACAAAAACACGATCGTGTTGCGTCATTTTTGGTCCCCAATAAGTGATGAAATCTGTTTTTTCAGTTTCAGTGAAGCCTAATTCATTTAACTTTTCTTCTAAAAAAGCGACTACTTGTTCCTTGCGAACATCGAATCCGTTGGTACTTGGTCTGAATTGATAAGCTTGATTCGATTCCCAAAATAGGTAAGGATAAATCGTTGATTGGATTTCAATTCCTCCAGTTTTTAAAACGGTACCTTTCCAAGCATTTTCCAAAAGCGGGTAAGTAAACGTGAATTCGCCTTTTGGTTGAACAGCTAATTCAAATGCTTGATCAATTGGACTTGAAAAGTAAATCACGGGTTTGTCAACTGAGATTGGTTGGATACTTGATTGAAAGGTAACACTTGCTGTATAGGCTGTTTCAACATCAAATTGAAGTGAATCAGTGATGATTTCATAGTAACCAACTCCTCCCCAAGCTTTGATGATGTATTTCCCAGGCTCAAGTGTCCATTCTTTTGCAAAAGTTTCATCTAGAACAACCGTTTCTAACACACCATTGATAGAAAGAAAGACTTTTTGTTGATAGCCTTGTGGCATTTCACGGAATTCTGGATTATTGAACTCCAAACGCAAAGTAGCAATAGTTGCTCCAGGTTTCAAAGCTTCGTGCTTCGTAATCATAAATGGAGGAAGACTTTTTTGTAAGTCTTTTGCAAATCCTAGAGAAGTGAATCCAAGAAATAAGGCAAGAAAAAACGTTTTCATAATTGTGTGTTTTGAACCAATACATTAAAGATACAATTTGGTTCAGATTCCACACCTTTATTTTTGATGAAGTTGACCTAATCGATCTAATAATTTGAATGCAATGTTTTCTGAGTCAAATTGTTCGGTGTCTTTTGTGTCAACATACAAATGCTTTTGTTGATACAATTCAAAAGCATGCAATAAAAAGTCTTTCGTAGCTGCGATTTCTTCATAACCCACAAAAGCGCCACAATTTGTTGCTTGGACAACATTTTCCAAATCACTTTCGCGTTCACCAATTGCTAAAACAGGTCGTTTTGCTCCCAAGTACTCGAAAAATTTACCAGTAAGAATACCTTTAACATTTCCCGTTTTGTTGGCAACGAGAAGTAATACTTGTGTTTTTTGTTGCAACTGAATACTTTCAGCGTGAGCTACATGTGGAATATGTTGAACAAATGATCCGAGTTGGTGTGCATCTATTAGTTCGAAAACTCCGTAATCAACTGGTCCAACTAAGCGAATTTGCAAGTTGTTTTTGAAAGCTTCGTTTTCCGCTACAATTTCAGCCAAGGCTTTCCACAACACTTCTGGGTTGCGCGGAAAAGACATGGAGCCAAAATGGGCAATCGTAAAAGCTTCGTCTAAAGCAATTGATTTCGGGTCAAATTTGGGAAAAATGAAACCGTTCGTAAAAATCTCTACTTTGCGTTGACCGATTTTCTCCAATCCTAGCGCACAATTTTCTCCAATGGAAATCACCAAATCAGCTTCCGTAAGCACTGCTTTTTCTAATTCGTGCTGCAATTGATCTGCTCGTTTGCCAATGTTCAAATCTTGGTAAAAATCAATCTCAGTCCAAGGATCACGAAAATCGGCTATCCACTTCAATTGTGGGAATTCCTTTTTCAATCCACGAGCAATCAAATGCATGCTGTGTGGCGGTCCGCTTGAAATCAAGGTGTCAATTTCTGGATGTTGACGCAAATAGCTGCGCAAAAAGCGAATACTTGGTTTGATCCAAAAAACGCGTGCATCAGGAATAAACACATTTCCTCTTGTCCAAATGACAAAACGTTGAAACAACGAGCTTTTACCTTGTTTCGTTATTCCTCCACCTACATTTGGGTTGTTCTTCTTCCCAATGAGTTTGTGAGGTTCGAATATTTTCCGACGAATAACAGTCGTTTCTTCGCCTACTTCTTTTTGCAAGTCAGCGTCAATCATTGGCCATGCAGCATCTTCCGGACAATACACATGTAATTTCCAATCGTTTTGTTGAAAGAACTTTGCAAATCGCAACCAACGATGTACGCCAGGTCCACCAGATGGCGGCCAATAAAAGGTTATTAAAAGTGCGGTATGTTTCAGTTTGCCCGACATTAAACCAGCCATTTTGCTTTTACTTCTGCCACTGCATCAGCTAAACCATTTGGGTTTTTACCTCCAGCTGTAGCGAAGAATGCTTGTCCGCCACCTCCACCTTGGATCATCGGACCAACTGCTTTTACAATTGCTCCCGCATTCCATGATTTTGTGCCAACAACTGCTTCGTCAATCAAAATGCTCAAAGCACATTTGTCGTCTTCTTTAGAACCAATCACAGCGACCAAATTTGCCACTTCACCTTTCAATTGGAACAAAATATCTTTTACAGAAGCAGCATCTAATTCAATCACAGCTTCGAGGAAAGCATAATCTCCAGTTTGTTGGATTTGTTGTTTCAATTCAGCTTTCACCATTTTCGCTTGATCTTTCTTAAACGCTTCCACTTGTTTTTGTAAGCTGTTGTTTTTATTGATCAAATCTTCCACTGCTTTCGAAACATCTTTTGGATTGCGCAACAATTCATTCACGGCATCCAATTTTGCTTCTTGTTCAGCATAATAACTTTCTACTGCTTCGTTGGTGATGGCTTCTATACGACGAATACCCGCAGCAACTGCAGATTCAGCAACTAATTTGAACAAGCCAATTTGACCTGTGTTTTGAACATGCGTTCCACCACACAATTCCACAGAGTTTCCAAATTTGATGACACGAACTGTATCTCCGTATTTTTCGCCAAACAATGCCATAGCTCCCATTTCTGTTGCTACTTCTATTGGAACATTGCGTTTTTCATCCAATGAAATGTTGTTGCGGATGGCTGTTTTAACCAAGTTTTCAATTTGTGCCAATTCTTCATCCGTCACTTTCGAGAAATGAGAAAAGTCGAAGCGCAAATAATCTGGATTCACCAATGATCCTTTTTGTTCAACATGAGTTCCCAAAACAGTACGCAATGCATGGTGCAATAAGTGCGTAGCTGAGTGATTACTTGCAGATAATTTTCTGCGCTTCCCATCTACTTCAGCAGTAAATGGTTTCATTGGTTCACTTGGCAAAGTTTCAGAAAGGTGAACAATCAAGTTGTTTTCTTTCTTCGTATCAAAAATGATTACTGATTCGCTATCGTTGTAAATGCGTCCTTTATCTCCAACTTGTCCACCACCTTCAGGGTAGAAAGGAGTCAGGTTAAATACCAATTGATAAAACGTGCGTTGTTTTTGAGATACTTTGCGGTATTTCACCAAACGAACATTGGTCACTAAATTGTCATATCCAACAAACTCTTCCTCAGAATCATCGGTTAAAACCACCCAATCATCTGTTTCAATTGCAGTTGCAGCACGTGAGCGGTCTTTTTGTTTGGTCAATTCAACATTGAATCCTTCTTCATCAACTGAAATGGAATTCTCACGAGCAATCAAACTCGTTAAATCGAAAGGGAAACCGAAAGTGTCATACAATTCAAAAACTGCTGAACCTTCCAAAACTGGTTGGTTATTTTGTTTAGCCGTTTGAATCAAGTTTTCAATGCGTTTGATACCTTGTTCTAAGGTACGGAAGAACGATAATTCTTCTTCACGAATCACTTTTTCAACCAATTCTTTTTGAGCAATCAATTCATTGAAAGGATTTCCCATCACATCAGCCAAAACAACTGAAAGTCCAGCCAAGAAAGGTTCTTTCAAACCTAAAGTTTGGTAGCCGTAACGAACAGCTCTTCGTAAGATTCTTCGGATAACATAACCTGCTCCAGTGTTTGATGGCAATTGTCCATCAGCAATTGAAAAAGCAATCGCTCGCACGTGATCCGCAATTACTCGAAGCGCGATATCAGTCGTTTCGTTTTGTCCGTATGTTTTTCCAGAAACTTGCTCCATGTGGCGGATCAAGGTTTGGAATAAATCGATGTCGTAATTGGATGTTTTGTCCTGTAAAGTCATCGCAAGACGCTCAAGCCCCATTCCTGTATCAACATGCGTTGCTGGAAGTTTCTCTAAGCTACCATCAGCTTTGCGGTTGAATTGCATGAACACATTGTTCCATATTTCAATCACTTGAGGATGGTCTTCGTTGACAAATTGTTTTCCGTCTGTTTGAGCTCTTTCAGCTGCTGGACGGTTATCCACATGAATTTCTGTACATGGTCCACAAGGTCCTGTATCACCCATTTCCCAGAAATTGTCTTTTTTGGAAGCTAAAATGATGCGGTCTTCAGCAATGAAACGTTTCCAGATATCATAAGATTCTTGATCTCTTGGAACACCGTCTTTTTCATCACCTTCGAAAACGGTTACATACAAACGATCTTTTGGAATTTTGTAGACTTCTGTCAATAATTCCCAAGCCCAAGAAATTGCTTCTTCCTTGAAATAATCTCCAAAGGACCAATTGCCCAACATTTCGAACATGGTGTGGTGGTAAGTATCAACTCCCACTTCTTCCAAATCATTGTGTTTACCAGATACACGCAAACATTTTTGAGAGTTGGCGACACGGCGATTTTTTGGAACGGCGTTACCAAGGAAAAAATCCTTGAACTGGTTCATTCCCGCATTGGTAAACATCAACGTTGGGTCGTTTTTAACTACCATCGGTGCCGATGGAACGATTTGATGTCCTTTTGATGCGAAAAATTCAAAAAAATGCTTGCGAATCTCTTGTACTGTCATGGTGTTCTACTTTTGGAACTTGTCCTTTTTTGTTTGCGCGCAAATTTAGTGGAAATACTTTGCTAAACAATTCATGAAAGCGGAAAATGTTCAAGAGTTTGTAAACGTTTCGTGTGCTATGGAAATGAATAAGTTATACCTTTGCCACATGATTACACATTTATTCTTTCGCATGAAATCAGCCTTTAAATCTTCGTTTATTGTTGCAGGAGTTGGACTTCCAGCCATCGCTTTCTTTTGGTTGTCATCCAATGGTTATTTCAAATCAGCTGAGAATAAGGCAAATACCAGTAAAGTTGCAACTACCGATTCATTGGAAAACGATACCTTGATTACTTTGATTGCGGTGGGAGATATGATGTTGGGAACCAATTTTCCAGGACCGGAATGTTTACCAAAAGGAAATATTTTGGAACCGGTACAAGAATTTTTAAGAGCAGCAGATATTACCTTTGGAAATTTGGAAGGAACCGTTTTAAATGAAGGCGGGGATGTGAAAAAATGCAATGATCCAAAAACGTGTTATGCTTTCAGACAGCCAGAATATGTTGTCGATTATTTGAAATCATCTGGCTTCGATATGGTTTCTGTTGCCAATAACCACATGGGCGATTTTGGTGCACCTGGTAGATTAAATACTCAACGTGTTTTAAGAGAAAAAGGATTGAAGTTTGCCGGTTTGGAAACCTGTCCAACAGATACGTTTCATGTAAAAGGATTGGTAATTGGAATGACTGCTTTTGCTCCAAATTCAGGATGTTTGCGCTTGAATGATTATGAACAAGGGAAGCGCATTGTAAAAGAGTTAAACAGTTATTGTGATATCGTCATCGTATCGTTTCACGGTGGAGCAGAAGGCTCATCCAAGCAACATGTGACCAAACAAAAGGAAATCTTTTTGGGTGAGGATCGAGGAAATGTGCATGAATTTGCGCGCGTGATGATTGATGCAGGAGCAGATGTGATTTTAGGTCACGGACCACATGTCACAAGAGGAATTGATTCTTACAAAGGAAAGTTCATCACTTATTCGATGGGGAATTTTGCTACCTACATGCGTTTCAATTTATCAGGACCAAATGGAATTGCGCCAATTTATAAGTTGTACTTGACACGCAAAGGTGATTTTGTCAAAGGTGAAATCATTCCCATTCAACAATTGGGTGCAGGTGGACCAACATTGGATCCAGGAAAACGCATCTTCAATGTTGTGCGTGACTTGAGTACGCAAGATTTTCCTGAAACGAAATGGAAAATTGGGGATGATGGGAAATTTGTGTTGGTGAAGTAGGAGAGGAATTTCAAAAGAGATTTCGCAAATTCTTGACTCCTCAACTCCTCAAATTCGCAATTTTGAAATGATTCAACTTCGCAACTTCGTAATATTGCGAAGTATGAAAATATAGAAATTAAGATTTTACAATTTCGTGAATTCCTAACTTCGAAATATTGCGAAGTTTAAAATAAGTGAATTTGAGAATTTGCGAAATCAAGAAATCGAGAAAATTTCAATATCACTCCGCCTTCGCGTAATACAACTTCACCAAACGGTAATACAGCAAATACAGCACCACTCCTCCTCCAATAATGACTTGAGGAATCATTAAGTCATGCCAAAATGTAAATTCTGTGATTGTTCCGGAATAACATGGACCAATTATTTCATAGCGTGTCAGCTGATCCATTAATTGGATGAATACCGGTATAATAAAAGGGATCACATAATACACCATGCACATCAAAATGGCAGTAAATTTCTTATTTAAGTGACTCTTTAAACCGTAAAGCAGCCATAAAAATAGTCCTCCAGTTACCAACAAGAACTGGAAACCCAAGATGGTTTCTGATTTTCCACTATAATACGGAGTTGTTTCATAGAGAAAAGCAAAAACTAATGCATTGATAATTACAAAACCACCTGTGATTGGAATGCTCAATAACATCTGAATAAAAGGAACAAATTCAAAAAACAGAAAGAAAGTAACCATCAATAAGGCAATGAGAATCACCCCTATGAGTTCGTCTTTGGTAACTCCATGTTGTTTCGCATATTTGAAATTTCCATAAATATTCATTAATCGCGATTGATCCACATAAAAAAGCGGTTGATTGTAGGTTGAGTCGGCTAAAATAGCCATGTCTTTTGCTGATTGTTGATAGGTGAATTTCAAATTTTCTTGATGGAATTTACCCGCAGATTTATGTACTAAATTGTAACGTTTTGGATGAAAGGAAACTTGTTTTAAATAGTTTAAATAATTGTCGAGATCGATGAATGATTCCAATTCATATTTACCTAAAACCTTTTGATAATCTTGAATCAAGTGTTTAATGGAATCCATTTCTTGTTGCTTGATCCAACGATGCATTTTCGGAGCGTATTGTCTATATTCCGTATTGCCATCCTCTCCATATTCATCTGTATCGATGTAATAATAATAGCTTGAATAGGAATCGTCATCTTGATTGGCGTCAAAATAACTTTGGCTGATTGCAATGTTTGAGTAATTGTAAAAACTCAAGCGTTCTAACTGAAATTGCTTGGAAGGGAAGTAAAATTTCTTAAGGTATTCATCTTCGTCATATTCATCACATTCTTTGTTGTTTGAACGATAATAAGAGGTGTAAAACTGGCAAATCAAACCATCGATGGTGTCGTTGTTTTCAGGATGATCGTATGGAGAATATGTTGGTTGATTGGCAAATTCTGGAACATTTTCCCAATTGGAAAGATTGGCATCGTAACTGATGTGATCGAGAGGGAAAATACTTGGATGAACGCGTTTTGTGAAGAGATAGGGATTTTCACTGGAAGGCAGGAACAAATTTGCTTGGTTGATAATGTCTATCTCTTTTGAAAGTTCAGTGTCATTGATGTATGTGGAGGTTTTTGCTTGAAGTCCTAAGTTGTAAGTGAAAAACGGTGTTAGTAAGCTCATGAATCCAACAAAAAGCAAAGCAAACAATTTTGTGAAATAGAGAGGAGAAACCGGATAGTAATGTCTAATTGCATTTTTCTTATAGAATCCCAATGCCCAAAAACTATTGGCAATGACAACAAGAACCAAGTGTAACAAGACCAAATAGGAATCGATGTAATGATCCCATAATTCATCTTTTGCCAAAAAAGACAAATCAACAGTCAAGAAACCAATGACGAAGAAGAGTATATTGAGCACAATTCCGCCTATTAAAACATAAGGTGTTTTCGAATGCCAAAGAAGAGGAAAATGTTCTAATAAGTATTTGTCAATTTTAAGGTATAATGCTTTCATCGTTCGGTTATTTTAGGAAAAGGCGTCTGGTTGATTTGGAAATATCTCGTAAATATTTCACTTCTATTTGATGATCAATGAAAGCTTGCATCACCTTATGGGTCAAATTTCCACCTTCAAACGTGACAATGTAGATTCCACCATTGAAATGCAATTCGACTACTTTTAAAGATGAAAAAGCAGTATTAATAGCTTCTCTTGTTGCTTCACAATCAAATTCGATGACCGTTTTTTCGGTGTGTTCGATACCTTCTAATTCATTCAGAAATGTTGGGACACCATTGCGTAAGAACAATACTTTATCAGCTATTTTCTCAACTTCAAACAATTGTTGTGAACTTAGAATAATACCTAATGGATTGGAAATGCTCTTCGATAAACTTTTCAAATCTTCCAAAATCAATTGTTGTGCAAGGACATCTAAATTGGCCAAAGGTTCATCCAATAACAATATTTTGGGTGCTCTCAAAAACGTTCTCGCCAATTCAAAGCGCATTTTATAACCGGATGACAATTCGCTCCATTGGTGATTGCGGTATGGCCACAAGCCAAAACGAATAATCATCATCAAAACCAGTAATTCGTTTTCTTCCCCTTTGATTCCGTAATGGTTGGCCGCAAATTTCAAGTTGCTTTTCAAAGACCCAAACCATTTTGGTGTGCGTTGAGGAATATAAGTTAATTGGGTGCGCAAATCGTACAAAGTGCCACCATCTGTATAGAAAGGGAATTCCAAACTTCCTGCTTCCGTTTTCAAATCTTTTGCAAGCATTCGAAGCAAGGTCGTTTTTCCATTTCCATTTTCACCTACCAAGCCCCAGACTTCTCCAGTGTGAATTTCCAAGTCGATTGGACCTAGCTGAAAACGGTTTCCTCCATAGCGTTTTGAAAGTTGTTTAGCAGCTAGCAAACACGTGTTGTTATTCGATTCATTCAATTGAATTAGAGAAAGCTCTTGAACCAATTGTAACAAGCGATCAACGTATTCGGATTCATTATAATTTGATCCTTCACGCCATTCTGTTAAAGCGATGATGGCTTTGTAAAACGCACTATCTTTTACGTCTAAAACGCAATCAACCAACAATCGAAATCCGAGACTAAGATCATTGTTCGAAATATGCGTTTGTACGTTTGCTAATTTATCTTGGTAGGTTTTATTCACAGTTCTAGGTTTTTATTTGCCTCTCAAAATCAAACGAATGGCCATGATGGTGGCAATGATAACGCTGGTAACGAAGAAAAAGTCTGGGAAATTGCCGAAAATTTCTTTCATCACTGTTTTTCCAGTGCTATCCGTATGCGGTTGTAAATTGTAGATTTTCAAAAGTGTTGCACAAATCAATAAAATTCCAATGAGTAAAATAGCCCCAAAACGATTTACATTGGTTTTAATGGAAGAATTGGTCACCCCACGATCGCCAAAATTGATGCTATGACGTAAACCGTCTTCTTTGAAATTGGTCACAATTTGACGGATATCTCTTGGGAGCTGTTGAATCAAATACAAGTAATCTTCTGCAGAATGCATGAACTTGGATTTGATGTTCGACCAACTAAATTGTTCTTTGATTTTATCCGTCGCATAAGGTCGAATCATATCGATCAAGGATAATTTCGCATCCAAAGACTCAGCAACTTTTTGAATCGTTACGAGTGTTTTCAAAAGCATGTAAAGATTACTCGGAATCTTGATTTCATACTTCATGAGTAATTTGAAGGTATCGGTAAACAATCCAGAAATATCAACTTTATCATAGCTCAAGTAAGAATACTTGTGAATCAATTCCTGGATATCAAACTCCAAATTGTCCATCTCACGTAAGTAATTTACTTCTGTGAGTTTCAACAAGGATTTAGCAATTTTATGTGGATTGTGATCTGCAAAACCAATCAAAAAGTGAATCAAACCATCAATTTGTTTAGGTTTAAGAGAAGCACACATGCCATGATCGATCAATACAATTTGATTGTTTCCACGAATGAATAAATTTCCAGGATGTGGATCCGCATGAAAGAATCCGTGTTTCAAAATCATTGTAAGAATGATATTCATCCCGTTTTCAGCAATGATTTGAGGATCATATCCTTTATCTGCCATGATTTTACCCGAATCCGGAGTTTCACCTTCAATGAATTCCATCACCAATAATTTTCCAGTGCTGAAACGATTGAAGACTTTCGGAACATAACAGCGTTCATCATCTTTAAACATGTGCGTAAAACGCATCATATTCGAAACTTCATTGGTGAAATCCAATTCTTTCATGACAATTTCTCCAAAATCCTCAATGAATTTGACAATGTTGAAAGAGTTAAGTTCCGGGTAGCTTTTCTGTAATTGGCGCGCTAAAATTTGAATCAGAATGATGTCCAATTTGATTTTTACGCGAATTCCAGGGCGTTGTACTTTTACGACTACTTTCTCACCGGTGATTAAAGTTCCAGTATACACTTGAGCAATCGATGCAGAAGCGATGTGTCTTCGATTAAATTCTTTGAAAACATTGTTCAGATTATCTCCAAGCTCTTGTTCAATGATAGCAATTGCATGATCATCATCAAAAGGACGAGCAGAACTTTGAAGTTTTTTCAATTCCAAACGCAAGTTTTCTGAAGCTAAATCAGGTCGATCTGCTACAATTTGACCGAATTTAATAAACGTAGGACCTAAATCTTCGATGATGTGTCTAAGTCGTTCTGCTCTCGAAAGTCGTTTAGTGCCTTTTGGGTCAACAATTTTCCTTAGTGGACCGGATGTCAGCCAATTTCGCCAATAGTGCCCAAGGATGATAAAAATGATCGCTGTTAAACGAAAAAAGTTGCGCAAAAATTGACGAAATCGAAATATCCACATGTTTTTTTTATTGTTACTCAAATGTAAGCTAAAGAAGATGATTTAACTGCTTTTCTAGAAAATTTTAGTGCTTAAAAGTGGAATAAATTAACATCGGTTAACATTTTGTTTATCTTTAGCCATCCGAATAAAAAAATATAGAATGGCAAAAAATATATGGCGAGTAAAACCCATGAGTGCTTTTGAAGCAGACATGAAAAAAAGTGAGTTAAAAAGAGTTTTAACTAAATGGGGATTGACTTCTTTGGGAATCGGAGCGATTATCGGAGGAGGAATTTTTACATTAACTGGAATTGCAGCGCATAACCATGCAGGACCTGGTTTAGCAATCGCATTTGCAATCGCAGGAATTGGTTGTTTGTTTGCTTCTTTGTGTTATGCAGAATTTGCTTCTGTTTTACCTGTAGAAGGTTCAGCTTATGCTTATTCTTATGGTACAATGGGAGAAGTTTTTGCTTGGATCATTGGGTGGAATTTGATTCTAGAATACATGATGGGTGCCACAACTGTTGCTGTAGCTTGGAGTGGATATTTTGAAAAGTTACTGCATCAATGCGGAATTCATCCCCCCATGTGGTTAATGAATGATCCTGTTACAGCTGCTCAAAAAGCACATGATGCAGGAATTGCTGAACCCGCTTTTTCTTTTAACCTACCTGCTTTTTTAATCACTTGGGTAGTAACATCTATTTTGGTTAAAGGAATTAAAGAAGCTGCAAAAACAAACAATTTGATTGTGATTTTAAAATTAGCAGTTGTGTTGTTTGTGATTTTTGTTGGTTTCTTCTTTATTGACACAAAAAATTACACACCATTTGTTCCACCAGCAGAAGTTATTGATGGTGTTTCCCATTATGGTTGGGGATTTGGTGGTGTTTTGACTGCTGCAAGTATTGTGTTTTTTGCCTATATTGGTTTTGATGCAGTTTCTACACAGTCTGGAGAAGCAATCAATCCCAAAAAGGATGTACCGTTTGCAATTATTGCGTCTTTAGTTATCTGTACTGTTTTATATATTGCAGTATCATTGGTGTTGACAGGAATGGTTGGCTTTAAAGATTTGGATATTAAAGCTCCAGTTGCATCAGCATTTGAAGGTATCGGAATGCCATGGGCTACAATCTTAATTACTATTGCTGCGGTAGCTGGTTTAACTTCTGTAATGCTAGTGATGATGTTAGGACAAACTCGTGTGTTTTTGGGTATGGCTAAAGATGGTTTATTGCCATTCAAAATTTTCGGTGTAGTACACAAGAAATTTCAAACGCCTTACAGAAGTACATTGATAGTTGGTTTAATCATTTCTGTCGTAGCTTCTTTAACACCAATTGATAAGGTTGCTGAAATGTGTAGTATGGGAACTTTATTAGCTTTCTCTATGATTTCAGTTGCAGTATTGATATTGAGAATTAAACAACCTGATTTGCCAAGACCATTTAAAACTCCTTTTTTACCAGTGGTATCTATATTAGGAACTTTATTTAATGTGGGTTTAATGTTTTTTGTTAAACCAGAAACATGGGTTGCATTTTTAATTTGGACAGCATTAGGATTCATTGTATACTTCGCTTACAGTAGAAGACATAGTAAAGTCAATGAATTCAACTTTGAACAATCCTTGAAAGGGCATGATTCAATTTTGAATGCTTCTGAAAACCTGAATGACGAAAATTAATTTTTTACTCTTTTATAAGTCCTGCTTCGTTTGAGGCAGGACTTTTTTTATCACTATGGAAGATAACAACAGCAAAAAATCATTGGGCTTATTGGATGCTACTTTTTTGGTAGCAGGAAGTATGATTGGTTCCGGAATTTTCATCGTATCATCCGATATGGCGAAAGATCTTGGGAGTTCTGGTTGGTTATTGTTTACGTGGTTGCTCACTGGAATCATCACGCTTTTTGGAGCTTTGAGTTATGGTGAGTTAGCAGCAATGTTTCCCAAAGCAGGTGGACAGTTTGTTTACATCAAAGAAGCTTGGGGGAAATTACCTTCTTTTCTATATGGATGGACTGTTTTTACAGTTATCCAAACTGGCGTTATTGCGGCGGTTGGAGTAGCTTTCGGGAAATTTGCAGGTGTGTTTTTTCCTGTTTTAGTAGATAAAACCTTGTTAGAGTATGGTGAAGTCAAAATTAACGGAGCAAATTTCGTTGGTGTTGGAACCATTTTAATCTTGACTGTTTTAAATGTTCGTGGTATCCAATACGGTAAAATTGTACAAGCAATCTTCACCAGTTCTAAGCTAATTGCATTGGCTGTTTTGATCATTGCAGGAATTATTGTTGGGGTCAATTCGGGTTATTTCGGAGAGAATTTTACGAATATGTGGCATGCAACGAGTACGAAAATGAATGATCTTGGTGAGTGGACGACGACTGATTTAACTTCGGTAGGTTTGATGATTGTGCTTTCTACTACGATTATTAATTCACTCTTTTCTTCTGATGCTTGGAACAATGTGACCTTCATTGCAGGAGATATTCGCAATCCGGAGAAAAACTTACCACGTTCCTTGTTTTTAGGAACTTTTATCGTAACAATCCTATACATTTTAGCCAATGTTGCTTATTTAGGTTTATTGCCTTTGGATGGGAAAGCAGGAGCAGAAAACTTTGTTTATACCCGAGAAGCCGTGAAAGCTACGGGAATCAAATTCGCTAGTTCAGGTAGAGTAGGTACTTCTGCTGCTTATATGCTGTTTGGAAATTTTGCAAATCTATTAATGGCAATTTTGATAATGATTTCCACTTTTGGATGCAATAACGGATTGATCATGGCGGGCTCTCGATTGTTTTACGCGATGTCAAAAGATGGATTGTTCTTCAAGAAAGCAAGTCAATTGAATCGTTTTGGAGTACCAGCTTGGGCCATGTGGTTGCAAAGTATCTGGGCTATCCTTCTATGTTTTAGTGGTTCGTATGGGATTTTAATCAAGTTTGCCACTTTTGGGTCGATGATTTTTTACATCGTGACCATTGCTGGTTTGTTTAAACTACGTCGAACGATGCCAGATGCTCACCGACCATACAAAGCTGTTGGTTATCCTGTAATTCCTTTTTTATACTTGGTTTTTGCAGCGATTATCTGTATTTCGCTTACGGTGTTTACTTTTCAAGACACCATCGGGAGTATCATTTTAATTCTCGGTGGAATTCCTGTTTACTTTTTGTTTTTCAAAGAAAAGTCAATTACTAAAAGTTAAGACTCGTTATTAGTGTCATTCTTTTACTGCCAATTGACACGCTTTCCCGTTTCATTTCTGACAATTCGACAGAAATTTACTACTTGATTTGTTCATTTCTGACATTTCTGACAGCTTTCGTTCAATAATCTCTGCTGGCATAAAGATTGACAAATGAGAGAAAATTTTGAACAAAAACGAAAAACAAATACAATGGGAAAAATAATTGGAATCGACTTAGGTACAACCAACTCTTGTGTCTCTGTAATGGAGGGAAATGAGCCAGTTGTAATTACGAACTCCGAAGGAAAACGTACAACTCCATCTGTGGTAGCATTCGTAGAAGGCGGTGAGCGTAAAGTTGGTGATCCTGCAAAACGTCAGGCGATTACCAATCCTACAAAAACAATCTATTCGATCAAACGCTTTATGGGTACTTCTTATGAAGAGATGAAAGCTGAAGCTGGTCGTGTACCTTACAATGTAGTTAAAGGTGACAACAATACACCACGTGTAGATATCGATGGTCGTTTGTATTCTCCACAAGAAATCTCTGCAATGATTCTTCAAAAAATGAAGAAAACTGCTGAGGATTATTTAGGTCATGAAGTAACTGAAGCTGTTGTAACAGTTCCTGCTTATTTCAACGATGCTCAACGTCAAGCAACTAAAGAAGCTGGTGAAATCGCTGGTTTGACAATCAAACGTATCATCAACGAACCAACTGCAGCTGCATTAGCTTACGGTTTGGATAAAAAAGGAGTTGATCAAAAAATCGTAGTATTCGACTTCGGTGGAGGAACACATGACGTTTCTGTATTGGAATTAGGAGACGGTGTTTTTGAAGTTTTGGCAACAGATGGTGATACACACTTAGGTGGTGATGACGTGGATGAGACAATCATTCAATGGTTGGCAGACGAATTTAAAGCGGATGAAGGTTTGGATTTACGTCAAGACCCAATGGCTTTACAACGTTTGAAAGAAGCTGCTGAAAAAGCAAAAATCGAGTTGTCTTCAACTACTTCAACTGAGATCAACTTGCCTTATATCATGCCTGTGAATGGTATTCCAAAACACTTGGTTAGAACTTTACAACGTGCGAAGTTTGAGCAATTGATCGCTTCAATCGTTGAAAGAACAATCGCTCCATGTCGTTCAGCTTTGCAAAATGCAGGTTTATCTACAGGAGATATCGATGAAGTAATTTTGGTAGGTGGATCAACACGTATTCCAATCATTCAAGATGCTGTTCAACGTTTCTTTGGAAAAGCGCCTTCGAAAGGTGTAAATCCAGATGAGGTTGTAGCTGTTGGTGCTGCTATTCAAGGTGGTGTTTTAACAGGTGAAGTGAAAGATGTCTTGTTATTGGATGTTATTCCTCTTTCTTTAGGAATTGAAACAATGGGTGGTGTATTCACGAAGTTGATTGAAGCTAACACAACGATTCCTACTAAGAAATCAGAAGTGTTCTCAACAGCAGCAGATAACCAACCAGCAGTAGATATCCATGTATTGCAAGGTGAACGTGCAATGGCAGGTGACAACAAAACATTGGGTCGCTTCTCATTAACAGATATTCCACCTGCACGTCGTGGTGAGCCACAAATTGAAGTAACATTTGATGTGGATGCAAACGGTATCATGCACATTTCTGCAAAAGACAAAGGAACTGGTAAAGAACAATCAATTAAAATTGAAGCTTCTTCTGGTTTGTCTGATGAAGAAATCAAACGTATGAAAGCAGAAGCAGAAGCAAATGCAGATGCAGATAAAAAACGCAAAGAAGAAGCTGAAACATTGAACAAAGCTGATTCATTGATTTTCCAAACAGAACGTCAATTGAAAGAGTACGGTGATAAAATTCCAGCTGATAAAAAACAACCGATTGAAGATGCTTTAACAGCATTGAAATCTGAGTTTGAAGCGAAAAACATCGCTAATTTAGAAGCTGCAATGGAACGTTTGAATACAGCTTTCCAAGCAGCGTCTCAAGACATGTACAACGCAGCGAATGCTGGCGGTGGTGATGCTGGAGCAGCTCAAGGATCTGATACTGGAGCTTCAAATGATGAAGTTACAGATGTAGATTTCGAAGAAGTAAGCGATAAGAAATAATCCAAACTTCAATAAATTTAAAAAGCCATCAGTCATTTGACTGATGGCTTTTTTTATGTGGTAGCGGTATTATGCTATTTAGTAATCAAAGATACTTGTCCTTGACCGTTCAATTCTTCTCCTTGTGCGCCTACAGCTTTGTATTCGTAAAAATAAACGCCTTCGTTCAACAATAGTCCTCCAGATTTTCCGTCCCAAAAATTGGTCAAACTATTGGATTTGTAAACAGTACCACCCCAACGATTGACAATGGAAATTTCCAAAGAAACGATGTTCAATAATGTAGGTTCAAATAAGTCATTTACTAAGTCGCCATTTGCTGTAATGATATTTGGAAAACTGATGTCAACAGGAACAATAACAGGTGGGATAGGAGGGATAGGTGGATCCAAAACAACAATTGTTACAGTTGCTGTATCTGAACACAATCCATTGATTGCTACCAATTCAATAGTGTAAGTTCCTGGTGTAGTGTAAATTTGTGTTTGACCACTTAAATCTGTTGCTGTCGTTGTATTGCCATTTCCAAAATCCCACGAATAAGTAGTTGCATTGTTACTGGTATTTGTCATATTGACAGTCAAAGGAGCGTAACCACTCGTTGGTGTTGCACCAACTTGTGCAATTGGAGGATTAGAAACAACGACTTCTACCGAGTCATATCTAAAGCAACCATCTGATTCAATACTCAAATAATACCATCCTGGCGCTAAATTTTGCCAAACAGAAGCATTGATTTGAGTTGGATTTGTTGCACCCGGTCCGTTCCAAGTATAATAAGCTGGGTCATTGAAGGTTCCATTTGTTGTTACATAAACAACACCATCATTACTTCCACAGCTTGTAGGTTCTGAATCCACCAGGTCAATGTTCCAAGGCATTGGTGTAATCGTTACAAGTGCAGAATCAATTAATTGACATCCAAATGGCGAAACTGCTTCAACTGAATAGTAGCCATTGCTTGTTGGTGTATAAACACTTCCATTCGTAGTACTTTCCCAAGTGAAATTAACAGGAGAGAAGTTTGCTGTTGCAGTAAAAGATTCCGTTTCATTTTCGCAAAATGCAAGATTCGCCCCAGCTTCAACTGCCGAAGTATCATAGCTTACAATGACTGTGTCCACTTGATTACAAGCAGCACTGAAATAGATGTCATCAAGAATGAAATCATTTCCACCTCCTAAGGTGTTTTGATTGACGATACATAATTGAGCACTCGTATTCATTCCTGAATTCCACGTTTCATAATATTGACTCCACGTACAAGCGATAGGAGTAGTAGAAAAAATACTTCCCAATTGGACACTATTTATGGTGAATTGTAAATTAGAAACATTCGCATCGTTTAATGCATTTCCAATCCATGCAGAGAAAATAAAATCGGTATTGGGTGAAACAGTGACTGTTTGACACCAAACTGCAGTATTAGGTGTGCTTGAACCATTTGCAACCAACAATATTGCCGACACCAGTAGGAGTGTGGTCTGGGCAATTGGAGAAATTGGTGTGTGTTAAATTAGGAGATGTAGCAATAGCATATTGACCTGGGTTCGATAACAAACCCCAAGGACCACCTGTTCCATATACGTAAGAACTTGTAAAACCGGTATTTCCATTTTCAAAATCTCCGTTGATGACTAAATTGGGAGTCGAATTGGAAACACTTAAAATGACCGTGTCTGGTCCAGTTACTGTAAAAGTACTGGAGTTAGATCCATTTTGCCAAGAGTGAAAATCATACCCAGCAGGTAATTGATAAGTAATGGTACTTCCTTGACAAAGTAAAGTGTCGTTTCCTAAATCTAAAATTGGAAATGATTCACATTGACTGTATCCTACATTCACCAATGCAAGAACAGTAAAAATTCCTAAAAGCAGTTTCATTTGACGAATTTACTAAAGTTTAGTACATGACGCAAAAAGGTTTTAGTAAGTTGCTTTAAACTTTCACTTCTTTTCGAAGAAGAAACATAAAATCAACACATTTAAGTAGTTAACTGTTAATTTGAATTTATGTAACTTTGCAGCTATGAAATTCAACGAATTAGGTCTCAATGAATCTGTTTTAGAAGCAATAGATCACATGGGCTTTGAAAATGCTACTCCCATACAAGAACAAGCAATTCCTTTTATATTAAACAATTCGGATTTGTTAGCATGTGCACAGACGGGAACAGGAAAAACGGCTGCATTTATTTTGCCGATCTTACATAAGATTACAGGAAAAGAAGATACTTCGATCAATACATTGATTTTGGTTCCAACACGAGAGTTGGCGATCCAAATTGAGCAAGAAATACAAGGTTTGTCCTATTTTGTTTCAGTTGGTTCTATTGCTATTTATGGTGGTGGGGACGGACAGAAATGGGATGGACAAAAAGCAGCTTTGGTAGAAGGAACAGATATCATTGTTGCTACGCCAGGAAAATTGTTGTCGCACATGATGCAAGGCTATGTTGATTTTTCTCAATTGGAGCATTTGGTTTTAGATGAAGCAGACAAAATGTTAGACATGGGCTTTGCAGAAGATATTGAACGTATCATCAAGTATTTGCCTGCTAAGAGACAAACCTTGTTGTTTAGTGCTACCATGCCGCCAAAAATCAAGAATCTTGCACAGAAAATACAAGTGAATCCTCATGAAATAGCTTTGTCTATTTCAAAACCAGCAGCAGGAGTTGCTCAGCGTGTCCATTTGTGTTTTGATGAACAAAAGAATGCATTGTTAAAGCACATTTTAGAGCTTCGTGCGGATTATACAAGCATTATCATTTTTACTTCGCAGAAAAGTAAGGTGGGAGATATTGTGTTTTATTTGAAACGCAACGGATTTAAAAACACGGAAGGGGTTTCTTCTTCATTGGAACAAGATCAACGTGAAGAAGTGTTGAGAGGTTTCCGTTCGAAACGCACACGCATTTTAGTGGCAACGGATGTTATGAGTCGAGGAATTGACATCAAAGAAATCAATTTAGTGATCAATTATGATGCACCGAGGGATGCGGAAGATTATGTGCACCGAATTGGACGTACTGCAAGAGCAAATACAAAAGGGGAGGCTTATACTTTGATCAATCCGAAAGACATGCCCAAATTGGCGCGTATTGAACGATTAATTGAAATGGATATTGAGCGAATGCCGATGCCAGAAGCATATGGTGTGGCACCTGAATGGCAAGTTTCCTCTAAGCCGAAAAGCAATGGCAAAGGAAAAAAACCGTTCTATAAAAAGAAAAAAACGAACAATTAATTCATTGAAAATAAAAAAGAAACCCCTGACAGTTATTGTCAGGGGTTTCAAAATTGGAGAATTATTTATTAGTTTTTGATCACTTTCACCATTTTGCTAGAAGCATCAGCAGTAGAAACTTTTACAAAATAAGTACCAGCATCAAATTGAGATAAGTCAATTTCAGTTGAATTCATTCCAGAAACTGCATCCGTTTGAGTAGTCATCAAAGTTGCACCAGAAATACTGAACACTTCAATACTTGCTTCTTGGTTTGCGCTTACTGAGAATGATACATTTACAAGGTCTTTTGTAGGATTTGGAGCGATAGTCGTTTCAATTGTTGTCAAATCTTCAACACTAGCAGTTAAAGCACAAGCATCAATTGCTTCTTGCACTTTTGTTCTCATGTTTTGCAAAGATTGAGCAGTGTTTCCTGAAACTTGTGAATCCCATAAATCCCACTTGATTTTTTTGTCAGCGCAGCTAATGATATTGATTGTTGGGAAACCTAGTGGAGCATAAATGTTTAAGTTTAATTGCAAAGGTGTTTCATTGATAATTGGATAAGGCGTTCCCGTAACCCAGTCTCCTTGAGTACTACCACCAGTTCCGTTTAATGCATTAGCAGCAGTTGCCGCATCACCTTCGTAGAATAAAACAACCACTTCATTGGTTCCTGCTGGACCATATTCAGCGTATAAATCTTCTAAATAATGTGCATTATGGAAATTCCAACATGGACCACACCAAGTTGCAGACACGTCTAATAATACCACTTTACCATCATTTAGGTAAGAGTATAAGTTGTGCTGAGTTCCATTGATATCCGTTACCGTGAAATCTGGAGCTGTAGCACCAATTTGCCCAAATGACAAGCCTGCCATAAGCGCAAATGAAAGAGAAGTAATTAATTTTTTCATAAATTTTGTTTTACAGTTTAGACAATACTAATGATTTTTCTTTTTTCATGTAAAACGTTAATAGTCATCAAGTTTGAAAAGCTAACTTTCAAATAGTGGGGGGGTAAAATAAAAAAGTCGTCTAGGAAAACCTAGACGACTTCATCTGATAGAATGTATAATCTTTTGTTATTTTTTCAATGAGTCAACTACAGCTTTGAACGCATCTGGATGGTTCATTGCTAAGTCAGCCAACACTTTACGGTTCAATTCGATACCGCTTTTGTGAACAGCTCCCATGAATTGAGAATAGCTCATTCCGTGAGCACGAGCACCTGCGTTGATACGCATGATCCACAATGAACGGAAATTTCTTTTCTTTTGCTTACGACCTTCGTAAGCATAATTTAATCCTTTTTCAATAGCATTTTTTGCTACTGTCCAAACATTTTTTCTACGGCCGTAGTATCCTTTGGCCAACTTCATAAAGTTCTTTCTGCGAGCTCTTGAAGCAACGTGATTTACCGATCTTGGCATATTCTTTAGTTTTTTAATAGTGAGTGCAACACTTTTACAGTTGGCTTACTTACTCAATACTTGGTTAAACAGTACCGAAGTTTAAATCCTGACGCGACGTCGGGATTACTTCATATTCAACATTAATTTAACGTTTGACAAGTCAGCTTTGTGAACCAAACCTGCATGCGTCAAATTACGTTTTTGTTTTTTGGTTTTTTTCGTAAGAATGTGGCTTTTAAAAGCGTGTTTTCTCTTGATTTTACCAGATCCAGTTACAGTGAAACGTTTCTTTGCACTGGAAGTTGTTTTCATTTTTGGCATTTCTCTTTTTTTTAAAAAGTGAACACTCTATCAGCATTTTTATTTTCACAGAAGGCAGGTTTCAATTGAGAAATCATCTTCTGATATAAACATAGTTAGACCGCGCTACCGCTTGTCTCCTTTCAGTAACTTCGTTACTTCTTCTTAGGGTTGATCATTACAATCATTCGTTTCCCTTCTAATTTTGGCATTTGTTCTAGTGTACCGATGTCAGCAAGTTCTTGAACAAATTTCAATAATAAAATCTCTCCACGATCTTTAAAAACAATCGTTCTACCACGGAAGAATACATAAGCTTTCACTTTTGAACCTTCTTCCAAGAATTTACGAGCATGAGTTAATTTAAAAGCGAAATCGTGATCATCTGTATTCGGACCAAAACGAATTTCTTTCAATATAACTTTACTTTGTTTTGCCTTCAATTCTTTTTGCTTGCGCTTTTGGTTGTATAAGAATTTACGGTAATCCATAATCTTACATACTGGCGGCACAGCATTTGGAGAAATCTCTACCAAGTCCATGTCTTGCTCCTCAGCCAAACGAATGGCATCAGCAGTAGTCATTACTTGTGGTTCTTCTCCCTCAACAACTAAACGGATCTCACGTGAAGTAATTTTTCCGTTGATTTTGTGTTGTTCGTTATCTTCTTTTCTAACGAACGGTTTTCTGTTGTCTTTTCTCATTCAGTTTTTTAAACGTTTTTCGACAATTCGTTCTCAATCGCCTCTTTAATTGTATTTGCAAAATTTTCTACACTCATAGAACCTTTATCTCCTTCACTACGTTGGCGAACAGCTACCTCTTTGTTTTCGGCCTCTTTCTCACCAACGACTAGCATGAATGGAATTTTTTTCAATTCTGACTCGCGTATTTTCTTGCCAATCTTCTCGTTGCGATCGTCAACGAATCCGCGAATATCGTAATTATTTAGCAATTCTAAAACTTCTTCAGCATACTCATTGTATTTATCGCTGATTGGTAAGATCGCAACTTGATCTGTTGTCAACCACAATGGGAAGTCACCAGCACAATGTTCTAACAATACAGCAACGAAACGCTCCATTGAACCGAAAGGCGCACGGTGAATCATTACTGGTCGGTGTTTTTGATTGTCTGCACCAGTATATTCCAATTCGAAACGCTCAGGTAAATTGTAATCTACTTGAATGGTTCCTAACTGCCATTCACGACCCAATGCATCTTGCACCATGAAGTCCAACTTCGGTCCGTAAAATGCTGCTTCACCGTATTCAACTACTGTTGGTAATCCTTTTTCAGCTGCTGCTTCGATGATTGCGCTTTCTGCTTTTTCCCAGTTCTCATCCGAACCGATGTATTTGGTTGGATTCCCAGGATCTCTCAAAGAAACCTGTGCCTTGAAGTTTTGGAAATCTAATGTTTTAAAAATGTACAACACCAAGTCGATCACTTTTTTAAACTCTTCCTTCACTTGATCTTGTGTACAGAAAATATGCGCATCATCTTGTGTAAATCCTCTAACACGTGTTAAACCGTGTAATTCACCACTTTGTTCATAGCGATATACCGTACCAAACTCAGCAAAACGAGCCGGTAAGTCTTTGTATGAACGCGGTTTGCTTTTGAAGATCTCACAGTGATGAGGACAGTTCATTGGTTTCAACAAGAACTCTTCGCTCGGATCTGGTGTTTTGATAGCTTGGAACGAATCTGCTCCGTATTTCTCATAGTGACCAGAAGTGATGTACAACTCTTTGTTACCAATATGAGGCGTAATTACTTGTTCGTAACCAGCTTTGCGTTGCGCTTTTTTCAAGAAGTTTTCCAAACGTTCACGCAATGCAGCACCTTTTGGTAACCACAAAGGCAAACCTTGTCCTACTTTTTGAGAGAACGTAAACAATTCCAACTCTTTCCCCACTTTGCGGTGGTCGCGTCGTTTTGCTTCTTCTAATTTCTCTAAGTATTCATTCAATTCCGCTTGTTTCGGGAAAGTAATTCCATAAACGCGCGTCAATTGTTTGTTTTTTTCGTCACCACGCCAATAAGCACCTGCAATCGACAATAATTTTACCGATTTGATAAAGCTAGTATCCGGCAAATGTGGTCCTCTACACAAATCTGTAAAGTTTCCTTGCGTGTAAAAAGTGATAGACCCATCAGGAAGATCTTGGATCAACTCCAATTTATAGGGATCTTCTTTTTCAGTGAAATAAGCCAAGGCATCAGCTTTAGAAACTTCTTTACGGATGTAAGGATTTTTCTGTTTTGCTAATTCCTTCATTTTTTCTTCCACTTTCTGAAGGTCTTCTTCTTTGAAGGTGTACTCTAAAAAATCAACATCGTAGTAATAACCATTGGCAATAGGAGGTCCAATCGCTAATTTGATTCCTGGATAGTAAAATTCCAAAGCCTCAGCCATTAAATGCGCTGAAGAGTGCCACATGGTTGATTTTCCTTCCGTATCGTTCCAGGTCAATAATTGTAAATTACAATCTTCAGTAAGCGAGCGTGTAGCATCAATTACTTCATTATTTACCTTGGCAGCCAATACGTTGCGAGCCAATCCTTCAGAAATGCTAAGAGCAACATCCAATGCTGTTGCTCCTGCTTCGTATTGTCTAACTGATCCGTCTGGAAGAGTTACATTAATCATTGTTATCAGAATTTGGTGCAAAAGTAGCCATTTTCATGGACTAATTGTGCGTATTTCTTGGAAAATTAAGCTTTATGTCCGTAAACCAAAACGATTGCTTCTTTCGCTGTTTTTCCAGAACCGATTGAATACTCAATATGAATGTTTTTCAATCGTTCTACTTGAGGTACTTTCTTGCGGTAAATAGTGTTCAATTCAGCTGAAGAAATCACCGTATTTTTACCTTGCATGCTTTTGTATTCTTTGATCAACGTACGATCTTCTACATCTGCAGCTGCATCGTAAATTTTAACCGTTAATGAAGGAGTACATTTTTTACCTCCTAAAGCAATTTGATAGTCATTTGCCAAAAACAAAAACAATTCAACAGATTTCGTTTGCTTTTTACCAGCTGTGAAATAAGTCACTTTAGAACCTTCGTAACGCGTTGATTTGATCAAGTTTTTACAGTCTTGTTTCAAGGTGTTCACTTGTGCTTCAAACTCCCCATCATCTGAACTCATTGTTGCGCTAATTGCAACTAATCCTAAGAATAAGATCCCTATATTTTTCAATGCTTTCATGGTTGGATTATTTTGATGGTGAAACAATAGAGTTACGTAATTCAGTGATTTTACCAGCCAATTGATCAAACTCTGCAGGTGTTAACTTTGGAACTTCAAAGTTGACGTTTTTGTTTGCTTTCTTCACTGATTCAAGGCCTTCATAAGTTGACAATACATTTTCAAAAAGACCGATTACTTCTTGCAAACGCTTGTCATCTTTAGCTGGGTGCTTTTTCAACGCTTTGATGGTGTTTTTCAACAAAACCATTTGGTCAACCAAAGCTGTTCCTAAATCACCTTTCTTTTTTGAATCGTCGATTCCTAAATAAATCCCTTCTGCCCAAGCACCAGCAAATTGAACTGCTGCAAGGTATTTCAAATCATTATCTTCTAAATAAGCATCAGATTTGTCTTGAATTTCATAAATCAACTCAGTTAAAGCATCTTTATCACTCAAGTTTTTGTCGAATTTCTCGATCAACGCTTTATCAGAAAAAACACTTTCCATACCTACTTTAGAACCCAAATCTTGAATTGCTAATAAATAAGTACGTGCTTCTTGTGATTTGTTATTGATTGCACAATATGCCAAATCGGTAGAATAAACCCCAAGATTCAACAATTTGTCAATGTTTTGAGCGTATTTACTTTTGTTTGAAACGGGATTTGTTTTTCCTGCTTTGTAAGTCAAACCAGCTTCTTGAAATGCAGAAGCAAGTGAAATTGGTTGAGGCAAGATGAAATCTTGATCGTCAGAAGCATCTAAGTTTGATTCTTCAATAGTTACATCTGCTTTTTCTTTTGCAGCATCGTCGCCTCCTGAACATGCGGTCATCAAAACCACAGCGGCAATCATTGGTATCGTGTGTTTCATTTTTTATTGAGTGTTATTCAATTGAAATTTAGCGGTGTAAAGAAACAAAGAAAAATGAAACGTATTGTGATTGAACAAAACATTTTATTATTTTTAATTGACAAAATTGAACCTCCTTTGAGAAAATACCCACTATTGCTACCTGCTTTGTTCCTTTTTATTGGAGGATTGGTAGCTTATTGGAACATTTTTACCTCCTCTGTTTGGTTTGCTTCTTTGATTACGACTTTCTGTTTGATTTTTTTGCTTTTTTTCATGTTGCCTTCCTTTTGGGATCAACGCATCAATCGATTGGCAACCACAAGTTTGTTCTTTTTTTTAGTGGGAGGCACTCACTTTAGTCTAAATGATTGGAGGAACAACTCAGCAAGAATTCATGCCAATTTAGAGCAGCAAACGTTTGTGGCAAAAGTGATCGAAGTAAAAAAACAAACTTCCCTGAGGCAAACACTTATTTTAGATGTTCAGCAAAGTAAAAGGGGAGAGTTGCTAGATGATGCGCAGGGCAAAATGTTGATGAGCTATGAATTGAAACAACCATCGGATGGTTTAGTTGTAGATGATCGAGTTGTTGTATGCACAAAAGTCAATCCCATTCAAAACCGCAATAACCCAGGAGAATTTGATGCAGTCTATTATTATCAATCAAAAGGAATTGTTGCTAGCGCTTATGCAAATTCGGGACAAGTAATGGTTATAGATCATCAATGGTCATGGAACGGATTGTTTACGAATTGGCGCAATTCCCTAGCTCATTCCATGGAAGATCATTTGCAAGGAGTTTTTCTAGGAATCGCAAAAGCATTGATTTTAGGGGATAAAAGCAATTTGGAACAAGAAGATGTGGAATCGTTTACCAATACGGGCTCGATGCATGTCTTGGCAGTTTCTGGTTTGCATGTCGGTTTATTGTTGATGATGATCAGTAAAGTACTGGAGCTGTTTTCAAAATGGATTTCCAAACGGAATGCACTCGTACTTTCTCTGTTGTTAATTTGGATTTATGGGTTCATCTCTGGTGCATCACCATCAGTTATGAGAGCTGTTTTGATGTTTAGTGTGAGTGCGGCAGCACAATTTTTCAAGCGCAAAAACAGTGCAGTCAACGGCTTGTTCTTATCTGCAATCATTCTGTTCATGTTGGATCCTTGGGTGTTTTTTGACATCGGTTTTCAATTGACCTATGCCGCCATGTTGGGAATATTCTTTTTGTATGAACCTATACGTGATTTGTTGTTTTTTCAGTCAAAAATCCTACGACTAACGTGGGAAGGAACCGCAGTTGGTATTGCCGCAACGATTGTCACAACTCCGCTTACCTTGTTTTGGTTTTACCAATTCCCCAATTATTTTGCACTAGCAAACTTAGGAGTAATGGTATTTGGATTCCTCGTATTATTGGGAGGCATGCTGTTTTTGTTTACCAGTTGGATTCCAGGTGTAGGAGCTTTTGTCGCCTTCCTTTTTTCATTGACCATCATTGGATTGGTAAAATGGGTGGGGTTGATTGACCAAATTCCAGGAGCAGTATCGAGCGGTTTTCAACTCTCGCTTTTTGAATTAGCCCTCTTGTTTTTAGTTGTTTTTGCTTGGATTATTTTCATCAAAAAAGGAGTGAAAACAAAACGAATTCTCGCCGTTTGTTCCATTGCTTTAATTGGATTGATCAGTTTTAAACGCTTACATGTTTTACAACAGGAACAATTAATGGTCTTAAAGTCAAATCAATTCATGCTCTTACTCCGATCGAATGAAGGAAATATCGCATTTTACGAACCTAAATTGGGGGTTGTAGAACAGATACCTCAAGAAATCAAAGCTGTTGAACGGTTTACCGGAACGCATTTTAGAACACATGTTTTACACGTTCCGAATCTACAAGTAACGCTTGGCAAGGAACAACTGATTTTGAAGAAAGTAAAAGAAGGATGGTCGTTTTCTTGGAAAGGGAAGGATTATTTTTACCGACAAAAAGGCACACCAAATCAAGGTGAAAATGCGCGTTTAATGAGTGTGAAAACGCAAAACTATTTAGCTCCAATAACAGAACAAAAACCGTTCATTCTCAATTATTGAACGCGCATCAACCACGGATCATACAAGAAGGTTTCAATCACTTCGTTGGATTGAATATTTTTCACTTGTACTTCTATCAATTCAGTTTTTGAAATGTTTGGATCAATCAAACTGTTGATGGTGTAGGACAATTCCAAGGGTTTGATCAAAGGGTACTTGGAAGTGATAGCAATTTGCGCCATTTTTTTAACGATGGCTTCAGTTGATAGATTTTGTTCACTGTTTGCAATGCGCATCACGTTGAAAACGTTTTTCAAAAAGGCGTTTTTTTCTGCTCCGTTCAATTGAGCCGCTCTATTTTTCATGAAGGCATAAAACTCCAATTCCAATTCGGTAGTAAACGAAGTACTAAAAGCAAATCCGGTTTCTTTCATGTATTTCTGCGCCATGGAAACATCCGATTTTGTCGCATTGAAATAATCGAGCGTGGTCATTTCAATGATTTCATTTTGTTTATCCAATGCAAATTCCCCCACGATGTATTCAAAAAGTGAATCTTCTTGTAATTGAAACCAATGGGTTTCTACATAAGCGATTTCATTGGTGTCTTGTGCAATGATTGCGCGCTGTAGTTCGATTTCAATATCAATTTGCTTCGTTGGTAATCCACTTTGGGTTAATTGGTATTTTTCATTAAATAATGAATCTAATCGTTTGTAGCTTAACGGTTTTATGACACTTGAATTGCCGTATTCTAAAGGAGTGTAAGTCTTGTTTAAACTGGCGTAATCTTTTTTTAATTGAGATTCCAAGGAAAGTTTTCTGTTGGTATTGATTTCTTCCAGCGTTGGTCCTTTATCATACTTTAATCCACAACTTGAGAGTCCAATTAAAAGGATAAAAAATAGGCCGTTGAAAAACTTAAAATGGACTTTCATGAATTTGTTGTTTTAGGTCTTCTCAAAAATAACGATTTTTGCAACGTGAAAATCCTACTGCATTTTTTATTTGTTTGCTTTTCTGTTTTAATAAGCAATGTTGTTCTCGCTCAGAAGGAGTTGGCTGTGTCAAAAATTGACGAGTCAATTACTTTGGATGGGAAGTTGACAGAGCCTTGTTGGAGTAAAGCAGCAATTGCCACAGATTTCGTGGTGAATTTTCCAAATGTAGGCGAAACAAGTGATTTCAAAACAATGGTTCGTTTCGTTTATGATGATCAAGCCATTTACATTGCAGCTGAATTGTACGATGTAACTCCAGACTCTGTTTTGTCGATGCTTTCTCAGCGTGATGATTTTGGAAATGCCGATTGGTTTGGTGTTTTGATTGATCCTTACGGTTCTGGTCAAAACGGTTTTGGATTTTATACGACAGCGGCAGGTGTAGAAATAGATGCGATTTTAGGTCAATCTTCGACGGATTTGACATGGAATGCGGTTTGGAAAAGTAAAGCCATTTTAACGGAGTATGGTTGGAGTGTAGAAATGCGCATTCCTTTATCCCAATTGCGTTTCCCAAAAGTAGATGTGCAAAATTGGAAAATCAATTTCAAGCGACAAGTTAGAAGAAGAAGGGAAGCTTCTTACTGGAATGAAGTCAATCCACAAGAATTTGGCGAAATCACACAATCAGGGAAACTGACGAATTTGGTAAACCTCAATTCTCCATTGCGCTTATCGTTCTCTCCCTACACAACTGCTTATGTGGAGAATTTTTACGACGATCAATCAGGGAAACAAGATTGGCGTTACCGACAGCGTTTTGGTATGGATGTGAAATTGGGACTATCCGAATCATTTACTTTAGATGCAACTTTGATTCCTGATTTTGGTCAAACCGTTTCTGATCGTTTGGTACTGAATTTAAGTCCATTTGAAGTGCGTTACAATGAAAACCGTCCTTTTTTCTTGGAAGGAATGGACTTGTTTGGAATAGGGGATGTGTTTTATTCGCGAAGAATTGGAAGTAATACTTACCAAGGCGATGCTCAGATAGATTCTTTGCAAAATGCTGGAAGGGAAGTGGTCAGTGCACCTGGATTGGCTCAATTGGTGAATGCTACTAAAATTTCAGGTCGAACAAAAAAAGGTTTGGGAATTGGTTTTTTCAATGCGATCGAAAAAGCTTCTTATGTGGTGTACAAAGATTCAATGGGGAATTTGAGAGAAACCTTGGCGCATCCTTTTTCCAATTACAATGTTTTGGTGTTCAGTCAGAATATCAAAAACAATGGGAATTTTTCCTTGATCAATACCAATGTGTTGCGACCAGAAGTGGATTTATTGGCCAATGTAACGAACGCTGAATTCACCTTGTTTACAAAGAATAGAACCTACTCAATAACTGGTCAGGGGCAATTTTCGACCAATCAGAAAAACGGTACTATTGTCAACGGACATTCCGACTACCTCAGTTTTTCGAAAGTACAAGGAATGATTACCTACAATTTGGATTATTACGAATGCAGTGATACCTATGATCCCAATGAAATGGGCTTTTTAGCGCGAAACAATTACCGAGGCACATCCGCTCAAATCAAATGGATTGGTTACGAAAGAAAAGGGAATTTCCTCAGAAGAACTGCAATTTTAAATACCAATGCAGAGTTCTTGTATGCGCCATCAAAATTTGCTTATTGGACCATCAATGCAAGTACCAATGCTACATTCAAAAATTTCTTAACAGCAGGTTTAGACATGAATGTGTGGCCCGTGAAAGAAATCGATTTCTTTGAATCAAGAACATTTGGAGTGCCCTTGGTTTATCCACAATCGTTTCAAGTAGGTGGGTTTTATTCCAGTGATTATTCGAAAAAATACGCTTTGGATTTCTCTTTGTACAACCGCTATTTCGCTGGAGGAGGAATGAATAACATTGATTTTTCAGTCAGTCCACGCATTCGTTTTTCGAATAAATTGTTTTTGGTTTTAGGCTCTGACGTTTCGCGCTACATTGGCAATTATGGATATGTGCGTGTGAGCGATACACTTTACACGGATCAAATCATGATTGGTTACCGCAACCGTTGGATTGTCAATAATTCGATCGCTGCAGATTATACCTTTACCAATCGCATGGGAATGATGATGACTTTGAACCATTATTGGCAAGAAGTGAATTACCAAAAGTTTGGTGTATTGAACAACGAAGGCTACACTTCCATCGTTTCTTACAACGGTCTGGATTCTTTGGGCAACAGCAAGCACAATACTTCGTTCAATGCGTTTACCATCGATTTGAGTTTCCGCTGGGTGATTTATCCTGGAAGTGAAATCCGCTTTTTGTGGAAATACAACATCTACAGCGCAAAACAAGGCTTGGACTTGAACTATTTCCGAACATTCAACGATTTATTCTCCCAGCCACAATTGAATTCCTTTTCGATCAAAGCGCTGTTCTTCTTGGATGCAGCAAAGTGGAAGCGGAAGAAGAAAGTGTAGATAATAATTGAAAATTGAATAACGACTAATTACTTTTGTTAAAGTTCATTTCAATGATACTGTAGGAGGTTCATTATTTGAGATTTTGTAATACAAAGTGAAAGTTAAGTTCTATAGAATCGAGGAAATTTGTGATTTTAGGTTTTTTGAAATTGGAGATACAATACTAAATGGTCAATTACCAAAATCTGTAAAAAGCACTATCACATCTAATTAATTCATATTATGAAGCATTATCTCAAAATAACATTTTTATTACTTTTTTCTCAATGTACAAACAAGCCTGTTGATCAAATGATGAATAAGAAAAAGATTGATACTTCAATAGAATTAAATTCAAAAATCCCAACGGATTTAATAAAACTTGATTCATTGATTTGCCAAAAAGTAAAAGAAATATCTTATACAACTCTTGAAGGTCAAGATAGTGTTTATGTTTATGATATTTTTAGTCAAGATTCAACTTATGTTGGTTCGTTTAATATTATACCACTATCCTTGAGTCAAGAGAAAAATGCAAAACATAGGTATTGGGCTTTAAGATCTAGTTGTTCAATTGGTGAATTAGCTAAAAATGACCTTATTTGGAAGGATTATAGTATTGAAGTTTCATGTGGTTTTCATTCCAAAGATCTTGTAGATAAAGATTTGGTGGATCATTTCTATGATTTTTTTAAAAATGAAAAGATTAATTAGGTTTAATTTAAGTTTTTGAACTTGACTCAGCGCTTTTTCCAATAATCATAAACCACACTATCACGAGTTATATACCTCACCAACCCCAATTCTTTGTTCCAATTGAATTCTTCAATATAAACCGAACAAGTTGCACTTCCATAATTCAATCCCTTATCAAACTTAATTGTCTCCAGCTCTTTGTTTAAAAAAGGGTTTTTTATTAATTCAGTTTCAAAGTCACTCAGTTTTTTGTGATCGATAAATATCCAAGCATTTAAATGTCTAAAAGTCATCATAGCACTTTCTGAGGTTTTTGTTCTTGTATCTTTTGAAAATTCAATTTGAAAAAAATCTTTTAAACAATATTTGACGTTTTTATTCAAACAATTTCCAGTGTAACCAAAAACTTCAGATTGAAATTTACTTTTCTCTAACATATTGCAATCATTGAAATAACGATACTTGTTTGAAATTAAAAACGAATCAACTGTTCCATCAGAACCTTTGTAAAAAAGCGTGTCTCCCATATTCGGTAAATGATTGTACCACTCAAGATCTGATTTATTCATACCAACTTTAATGCAATTGCTAAACAAACAAGAATTGAGAATGAATATTGACAGGATAAGTAAAAGGATGATTACTGATTTCATGGATTTTTAGTTTACCTCACCTCAATCTCACCACATTTAAAATGCCCTTTCGGACACACTTTTGCACCGTGTAAACCGCAAGGTCGGCAATCCAATGCTTCTTTGGTTTCTCTGATTTCTGCATCATCGGATAAAGGACCAAAACCAAAAGCGGGAATAGTTGCACAGAAAAAGGCCGTTGTGGGTGCATTCACCGCTGATGCCATGTGCAAAGGACCTGAATCGTTCACATAACAGCGTGTGGCTTTTGAGAACAAAGCACAAGAAGCCAACAATCCCAGTTTTCCAGCTAAATTGCTTGTTTCAGGAAGTCCTGCTGCTGCTGCAATTCGAGCACACAAGGCTTTGTCACCAGGACCGCCAACTAAATACACGTTTCCTTTTTGCTGGTGAATTTTTGCCAATTCTACCCATTTTTCTTCTGGCAATTGTTTGGTAAACCATACCGAAGCAGGAGCGAGTGTCACAAAAGGATGTTGTGTGTATGCTTCAACTGCTTGAAAATCTTGTTCGCTAGGATACACACTTGGTCGTACCAAAGCTTTCGCTCCTAAATGTGCAATGCATTCCAAGTTGCGTTCTACTTCGTGTTTGCCAGTACCAATCACGTGCTTGATTTTCTTGTTGTAGCGAAATGATAGCGGATTTTTATCGAAACCAATTTTCGTTTTTGCGCCACTCAAAGCCGTGATAATACCCGAACTCGCAAAGCGTTGTAGATTGATGGCCGTATCGTATTTGGTAGCGCGAAACAACTTGATCAAGCGACGCATTTCAGCCAGTTTTCCCTCTTTTTTATTGAAGGTATGTACCGTTCTGATTGCAGGATGATTTGCAAGAATTCCTTCGTTTCCCTTTCGCACCAATACATCGATGGCAGCATCTGGAAATAGGCGTTTCAATTCAGTCACCACTGGCGTTGCCAAGATCACATCACCCAAAAAAGCCGTTTGAATCACCAAGAATTGTTGCATGTTTCAAAAGTAAACAAAAATCGAAGCAGGAATGATAAATTGAAAATGGATAATTTAAAATTGAAAAGTAGAAATTGATAATTCCACAATTCATAATTGATAATTCAAATCTCTATCCCTTAATCCGACCATTCAACAATCACTTCGTGGAATCAAACCTTCTTTTGTTATTTTTGTTGTCTATCATATTCAAACCATTCAATTATGAAGTTTTTCTTCTCTTTAGCTGTTCTGTTTTTGGCAGCGTTTTCATCGAATGCACAGTCTTATTGGCAACAAAAAGTGGAATACACGATTGCTGTAAAATTGGATGATAAAAACCACATGATTCACGGTCAAGAGTCTTTTGTTTACACGAATAACTCTCCTTCAACTTTGGATTTTATCTACATTCACTTGTGGCCAAACGCTTACAAAAACGGGAAGACTGCACTTGGAAAACAGCAATACAACAGCGGAGAACAATTGCTTCAGTTTGGAAATGACAGCATCAAAGGCGGAATCGATTCGTTGAACTTTACTGTAAATGGTGCACCTGCAAAATTGGAATACGATGCAGAAAATCCAGACATAGCAAAGTTGTTTTTGAACGCACCACTTGTTTCTGGTGGACAAATTAACGTTGCAACGCCTTTCAGAGTGAAACTTCCTTCTGGTGAGATTTCGCGTTTGGGTCACGTTGGACAATCATACCAAATCACACAATGGTATCCAAAACCTGCAGTGTATGATAAAAACGGTTGGAATCCGATTCCTTATTTGAATCAAGGTGAGTTTTATTCCGAATATGGAACCTATGATGTGTCGATTACCCTTCCTAAAAACTATGTAGTGGGCGCAACAGGTGATCTTCAAACACAAAGTGAAATTGATTTTTTGAATGATTTAGCTGCTAAAACATTGCAATCCATCGATACTTACGGCGACAAAGCAAACCGTAAAAATGAATTTCCAGCTTCTTCATCTGAGTGGAAAACCATTCGCTATACTCAAAAAGATGTACACGATTTTGCTTGGTTTGCAGACAAACGCTATTTGGTCTTGAAAGGTGAAGTTGAATTGCCACAATCCAAACGCAAAGTGACGACTTGGACGATGTTCACACCTAAAAATGCCATGTTGTGGAAGAATTCCATTGAATACATCAACGATGGAACGTTTTACTACTCCAAATGGAACGGAGATTATCCTTACAATCAAGTGACGGCAGTGGATGGAACAATTTCCGCTGGTGGTGGAATGGAATACCCGAATGTGACCGTGATTGGTAATTCATCCAATGCAATGGAATTGGAAATTGTCATCGTTCACGAAGTTGGTCACAATTGGTTTTACGGAATTTTAGGTTCAAACGAACGCGTACACGGTTGGATGGATGAAGGAATGAATACCTTGAATGAGCTGCGTTACATCTATACGAAGTATCCAAACAACAAGCAATTGACAGATATGGTGCGTGGCGAATTGTTCCATGCAGAACATTGGAGTCATTACGATATGGCCGATTTATCGTTCAAGATGGTGGCTAAAATGGGAGAAGATCAACCCATCGAAACGCATTCAGCGGATTTTACCAGTATGAATTACGGTGCAATCATGTACATGAAAACAGGGATTGTCTTCAACTATTTGAAAGCGTATTTAGGCGATGATTTGTTTGACAAGTGCATGCACGCTTACTTCGAAGAATGGAAATTCAAACATCCACAACCAGAAGACATGAAAGCAACTCTGGAACGTGAATCTGGAAAAGACTTGAGTTGGTTGTTTGGTGATTTGATTCAAACGACGAAGCACATCGATTACAAATTAGGAAAAGTTAAAACAACAGATAACACAACCGCAATCACTGTGAAAAGCAAAGGTCAGGTAGATGGACCGATTGAAGTGACGGGTTACAAAAACGGAGAGAAAGTTAAAACGGAATGGGTAGAACCTGGAACGGAAAAAACAACGTTGAATTGGGATGTTGCTGTTGATGAAGTGTTGTTAGATGCTTCTCACCGTACACCAGATTTCAATCAAACCAATGATTTCTGGCACAAGAAAGGACTGTTTGGAAAAGTAGAACCTTTGAAATTGGAGTTTTTCATAGGGGATAATGAATCTAAACAATCCAATGTATTCTGGACACCAGCTTTGGGAGGAAATGCTTATGATAAATTCATGCTTGGTTTATTGGTTCACAATTATGCGATACCGTTCAATCGTTTGCAATACATGGTTGCTCCGATGTATTCTTTTGGCGGAAAACGCGTTTCAGGAATTGCAGATATGAGCATGACGTTTTTACCTGCGAATCATTTGAAATTGTCGCGTTTTGGTGTTTCGGTACGTTCGTTTAAAAACGATACACTAGCGAGAGGCAATGATGGTTATTACGTCACAGCGCAACCTTATTGGTATGCAAAATTGGGTAATCGCAAAGCAGCTTCTCCAATCACCAACACACTTCTTGTTCAGACGATGTATCGCTTGGATGTGTTAGGACCATCACAATTGGAATTGGTTGGTGCTTTTGGAAAATACACCTTCGATTACAAACGTCCGGATCATGAAATCAATGTAGGTTTACGTGCAGATTTCATTGCAAATCCTGTTAACGGTGATCAAATGTCAAGAGGTTCAGCTGAATTGACGTATCGTTTGCGTTATTTGAGAAACAAGCGCGAACGTTGGGCTGAATTGCGTTTGTTTGGTGGTACATTCTTTGGCTTTGAAATGAACAATTCAGGAAATGCCTTGAATTACACGTATTCCTTATCAGGTGCTTCCGGTTCTCAAGATGTTTTCATTGAAGATTACTATTTCGGAAGACAAGATGTGGAAGGATTGTGGTCACAACAACGTTTAGACAACATGGGAGGTTTCCGTTCAACAAGTACGTTCGGTACCACTTCTAAATGGTTGGCGAGTTCAAACTTCTACATTCAAATGCCGTTTGGACCTAAAATCTTCGGATTGTTTGCTGATTACGGAATGTTTGAAAACGGTTTGAGTTCGAAAGTGTACACTGCTTTCAATGCTGGTATCGGAATGCGCTTAGGAAAAGTGTTTGGTTTGTATTTCCCTGTTTACATGACGAAAGAAATGGATGCTGCTTACGGAAATGCAAATTATGCTTCAAGAATCCGCTTCACTTTAAAGTTGAATATTACCAATAAACCACTAAACTTGTCGGGAATTTTGTAATATGATAAAGTCAGTTTACCGTTTTTTTTCGTCCAAATACAAGACACTTCACGCTGATTATGCGGTTGAGTTTAAACCACGATATGGTCATGGATTACCACCACACAGTGAGTTGTATGAAATAATCAATACTAATAGAGAGGAATATAAAGATTTTATAAATAAAGCACTTACTTACAAAGAAGCATTACATTCAATTAAAAAATCCGAGGATTCTAAAGATGCAATTCAACCTACATGGAACAATGGTTTTTTACCAGGACTTGATATTGTCACTATTTATTCAATGCTTGGAATGTATCAACCTGCAAAATATGTTGAGGTAGGTTCTGGCAATTCAACAAAAGTTGCCTCGAAAGCAAAACGAGAATTGGGTTTAGCAACGAAGATCATTTCAATAGACCCAATGCCAAGAGCAGAAATAGATGCGCTGGCAGATGAAATTATTCGTCAACCTTTTGAATCGATTGAATACGACATCTTGTTGAATTTAGAAGCGAATGACATTTTATTCATTGACAATTCTCATCGAATCTTGCCAAATTCAGATGCGATGGTGTTTTTCATGGAAATTTTACCCAGATTAAAAAAAGGGGTTATTGTTCATATACATGATATCTATTTACCTTATGATTATCCTCAATTTATGTGTGATAGATTCTACACAGAGCAATATGGTTTAGCCTTTTTTCTATTAGCAAATCCAATCAAATACAAAACGATTTTTCCTAATTATTTTGTCTCAGAAGATACTGAATTAAAGACCATGCTTTTGCCTTTTTGGGAACATGAAAATTTAAAAGGTGTTGAAAGACATGGAGGTTCATTTTGGCTACAAATTCAATAGTATAAAAGCGTCATTTTGACGCTTTTTTAATTGAACGCACAACCGTTACCGTTCCTCTGAAATAATATTCTTGATTGTTGCCATCTACAACCTTAGGATTGTTTCTTGATTATGGAATGCGTATTCGTTTTACCTTGAAATTGAACATTATCAACAAACCGCTCAATTTGTCAGGAATCCTTTAATATGTTCAGGAAAAATTAGAAAACATTCAACGAAAATAGTGTCTAGCGAATTGTAAATCAACTCAATAAATGCAATTGAGAAGATTGTGCTATCAATTGATAGAATCGTGCTATAAGTTTCATCGATAAGCGACTTCATTTGTGAATATAAAATCGAAAAACTATGAGTACACAAATGCAAAGACCCGTTTTCAAATCGCACTATGATAATTTCATTGGTGGGAAATTTGTTGCACCTGTTTCAGGTGAATACTTTGATAATGTTTCTCCAATCGACGGAAAAGTATTTACAAAAGCTGCACGTTCTGGTAAAGAAGATATAGAGTTGGCCATTGATGCTGCACATGAAGCGTTTAAAACATGGAGTAAAACTTCAGTTACAGAACGTAGTCGTGTGTTGAACAAGATTGCGGATATCATGGAAGCCAACTTGGAATACTTGGCAGCTGTTGAAACCGTTGACAATGGGAAAGCCATTCGTGAAACGATTCATGCAGATTTACCTTTATGCATTGATCATTTCCGCTATTTCGCAAGTGTGATTCGCGGAGAGGAAAGCACCATTGCTGAATTGGATGAAAACACGGTAAGTATTGCGATGCACGAACCAATTGGAGTTGTGGGTCAAATCATTCCTTGGAATTTCCCTTTATTGATGGCAACTTGGAAAATGGCTCCTGCTATTGCTGCTGGAAATTGTACAGTTGTAAAAGCTGCAGAGCAAACGCCAACCTCGATTATGGTATTGATGGAATTGATCCAAGACGTATTACCTGCTGGTGTCATCAATGTGGTAAACGGATTTGGGATTGAAGCTGGAAAACCATTGGCACAATCATCACGCATTGCAAAAGTTTCGTTTACAGGTGAAACAACCACAGGACGTCTGATTTTGCAATATGCTTCTGAAAACATCATTCCTTCTACGATGGAATTGGGAGGTAAATCGCCAAACATTTTCTTTAAATCAGTTGGAGATGCAGACGATGCATTCTTTGATAAAGCAGTAGAAGGAGCGGTGTTGTTTGCTTTGAATCAAGGTGAAATTTGTACCTGCCCTTCACGTTTATTGGTTCACGAAGATATTTATGACAAATTCATGGGTCGTGTGATTGAGCGCACAAAAGCAATCAAGACTTTACATCCATTGGATTCCAATTCGATGATGGGTGCTCAAGCTTCACATGATCAAAAAGAAAAAATCCTTTCTTACATCAACATTGGGAAAGAAGAAGGTGCTGAATTGTTGCTTGGAGGAGCAGAAAACCATTTGGGTGGCGAATTGGAAGGTGGATACTACATTCAACCAACGATTTTCAAAGGACACAACAAAATGCGCATTTTCCAAGAAGAAATCTTCGGACCTGTATTGGCGGTTACAACGTTTAAAACAACAGAAGAAGCATTGGAAATTGCAAACGACACTTTGTATGGATTAGGAGCAGGGGTTTGGACACGTGATGCACACGAATTGTATCAAGTACCAAGAGCTATTCAAGCGGGACGTGTTTGGGTCAATAATTACCATGCTTATCCAGCTCATGCACCATTTGGCGGATATAAAAAATCTGGTTTTGGACGTGAAACACACAAAATGATGTTGGATCACTACCGTCAAACGAAAAACATGTTGATCTCTTACAACAAGAATAAATTAGGATTCTTCTGATAAAAGAATGGGGTGGATTATTGAAATAATCCGAGTTCGACCTGCGAAGTGTACAGTCTTCGCAGGTTGTTTTATTCAAAACGAGAAACAATGATACCACGAATTACAATTAGTCCGGAAGCAGCGTTGATTGTTTCCGATTTAAAAAGACGTTTTGGTCCCTTGCTATTTCACCAAAGCGGTGGTTGTTGTGATGGATCACAACCTATGTGTTTTCAAGAAGGTGATTTCAAAATAGGTGAAAGCGATGTGTGTTTGGGTTTTATTGAAGATTGTCCTTTTTGGATGAGTAAAGATCAATTTGAATACTGGAAACATACGCAATTAAACATGCACGTCACTCCTGGAAGAGGATCCAGTTTTTCTTTGGAAATTCCCATGGGAATTCGTTTCATCATTCAAAGTCGCTTGTTCAATGAAGAAGAGACAAAAGATTTGGAACCTCTGCGGACCTTGAGTGATTTTATTGAATGATAAAACACTGTTGGTATTGTTTTGGTGTGATGCCTTCGATTTTTTTGAAGACACGAATAAAATAGTTGCAATCGTCAAATCCTGATTCAAAACAAACTTGGTTGATCAATATGTTGGGATTTTTCAACAGGGATTTAGCGTACTTGATGCGTTCATGTAAAATGAACTCAACGGGGCTCATTCCAATTTCGCGTTTGAAATAACGGTAAAACGAAGCCTGACTCATACAAGCGGTGTTCGTTAATTCCTTCATGGTCAAACGATCTCCCAAGCGTTCACGAATGTATTTAATCACGTGTGAAAGTGCATTGTCGTTTGCATGAATTTTTCCGCTTTCAATGGCATTGTTTGTTTGCGATTGAATAATGTAAACCAATAATTCTTGTAAGGTCAAATCAGCCAAAACATCTTTCGTTAAAGCGGAACTCATACACACTCCAATCAATTTGTTCATCGTATTAGCCAAATCTTCATTGTTGTAGAAGAAATAGTCGTTTTGATCCAAATTCCAGTAATTGTTAACTCCTTCTTTCGGATATTTTTCATTCAATAAATCCAGTGTAGATTGAATCTTGTGGTGGTCGATAGCTAAAGCCAAACATTGAGTTGGGTTGTTGGTTGTAGCTTCAGGAAAATCAATTTTCATTTCCACATTGGAAGGGATAATGACCGTTTCTCCTGGAACATAATCAAAACCCGGTTCATCAAATAAATGCATGATTTTTTTACCTCTCAACATGCTTGTCACAACCAAGTCATTAAACTTCAAAGGCACTAATTGTGATTCTTGATAGGTTTCAAATAAATTCAATTCACAGTTGCTCAAAGTATGAACCGTTCTGTTTTCAACTAAGGTTTTTAAGGAAAGTTCGTTTGTAAGTGACGGAGTATGTAGTTTTTTACCTAGTTGTTTCATGATCCAGAAATTGAACTAGAAATTTAGTAAAAGAAATTGAGCTTACCAAAAGATAGATTAACGCACAACCGTTACCGTACCTCTGAAATAATATTCTTGATTGTTGCCATCTACAACCTTCACTACATAAGCGTAAACGCCCAAAGAAACCGTTTCATTTCGAAGTCGGTGGGTACCATCCCATCCTAATTCAGGATCAGTTGATTGGAAAACAATTTGTCCCCAACGGTCAATGATATTGAATTCAAATTCCGATACATCGTGAAACGATAAAATTGGTTTGAAAATAGGATTCAATCCACCAGGCGTAAACGCATTTGGAATAAACACTAAAGGTTCAATAACGCCACATTCCTCGTTGGAATTACTATATTCTTGGATTGCAAGCGCATTGGTTGATTCAATTGCTACAATAAAATAACAGAACCTTCCAGTTGTATAGTACAAGTCGCTCACATTGTCTTCGTAAAAGCGTTGATCGGGAGATAAAGTCGCTAAAGGGGTAGATTGTGGAACACCATCGACACTTCTATACAAATCATACTGTAAAACGGTTCCCAAATATTGATTATAAGGAGACCAATGAACATAATTTACATAGTTGGTTTGATCCGTTTCTACTTTCAAAAGAACTGTTCTTGCAATATTCGAAACTATGCCCAAACCACCACAGCTGTCGATTACAATAGCTCGGTACTGATACGATTGATTGTGAACATCTACGTTTTCATCTAAGTAAGTCAAAGTAGAACTAGTGGCTGGAATATCTACTAAGTTTTCGTATTGACCATTCAATTCATTCAAGCGTTGGAAGCGAATAGCTGTCACATTATTTCCCAAAGCAATTTCATGGCGTAAACGCACTTTATCGTTTTCCACACTTGCAACGCGTAAATAGTGAACGGCTGGAGCAGGAGGACTGTTCAACAAGAAACACGTCAAGTTGGAAAAAGCTTCTGTTCCAGTTACATTGTTTGCTCTAATGGTGAAACAATAACTTTGTAAAGGTGCTAAATCAAAACTTGCAACTGTTTGAGCGAAGTTCCCCATGTTTTGCCATAAACCATTGTTTTGACGCATGAAAACTGTGTAATCCACTAAATCGGCATTCCATCCAAGGTAATCGGTCCAATCCAAAACAGTTTGACCGTTACAAACATTGACAGAAGTGGTCAAGTACATGGATGTATGTAATTCTCCTTTGGCAGATGTTTGATAAGTAGGAGGAACGATTCCCGTAAAACAAGAGTCAAATGCAGAAACAGTAAAGGTCATCGGTCCTGTTATAGCTCCTGTATAAGTGTAAATAGTGTTGTTTATTCCCCAAACGGTATCTATTTCAACAATGAAACCATTGGCATCTTCCATGTAAATGACATAGCCGTAAGTATCTGCTTGCGTATTGACATCCCAAGTAATAATGGTGTTTCCTGTAAGTGTATCAACTGAAACAGCACTTAAAATAGGAATTTTTGGAGTAATCATATCTTCCAGATTGTCTCCAACAATATTCGAACTCCAAGCACAAACAGGTGTGTTGTAAACGACTTGGTAATTTAAAAAGGCATTGCAAATGTCGATGGTATCAATGTAATTGACAACTCCGTAAGGAACGGTTCCAATCGTCGTCCAAGTGCCTGTTGGATATTCACGCAAAATGGTTGCGAAATTGTCCATTCCAGGAAGTGGATTGGGTGCAGGTAAATTCCAGCTCAATTGTGCCGTCCCATTTGCAGGATTGAACAACGTGAGGAAGACATTTTTCACTGTGTCGCTGGATAGAATGGCGTTTCCATTACAACCTGAAACAACGTTTACAAAGTAATCAAAATCGTTTCCTGGAGCAGGCAATGTTACAGTTGTAGTACCGATGGGATACGTGCCTATTTGTCCATTTTGAACTGAATGCAATTGAAATTCAACAAAAGTTCCATCTGGGTTTAAAACAGGATCCCATTCGATGGTGATTTCACCGTTTGGAGCGGTAGAAATACAATTGATACTTGTTGGCGGAATAATTCCTGGATTCAGCACATTGATTGTGACTGTTTTGTAAGTCGTTTTGGGAATGTCGCAATAATCATCTTGTACTTTGAAGACAAAATTATAAGGAACAACTGCAGCAACATTTCCATAAGCATCCACTAAATGATCACAGTCTGTTTGCCAGCTAAATTGAACACTTGAACCTTGAACGCCTGTAATAATCGGTGTTTGATTCAGTGTTGCACAAGGAGGATTTAAACAACCGGTATTGCTTGTAAAGTTGGTGCCAAATTGAGGACTGGTTACCGAAAGAAAATTCGATTGTGGTGAACCGTCTTGTAATAATTCAACATCCGTTGAAGTCAAGGTGAAATTCACTAAAGCACCAGCTGTGACCGTTGTTTCGAATAAACCAGCAAATGGTCCATTGATAACAGGAGCATTGTTGGTTCCAGCACAATTCACAACAATTAATTGCATTTCGCGCTCTACTTGAGCTATTAAAACGCCTTGGCGGTAACTTTGAGCCACCACTTTTACCACATAACTACCGATATTATTCGAAGTAAAGGTCAAATTTCCAGAAGCAGGATCTAAGTTAGCCGCGACATTTCCTGCATTGAATGCAGCATCCGGAGTGGGATTTGTTGCAGTAAAACCGACTTCAAATGGAATTGCAGGTGGATTGAGTGGAGGATTGTAGGCTCCAGCATTCATTTCATCGAAAGGAGTACCAAAACTAACTACCACAGAATCCAAGTCCAAATCTACTGGATGTAAATTGTATTCGTACGGCTCACCTTGACATGAAACCAAATACGGATCTTGTAAAAAGCGAGGTGAATTGTCCATACAGGTTCCAGGAACTGCATTTGGAACAGGGAACATGGATGCCGAGATGGTTACACCAGTATTGATTGGGTTTTGTAAATTGGTGATGATTCCGCTTCGTGAGAAATTTTCATAGGTGAAATGCCAACCATTTGCTGGAGCTACACCTGAAAGTACAATCGGAGCAGAGCGATAAATGATGCGTTCAATTGCACCCACACCATTTCCTGCATTGGCTCCAGTACCACATGTGAAAGGTGCTGGGCTTCCTGCTACAGGATTGCAAGTTGGTGAAATATCTGTTCGATTGACAAATAAAACCTGAATATTGCTAACTGTAGGATGATTCCAAACACGAATGTTTTCGGATACGATATTGACTTCAGCACCATTGCAATCGCGGTAAAAAATCAGTTCAAAGATGTAACCGTTTCCGTTGCA
>JADLGD010000158.1 GCA_020849495.1 Fluviicola sp.
AACAGGTACATCAAAAATGCTGGTTTGTTTACAAGTATTTGCATCTTCAATTGAAAAAGTATATTGTCCAGGAGCAAGGTTAGATACACTTGTAACCCCTAATTCTCCAGTACTCCATAATTGATAAGTGAATGGAATGGATCCGCCGGCAATTGTAGCTATTGCACCACCACTGTTACCTGTACAAGTAGAAGGAGTTGTTGCGATAGTAATTGCTGGCCCATCGTGTGCTACAATATCCGTTACAGCAGAAACATTACAGCCATTGATTATTGTTTCATAAGATAGTTCAAAAACTTGTTCCACTGTCAAACCGCTATTATCTGTGTCTAGAAATCCATCAAGATAGTCAACTTCCAATGCAGTGACATAGTAAGAACCTCCTGGAATATCAACATAATCATCCAAATCCATTATTCCAGTTCCAGAACACACGTGAATCAAGGCAGTGTTAAATGAAGGTGTTGGAGGTGTGTTAATCGTAAGGGTTGGCAAGGTGTAAGTGATGGTATCGTAACCATCTGTCACTTCAATGGTTAAATCAAATGATCCACTTGCTCCAACTTGTCCATAAATTTGGAAATTTTGCATGTTTCCTACTTGAGGTAATAAACTCCAAGATAAATTAGTTCCGTCACAAGCACTAGTGTTGGATGAGGTGATGCTAATGATATTCAAATAATCGTTGTTGAATTCATTGATTCCTATATTATTGAAAATCACGATATCTTGATTGCTACAAACTGAACCAGGAACAATAGATGCGGGAACAACAACCGGTGCCTCATTGGTTACAAATTGCTTTCGAGAAGAAGACATTACATCAAAGTAACTTGCTACAAGACGTTTGTTATTGTTTGAAAATTTTAAACGGTGATTGGTAGCTTGAGCACCGATACCACCAAAAGTGTAATTGGCAACCGTATCAATATCATAAAGCGGTAAATTTTCTTGAATGACCATTGTAGTTGGTAATCCACTTATACCATCTGTGAAATTATTGAAATGATATATGGTGTTTAATTCTGAAAGTGAAACTGTAGGAGATGCAACATCTGATACAAAAATGGAGGAGTTGGCACTTATTCCTGTTGTAGCTGGATTATAAGTAAAGCGTTTGTTACCCGTGGATGTTTTAGTTGTAATTGAAACGACATTTGAAACGCCATCGTAAGCAACCATTAATTCTTCTGGATTCACCGTTGCAGAACCAGGGATAATTCCCATTGCAGATCCATCAAAAGCATAAGGCCCAGTCATGTTACCTGGAACTTTATACAAATAAACATTGTTGGAAGTTTCAAATCCATTATAAGCAACATAAACTGTATCAAACACTTCCACCATATCATAATAGTTGAATGTGTTTCCTGGTACAGGAATAGCGATGCTTTGTGCAGAACCTGTTCCTAAATCAATTTGAGTTAATTTTAAACTGATATTATTGAAATCTTTGTGAAGCATGTAGCCATACAATCCACTTGTTGAAACGGTAAAATCAAAATCACCTTGTTCAATTATGTCTGAAAAAAGAGTTGATGTAACAATTCCAACGGTACCACCAGTAATTTTGTAGATACGAACCATATCTTGTGCTACATTGTCATCAATTTTTACAGCAAAATAAATATCATTACCTATTTTATGACTACGAATTGCTTCAAAATCATCATAGACATAATCCTGATAAATAGGAGTCCAAACACCACCTGTATATTCTTCAACGTATAATTGATAATTCGATCCATTGTTGAAAATATAGGCCGTGTAAATTCGACCATCTTCAGCAATCATAAGATCAGAACTAATGGATGAAGTTGTTCCTGCTGGTGGTGCTACCGGAGTTTCTGGTAGCTGAAAAAATGTGGTTTGTGAAAACGAAATCCCAGCTAATAATGTGAAAACGAAAAGGTTTAGTAGTCTCATCTTTTTATAGTTGTGTAAGCAAATTTAACGAAAGCATTCTATTCTTGTGCATTTCTGTCTCTTCGATTGAACAGATAGTTGAACCGAATGACTGTTTTGCGTCTTTTTCTTTTTATTTAAGCAAACAATGCCCTCAATACTTCATCGATTCTACTGCATTGAATCAATTCGATGTTATAATTTGTAGGATCGATACCTTTGTTATAACTTGAAATAATTATTTTCTCAAAACCCAATTTTTCAGCTTCTCGAATGCGTTGATCAATGCGATTGACGGGTCTAATTTCACCTGAAAGTCCAACTTCAGCTGAACAACAGATGGAACGCGCAATGGAAATATCCGCATTACTTGATAATACAGCTGCAACAACTCCTAAATCAATTGCTGGATCATCCACACGAATTCCTCCTGCTATGTTTAAAAAGACATCTTTTGCACCTAATTTAAAACCACAACGCTTTTCCATCACTGCCAAAAGCATGTTCAATCGTCTTAAATCAAAACCTGTTGATGATCGTTGTGGTGTGCCATAAGCTGCAGTACTGACCAATGCTTGCACTTCAATCAATAGGGGGCGAACGCCCTCCAATGTTGCTGCAATGGCAACGCCACTCAAACCAGTATCGCCACTTGAAATGAGTATTTCAGAAGGATTTTCAACTGGTCTTAATCCACTTCCAGCCATTTCATAAATTCCCAATTCATTCGTACTTCCAAAACGATTTTTCATCCCACGCAACAATCGATAAACATGGTGTTGGTCACCTTCAAATTGTAAAACAGCATCCACCATGTGTTCCAATACTTTTGGTCCTGCAAGCGATCCTTCTTTGGTGATATGACCAATAATGAACACGGGAATTTCTGTCATTTTTGCATAGCGCAACAGTTGGGCAGTACATTCTCGGATTTGAGAGATACTTCCAGGAGCACTTTCAATCTGTGAGCTAAACAAGGTTTGAATCGAATCAATCACCAATAATTGAGGCGATGTTTCTTCGGCCTGTTTGAATATATTCTGGATGTTGGTTTCGGTTAAAATGTAGCAATGCTGGTTTTTTTCACCAATACGTTCTGCTCGCATCTTAATTTGTTGCTCACTTTCCTCACCAGAAACATACAACACTTTCATTTCAACTTGAACAGCCAATTGTAACAACAAGGTGGATTTTCCAATTCCAGGTTCACCGCCAAATAATATCAAGGAACCGGGGACAATTCCTCCTCCCAATACACGATTGATTTCTGAATCAGGAAGAACGATTCTGCGTTGGCCATTGGTCTCAATTGTCTGCAAAGGCAAAGCTTTGGCATTTCTGCCAGTTGAGGTAGAAAAAGCAACTATTTGTGGTAATTGTTTTTCAACCAACTCTTCTACAAAAGTATTCCACTCACTGCATGACGGACATTTACCCAACCATTTTGGGGCTTCATAGCCACAATTTTGACAGAAAAATGCTGTTTTAACTTTTGCCATATTGTTTTTTTGATGAGGAACGAAATTACGCTTTTATTGAAAAAGGATGTGCCTATAAATCAAAAAAGACCACCCAAGTTGGATGGTCTTTTTTATATTTTTAAAAAGGTTATTTAACTACAAACGTTTTTGTTGTAGATCCTAATGAAGTACTCAAAGTTGCAAAATAAACACCTTTAGCTAATCCGTTTACATGCATTTCTGTTTGCATTTCCGTAGTGCTAAATGATTGCAATAACTGACCTGCAGCTGAAGTAATCGTGATGTCTTTTTGACCTTCAATATCACCCAACAAAATAGTCAAGTTATTTTCAGTTGGATTTGGATACAAGGTCCATTTCTCATCTAATAAGTTTTCAATACCAGACGTAGAATTCAAACAGAAATTCACGATTTCATCTACTCCAAAGTTGGCATTCGCTTGAGTGATTTCACCTACTACAGTTGCACCATTCGAAATGGATACAGAACCAGTAACTGGGCATCCAGAACTAGACAATCCATCACCATAATCATCCATGATTTTGAAATGATAACAGCCAGCACTTAAACAATAAGATCCAGAAATAATATCACCTCCATTATTGTTGTCAGTGTATGGACCTCCAGAATAGTATGTAACAACATCAGCTTGATCCATAATTGCCCAAGTAATCTCACTTCCGTAACAATCTAAAACGATGGATAAATCAGCATACATTGGATTAGAAACAATAGTGAAAGATGCATTTACATTGTTGTTTCCAGCGTTTCCATCCGCATTTCCATTTGGATTTGAAACAACTGCAGCAAATGTGTGCGCACCACCTGTAAGTACTTGAGAAGGCAATGTTATCGTTGCTGTTTGGTATTGAGCCAAACTACCTGACCAGTTGTAAACAGTAGCTGTACTTCCATCATAACCATAATTGATTACTGCTGAAGTCAACACATCTGTTCCTGAATTTGTGATCGTAATTTCTGGCGTAACTGAAGTTGTACAGATTGTACCTGATAAAGTAGAAGCACCAGCGATTGCAGCATCCAACGGTGTTCCTGGTCCAGCTGGATCTACACCATCAATGGTTGTAGCACCTGAATTAGAAGGATCTAACCAATTGCTCAAACGATTACTATTGGCACCGCCACCTGTCCAAGAAGTGAAGATTTTTCCATATTCATCAGATAAAGCGTTTGGTGCATTACCGCATGCAGATGCTCCACCATGTAATTGTCCAACAACACGATGGTTTTGATCAAATAAAGGAGATCCTGATGAACCGCCTTCTGTAACTCCATTATCCCATTGTGTTACTCCCCAGTGACTATTTGCAGGAGAAGTACCAAATGTTGTTGAGATCAATGTTTGATTTTCAAAAGAGATTTTTTTGATGTCACCTGAAGGATGGTGTACACCAACTGCTGATGTTGCAGGCACATCTGTTCGGTTCCAACCATTGTAATAAACTCCCCAAGCTGGGTCTGGTGCGGTATTTAATTCTGTTAAAGTAAAATCAGAAGGAGAATAATTCGCTCTAAGTACACCTCCATTCACATTCATAGTGGTAGGACCATTCACAGAGTTTGCAGCAGTTGCACAATCAGCTTGAGCTGCAGGTGATTCCCATCTGAAACGGAAAACCCATCCACCTGGAGAAGTACCACAGTGATTCGCAGAAAGGAAGTAAGGAATGATGGTTCCAGAAGTATTGTTAATCAATGATCCAGTACAAAAACCACCACTACCATTTACCATCATGGCAACTGAATTTCGTTGGTTTTCCCAACCAGCTCCAATTGGACAGTTTACATCGTACATGCAATCACCCGAATCATTCAAAGCTTTTATTTCAGCTTCTAAATCCAAGTATCCATGAATAAGTGTTCCAATTACTAATTCAGAAGTACCCGCTTCATTTGCTGGTTCAGTTAATTCAATCACGATTTTATCATCGTGAATCAATTCTGTTCCCAATACATTGTTGCTATTGTTGTTCAAACTTGTATGTGCCCCAATGTATTCCGATTTATCACCGTCAAACAAATACAATGTAGCATTTGGTGAAAGTCTAAATTTGGAGAAAATCAAGTTCAGTGAAAGGGCGTTTTCAGACGAAAAGGTCAACTGACGAACAACAGAACCATTTGGTAATGTTTTGCTTTCAGCTTCTTGCATGAAATTAACCGAAACGTCAATTACCTTACCATAGTTAAATATTTTTTCAAAAGAATTAGAGCGTCTTGTTAATTCAAGAGCAGTTTCCATTTCATTATTGACACCCGTAAAAGCAATCGTTTTCTTAGAAACACCAACCTTTTCTTTCCAAGATATGGGCGTGCCTAAAGACTGTACTTGCGCGCTAAGATTCAAACTAGCTAACAAAACAGCCCCAATTAGTAATCGTTTTTTCATTGTATTTGGTTTTTGGAGAGTTTTTAATTTTTAGTCATTCGTTTAATACTGCATCCTCTAGGAGGAGTGGTGTTTATCGTAATTTCAGTTCCAGCAGCAAGTTGATTCATGGCTGACATTAAATACAAATCATCTTTTTTGCGTTTACCATCAACCGTGTTGTCAATTGCTCCTTGATAAACAAGTTTCATGTCTTTGTCAAACACATATACATGAGGCGTTGTTTTTGCCCCAAATGCATCAGCAAGAACATGATTATTGTCTAACAAATAGGGCATCGAATACTGTTTTTCTTTTGCCCGAAGTTGCATCGCTTCAAATGAATCTTCGTTTTCACGTTTCGCTTCATTTGAATTGATTAAAACAAATCCCAATTTGTTGGTAGATGCACTTTTTGCTAATTGGTTGTATTGTAATTCCCAGCCTGCAAAGTTTTCACTGCCAACTACAAACGGACAAGTATTGCAAGAAAACACAACGACCAATCCGTTTTCCAATTTCGAATCGTTCAATGAACGTGTTTTTTCATCAATGTTTTTGAGTTGTTGGTCTGCTAAAGGAGCGGTATCTCCAATGCTTAGGCCTTTTTGTTCTTCAATTAATTTAGCGGAACTTAAAAAACCTAGAGCAATTAGCACAAATCCCAAAAAGTAGATTTTTGAAAGCTTCATAGTTGCAGTATTTATAAATGATAAAATGTAACTTTAGCGAAAGTTTTTGCTTTATCGAAGCACAAGTTACTCTTTATTGACGAGATGATGAAATATTTAACGCTACTTTTTTTGGCTTATACGGGATTGCTAAGTGCCCAATCGTTTGAAATTCCTGCCCAAGATAAAACCTACTACGATATTCTAGAATGGAAAGGTGTAGGCGCACTTTTATTAAGTAAAGTTCCTCAAGAACCGCGTGCTCAAGTACGAGTGACGCTTGTGAAAGATGAGGGAAAAAGTTCATGGGATCAGGTTTTTAACCCAATGGTAGAAGAGGTACATTACATCGCTGAAGAAGGTGGAAAATACGTTTACTTTTTAGAAAGTTTAGAACCAAAAGCAGGTAAAATTTTCTTTCACCAATTGAGCATTGCTGGAAATGTGAAATCAACCAATACGGTTTTTAAACCCGCTTTGGATAAGTTGGGTAAATACAATTTAGAGGACATGACATTGTTGGACATTGTAAATACCGATAAAGCTTTGGTGTATTTGTTCAAACATGAAGATAAGACCAAAAAAATGTATTCGACTATTGCTGTAAGCATGACACATCACAACTTTTTATGTTATGCTACTTTGATTGCTGAAAATGTTTCTTCTTCAGGGAAAGTGGAAGACATGGTTTCTTGGTACGTGGCAGGAGAAAATGCTGAAAACATCATCTTTGCTGCAAGAACACTTGCTTCTAAAGAATCTGGGTGGAATCTCAAAGAAATTACACCCAAAGGAGTTGAGGTAAAAGCATTTGCTATTGGAAGTAAAAGTTTGAATTTCGTAGAACACAATCGTATTGGTTATGGAAGAAGAGGAAGTGCTTTGTTAAATAGAGTAGAACCAAGTGAAAAAGGAACCCTCGTGTTTGCGAAAGGAAATTACTACGTTACTGGTATTGAAGTTTCAGGAACGACTGCTAACTTGGTTTCTTACACTTGGAAAAATGACTCATGGAACAAGACGGCAAGTTCTTCCATTTCAAATTACTCAGCTAAAAAAACAAACAGTTTAGGTTTTCTTCCTTTGCAAGAAGGAATAGGATTTTTTGTAAAAAACGCAAGCGCTGAAGGTCACCTCCATTTCTTTGATAATCAACAAGGTGTGGTAAGTGGAGCAACCGTTCAGCAAACAAATAATCCAAGTAGATTGTTCACTGCCGAATATCCGAATAACTTTGTGGTTGGATTGCCTACAAAATGGCTGGTTTTTTCTAAGAGCCAATTGCCAGTAAAAGGGGCTGTCAAGTTTGAATACATGCAACGATGATTATTGGAATTTGTGGAGGTAGTGGTTCTGGAAAAACCACCTTGTTAAAACGTCTAGCTACTTATTTTGGTTCGGTGAAACCAACGGTATTTTCAATGGATAATTATTATTTACCTATTGAAGAACAGCAATTGGACGATAATGGTGAGGTTAATTTTGATCTACCCAATGCACTAGATAAAGTGCGATTAATCCAAGATTTAACACAGTTAAAAAATGGCGAGCCAATTGAGGTAAAAGAATACCATTTCAATGCACCTCCAGGGAAAAACACCCTGATTACGCTTGAGCCATCTGAAATCATTATTGTAGAAGGATTGTTCCTGTTTGAATACAAAGAAATTAAGTCGATGCTCGATTTTTCCATTTTTATGGATGTGGATCCAGAAGTGCAATTGGACAGAAGATTGTATCGTGATCAAGAGACAAGAGGCTATTCTCGTGAAGCAATTCTATATCAATGGAATCATCACGTCTTACCTTGTTTCGAAAAATTCTTGTTACCTTACCGAAAAGAAGCCGATTTTTTGTTCAATAATGACCATCAAGCAGATCAAGAATTTGAGCGACTTTTGGAAGTGTTGACGCCAAGGATAACATGTTTAAACGCATAAAAAAAGCTTTTTTAAATTTTGCCCATGCTTGGATTTTTCTGGGTGTGCTTGTGGCGATTTTTATTACTAAAAACTCGGTTGAACCTTCCAAAACAACATTCCTATCTGCTTTTCAGCAGCAATTTAACCAACGAGAATTAGCCCAAAATCAACTCCTCAATACCATTCAAAAAGATTGGAAATCACTTTCATACACTTCCTTTTCTCAAAAATACCTTCACAATAACCAAGACTTTTTTATACATATTTACAGCAATGATTCTTTGGTCTATTGGAACAGTAATTTGTTGCCAGTATTTCAATTTGCAGATTTGCATTTTCCTTCCAATGGCTTAGTTGCATTACAAAATGGTTGGTATTTTTCAAAAACCAAAGAAGACAAACAACTTGTTTATGTCGTTTCTTTTGGCGTTCAGCGAACCTTTCCCTATGAAAATGACCGCTTAAAAAATCAATTTTTCAAACCGTTTCCGCAAGAAAACGCACAAATTGGAATGACTTTGCAAGACAAACACATCATTCGCAATTTGGAAAAAGAACCTGTTTTTCAATTAGAATTATTGCCAAACATAGAAAACTCCACTCTAAAGACAAATTTATTCTTTCTAGTGTTGTTAGAAATACTCGTTGTTTGGCATTTTCTGTTGACGCGTTCTAAAAAATGGTGGTGGAGAATTCCTTTAGCCATTATTTCATTTGTTGCTTGGGATGCAAGTTATCACTTTGAATGGTTTTCATGGATGAATGGAACAGAATTGTTTGATCCACATATACTTGCAATCAATGAACGGATTCAAAACTTAGGTCAACTCATCCTCTTTGTCCTAACCGTTTGTTTTATAATAGGATCCTTTTTGAGAATTCATTGGAAATTGAATAAACGCATCGTTCATTTTCTTTTCGGAATCATCATGCCATTGGCTTTGGTAGTATTGCCTCAATTGGCCATTTTAATGATTGAAAACACCAGTATTCCCTTAGAATTAAATGAAATTCTTACGCTCAATCAGTTTACATTCTATATTCTCTTTTTAATTGGTGTTGGTGGTTTCCTTTATGTTTTATTATTGAATCGACTTTTCAATACTTGGTTTGTTTCAATAAAAACTTCTGCAAAACAGGTTGATCTTGTTTTTATTATTTGGATGGTAATTGCTGTTATCGGACAATTAGTTTTGATTGGCAATCATTGGAATAGCTTTGTTTGGCCGTTTCTTCTTACCTGTTTAGTATATTTCGTTCATCGTTTTTCGAAAGGTATTTGGTCTTTTACTTCCTGGTTAAGTGTTGTTTTGGTTTTTGCATCCGCAACTGCAATCAATATTCAACGAGAGGCAAGTGAAAAAGAACACGAAGAACGAGAATTGTATGCCAATGAATTAGCCGACGATAAAGACATCACCGCTGAAATTGAGTTTGTTTCTGCAAAAGAAAAATTGAACGATGAACCGTATTTAAAACGACTGTTCAATCAACAAGAACAGCCAACATTTAACGAATTAAAAGAAGCATTAGAACGACGAATTTTCAACGGTTTTTGGGAACGTTACGACATTGATTTCTATTTCTTTCGTTTTGATTCTGTTCGGAAAATGAACGGATTCACTCAAAATAATTTGGATGAATTAATAGCATTGCACGGTAATCCATCTGAAGTTGATCCGAACATCTTCTTTATTCGTGATTTTACCAGTCAGTTTTGTTACATCTTCAAACACGAAGTTCGTAGTAAAGATGGTGGTATCGTTCAGCTATACGGTACCTTGAAATCCAAACAAATTCCAGAAGAAATCGGTTTTCCTCGCTTGTTGATTTCTGAGCAAGCAAATGTCTTTGAGTCATTGGAAGCTTATTCCATAGCCAAGTATTACAAAGGTAGATTGATAACCAATTACGGTGATTACAGTTACCCTGTTGGATTTAGTAGTTTACATTTAAAAGAAGGTACCAAAAAGCAATGGTTCGATAAAAACGATTACAATCATTTTGTTTTAAAACATACCAAAGACGATGCAATCATTCTTTCTAAACGACAACCCAGTTTATTGAACAACATCACTACAATTGCCTTTTTGTTGATTGCATACGGTAGTGTTCTCGCTTTAATTGTTGTGGTATTTAGAAGGTTTGAATTGAAGAAACAACGTGGGTTAACCTTAGCTACTAAAATTCAATTGGTCATGATCAGTTTAGTGGTTGTTTCTTTACTTGGCTTTAGTATCGGAAGTAGTCGTTTCGTGAACAATCAATATTCGGATTATACCAACGATATCATTCGTGAAAAAATTCGATCTGTTAACCGTGAAGCGTTATTGCGTTTTGAAGAACAAAACAAGAAAGGTGCGCTTTGGCAGAAAGATGATTTGGCCTATCAATTGCGCAATTGGTCTCAGATTTTTATTACTGATCTAAATATTTACACGCCAAGCGGTCAATTGGTGGCCTCATCAAGACCAAAAATCTACAACATTGGTTTGTTAGGTGAACAAATGGATGCATCTGCAATGATTGCAATGCGACAAAATAAAAGCGCTGAATTCATACATGAAGAGCATATTGGCGATTTGAATTATTTGTCTGCTTACGTGCCTTTAATCACACGTGATGGTTTATTATTGGGTTACCTGAATCTGCAACACTTTGATCAGCAAAATGTATTTGAAGCGCAAATTCAACGCTTTTTCATGGCGATTGTCAATGTCTTTATGTTGTTGTTGGTAATCACCATTATTGGTGCCATCATCGTTTCAAATTGGATTACTGCACCTTTACGCTTGATTCGAAGAAGTTTCTCTCGTGTTGAATTGGGAAAAAACAACCAACGAATTGTCTACAAAAACAATGATGAAATCGGTGATTTGATTGCTGAATACAACAACAAGCTACTCGAAATTGAAGCAGCAGCCAATCAATTAGCACAATCAGAACGTGAATCTGCTTGGCGAGAAATGGCAAAACAAGTTGCTCATGAAATTAAAAACCCGCTCACACCAATGAAGTTGAGTATTCAACAATTGCAGCGTGTTTTTGATCCAAATGACCCCAATGCTAAAGCAAAAATTGACCGTGTTTCACAATCCATTATCGAACAAATCGATGCTTTGACAACCATTGCTAACGCTTTTTCAAGTTTTGCAAAATTACCGCAACCGGTCATGGAACGGTTGAATTTGATTGAATTGATTCAATCTGTTACAGCTTTGTTTAGTTCTCAAGACCAATGTGAAGTTACCCTATCTATTCCAACTCAGGAAGCTTGGATCAATGGCGACAAAGAAATGTTGTTGCGTGTCTTTAATAACATCATTGCAAACGGCGTTCAAGCTGTGCCATTTGATCATCAAGCAATGATTCAATTGATGGTTATTGTTCAGGAAGAATCCATTGAAATTTTTATCACCGATAATGGAACCGGTATTTCAGATGAACAATTACCACGCATTTTTGAACCTTATTTCACCACAAAAAGTACTGGTACAGGCTTAGGTTTGGCTATGGTAAAACAAATTGTAGAAAGCCACAATGGATCCATCAGAGTTGCAGAAACTTCTGCTGTAGGAACGACCATCTCTTTAGTTTTCCCCTTGTTACATTAATTTCTCTTGATAATAACCAACTCGTCTTTCTAATTCCCTCTGTGTTCTTTGAGTACTCTGTGGTTAAAATTTCTCAGCGTTCTTCCTTTCTCTGTGTTTAAATAAACGTTGTGTTCTCACTTACTCTGTGTTTACAAAACTACTTACTCTCGGTTTTCTCTGGCTCTTTGTGTTTACTACTCACAGTTCAATACACTAGTATTTTCCTCAGCGCTCATTCTTTCTCTGATATAAATCAACACTTTCTCTTTGTGATCTCACTTTCTTTGTGGTTAGTAATAACCCTGTGCTCTCAGTATCCTCAGCTTACTCCTTGTTTAGAGCACAAAAAAACCCTGATTCCGAAGAACCAGGGTTTTTTAAATAAGACTATTTGTTCGCTAAATGCGGATCAAATTATTTTGTAACAACAACGTTGAAACGGCTAGAAGTACCATTAGCAAACTCTAAAGAGAATACATAAGTACCAGCGTTCATTCCAGCTACGTTAGTAGTGAATTGTCCGTTGTTGATTTTTACTGTTCCGTTAGAA
>JADLGD010000159.1 GCA_020849495.1 Fluviicola sp.
AGCATGTGTCAATGGATGAAATTGGGTTTAAAACAGGTTTTTGTAACTCATCAACTACTATTTGAATGGAATCTATTTCACAAGCGTTTTCAGCGTAAATAGTATAGTTTCCTTCTGAATTAACAGTAATTGAATTTCCAAGTTCTCCATTACTCCAATAGACATTTGATGCATTTTGAACACTACAAGAAAGAACAGTAGAAGTGTTTTCGCATAAAACGAGATTGGTTGGACCTGAAATAATTGGCAAATTAACTTCTGAAATAACAATTGTATCAGCAATCACTCCACAACTAGTGGTGATACTCGCAATGTAGGTTCCAGGATCTGTGATTGAAATTTCAGGAGCAGTAACACCTGTGTTCCATGTTATAGTTGGTGTAGTTGATCCAAAACCAGTATAATTAGCTGTGATTGTTAATGGATTTGTTACAAGATTACCACATACTGTAGTGTCATTTGGTAAGCTTATCACAGTTGATGAAGATGAAATGATCGCTAAAGTGTCATAAATCGTATTACACGAGTTTTGAATGATTGCCGTATAAACACCTGGTGTTGTGAAATTTTGAGTTGGACTTGTACTTCCAGTATTCCACAAAATGCTTGCATTACAATCCAAAGAAACATTTACTGGATAAGATCCTGTTGTACATATATTAACGATAGAATCCGCTATGATGTCATTGTTTGGTTGTTGGAAAAAGGAATAAGCACTAAAATTGGGCATTCCTGAGTTGCTCATTGAACCTGGGGCTAAATAAATTCCATTATCAATGTAGTTACATCCTAAACCATTCGTATTGGGAGCGTTAATGACACCTAAAAACGATTCATTGTTTCTAGCAAGATAAATTCTATTATCCAATCCTAATTGAAGAGCTCCAAAATTATAATTACCAGCAATACTTGATAATTGTGTTACCGCATTTGTTGTCAGATTGTATTGGTATAAATAATTCGTGCCCCAAGTTGTGGCGATATATAAAAAGTTTTCATTCGGAGAAAATTCCAATCCATACACTCCATTCGCTATAAAAGGTTGTAAATCCTGAGAAAGTGTCATTACCCCAGTAGATTTGTTAAAGTTGAATAACTCACAACTATGGTTCGGAAAGGTTGTCGCTGCAGCTATTTTTGTACCTGAAGGAGATGCTTTTACGGGACCAATGAAATTGTTGTTTGTATAAGTTGTTCCAACAGCATTAATAACTGGAGGATGAATACCTGCTGCATCAACTAAAAACACTTTAAACACATTGGAAGACAATACATGGGTGATTACCCATATATCAGTTCCATTTGAATGCATCACAGCGGTTAATTTTTCTGAAATATTGATAGCTATTGGTACGTTTTTATGAGCGGGGTCAATTCCCCCAAGTCCGCCATTTAAACACATATCTACTATTGAATAGCGAAACGTCTTACTACCCATGTGATCCTCGGTTGTAAATAGGTAGTACTTCTGACAAGATTGTGGAATAGGAACAATTAAAGCAGGTTGAGTGGAAGAAGCGCCTCCAAGTATACCAGACCCATTTTGCATGACCAAATGATTAGCATTCCAAACTGTTACACCGTTGGTGTAAAAAAGTAAAGATCCTGAACTATTGCAAATACTTGCAGTTCCTTCTAGTGCGCTTAATGAACCTAAAATTGCTGTAGGTGGTGATGTCGAAAAATTTAAGCCTGCATTGGTTCCAAAATACCAAATGTTATTTTCCAGTTGACCGTGAACTGATGTATAAAACCAGAAGAACAGCGACACTTGAATTAGTAAACTTTTTAAGGCAGACATTTTACTTTATTTTCAATGCAAAGTTAACATGAACAATCCAATAAGATGAATTAGAATTTCTAAACAACACCTATTGATTTTTTAATTGATGATTAAAGCTTTTCTCTCAATACTATTTCTCCTATCTTTGCCCCAACTTTTTACTAAAATTTACATAGCATGCAACTGTGGAACACATACAGTAAAGAGGAATTGGAACAAAAATTACGTGAAGCTGGACATGAATTTGTGACGGTTTCATTTTATAAGTATCATCAGATTCCAAATCCTCAAATTTTCAGAGATTATTTGTACCAATTGTTGGATAACCTTAAAGTTGTAGGACGTATTTACGTTGCAACAGAGGGAATCAACGCACAAATCTCAGTACCAACAAACAATTTCAATCGATTCAAAGATGATTTGTACAGTGTCGATTTCTTAAATGGCGTGCGTTTAAACGTGGCTGTTGAAGAGGAGGGAGCTGAATTTCCATTTTTGAAACTGAAAGTCAAAGTCCGTAACAAGATTTTAGCTGACGGTTTGAATGATGAAACCTTTGATGTGACCAATATTGGTAAACATTTGAAAGCAGAAGAGTTCAATGAATTGACCAGTGATCCTAATACCATTTTGATCGATTTTCGTAATCATTACGAACATGAAGTGGGACATTTTGATGGGGCAATTTTGCCAGATGTGGATACTTTCCGTGAATCTTTGCCTTTGATTGAAGACACTTATTTGAAAGGAAATGAAGACAAAAACATCGTCATGTACTGTACAGGAGGGATCCGTTGTGAAAAAGCATCTGCTTGGTTCAAACACCGTGGTTTCAAAAATGTGCATCAATTGGAAGGTGGCATCATCAAATATGCAAATGAATGCAAAGAGAAAGGCTTGGCAAACAAGTTTATCGGAAAAAACTTTGTGTTTGATGAACGTAGAGGTGAACGTGTGAGTGATGATGTAATCGCTCATTGTCATCAATGTGGTGCTCCTGCAGATGTACATACGAATTGTGCGAATGAAGCGTGTCATTTGTTGTTCATTCAATGCGATGAGTGCAAGGCAAAATACGAGAATTGCTGTTCGAATGAATGCAAAGAAGTCACTCATTTTTCATTAGAAGAACAAAAAGCAATGAGAAAAGGACTGCAAAACAGTAACAAGATTTTCAAAAAAGGAAGAGTGGATCATTTGTTGGCGAAACTCAATCAAGAAAAAGAAGTATCTTTCAAGCACTAAACTAGACACAAGTGAATTTAGCAATCAATTGGAATTTTGATCCCGAAATCATCGAAGGTTACGCAACACCAAATTGGTATGGGTTGTTGTTTGTAACAGGTTTAATGCTTGGCTTTGTTGTCATGCGTAAAACATTTAAACGTGAGGGAGTCAACGAAAAGTACTTAGACAAGTTGTTGATCTATGTGATTGTAGCAACCATAGTTGGTGCGCGCTTAGGGCATGTGTTTTTCTACGATTGGGATGAATACAAACAAGATCCCATTGCAATTTTTAAAATTTGGGAAGGAGGATTAGCAAGTCACGGTGGAGCGATTGCTTTATTGATTGCGCTTTGGTTGTATAGTAAATATGTCGTAAAACAACCACCTCTTTGGATTTTTGATCGCATAGGAGCGCCGATTGCACTTACAGGAACGTTTATCCGTTTGGGAAATTTAGCTAACGGAGAAATTGTAGGTAGACCAACTGATGTGCCTTGGGCTTTTCGCTTTATGCGCAACGACTGTCCACCGGATTTCCGCAATAATTGCCCATGGGAAATGATTCCTGCACGCCATCCAGCTCAGTTGTATGAAGCGTTTTGTTACATTGCCATATTTGCCATTTTGATGTTCTTTTACAAAAAGAAAAACTGGTGGAAAGTGGAAGGTAAAATGTTCGGCTTGTTCTTAGTATTGCTTTTTGGAGCGCGTTTTTTAGTCGAGGGATTGAAAGAAGGACAAACGGCTCGCGATTTTGAAAACATCATCAATACTGGACAAATGTTGAGTATTCCTTTTGTTTTACTAGGGATTTATTTATTAGTCAGAAAAGCGAAAGAAGTAGAATTGCCAGATTTAAAAGCTTGACTTTTATAACGCATTGAAAATAATAATCTTAATGGTGGTCAAATTGCAGTTTGACCACCATTTTTTTGTTTAGAAACTTGTCAAATGATTGACATTTTAACTCCAATGCTTTTCCCCTCGATTAAAATCTGCTCTTTTCCTTGAAATGTCGTAATTTTGCACCCTTGTTAAATTCCATTTCAATAAACGCATTCAGATGAAAACAAAAAC
>JADLGD010000160.1 GCA_020849495.1 Fluviicola sp.
ACAGATGCCATGTATGAATTGCCTTCTAAAAAGGAAAAGGAATACAGAGTTGAAATCGAATATGCGAAAGCACAGTTTTCAAAAAGCAAAGTGGCTCGTTTGAAAGTGGCTTAAGAAAAGATCATTTTAATATTGAATCCCTCTTTGTGAAAACGAAGTGGGATTTTTAATTCATCAAAAAACCTTCAACAGGTAAAATTGCAATTTTACCTGTTGAGATTTGAGTTATTTACCGCTTAAACGATAAATCTTTAAATCCTTCGTTTCACCTACTTTTTCAAATCCCACCACATCAAACTCTTAGTGTTTGTCGATTACAATGTATTTCCCCTTGTTTTTAGCAATTTGGTTCATGTAGGTAGTGTCTGTAAACTGATCGGGCATGATACTCCAACCTTCGCGATGGTACCAATACATCCATTCTGGGTTCGGACCGGTGGCAATGATGATTTTCTCTCCTTTTGGAACCAGTTGGTTGACTTGTTGCGCTAAATCCAAGCGGTATTTCACTTCGGGTTTGATTCTAAAATCGGCAATTTGGTTTCCTAAGCCTTCAATAGCAATGATTAAAACCAGTACCAATGACAATTTTGGATGGAAACGCTGTAGTCCAACTCCTGCTAAGGCTGCTAAAACTGGAGAAAAAGGCAGTACATAATAATTGTGCGTTGGAAATACAGTTCCCGTTTTAATGGCAAATAGTAAAAACACCAAGGTCAAGATCCCAAAACCGATGGCAGCTCTTTTATTGTTTTTGTAAAACAACCAGCTGATTCCTGAAAGCAATCCTATCCAAACGATGTAAGATCGAAGCGCTCCAAAATACAACTGCATCCAGAAATCACTCCAATACGGTTGAATTTCTTTGATTCCTTCCAAGATTCCTTTTGGGAAAAACAATTGAAAACGGTAGGTTTCTACTAAATAAGGCACCCAATAAAAATACCACCAAGCAATAATTAGGGAAGCTATGGTTAGAGTCAAACCAACTTGCACTTTCAACTGATAAAAGAAGGCTCTATTCAAAGCAAAAGGAATGAACAAAGCAAATAAATATACAGCTGGTATTTTACAAAGTCCGCCAATGGTTAAAAAGATTCCTCCCAGAACTAATTTCCAGAAAGTGCGCTCGTCAACAAAACGGACGATCCAATAAATGCCAATGATGACTAACGAGACAGCAAAGGTGTCCGGCATTGTTTTTCTAGAGAACGCAAACCACAAGGAGGTCAAAAAGATCAGTGTAGCATACCAAGCCGTTCGTGTGGTCCAAAAGCGTTCGATGATTTTGTAAAAACACCAAGTTGCAATACTCGCTACAACCAAGCTAATCAATCGGCCATACCAATGTTCGAATCCAAAGATTTGATTGAAACTTGCGATTATACTTTGATACAAGGGAAATTCGGAACCTATAATTCCTGAACGTTCGCCTGCCATATCAATCGTTGGGTAGAAAAAAGAAAACTGTTCTTCCGACATGTTTCTGGCCATCATGTTGGTCAGTGTTTGTCGCCAAGAATGCCACGTTTCAAGCGGTGGAAACCAAATTCCATACAAGCGTACCAAGAAAAATCCCAGTATCAGTGTTTCAATTGATTTGAATTTCCAGCTCTTCATTTCAATGAATGCGGAATGAACAATACTTGATGACCGACCCTTTTGCGGTAAATAATTGTTCGTAATGCGTTTTGATATGCAAAATATCGCGAATGGTTGGGTCTAAATCTTCTGGAATGCTTTTGTATAAATCCCAGGTCAATTCGACCACATCGTATTGGTGTTCGTTGATTTGTTCTTCAGTGGATTCAAACAACACATCTGAATCTGTTTTCAAATGCACCAATCCTCCCGGTTGAAGAATGGAGCGGTAACGTTTTACAAATTGTTCAGATGTCAAACGCTTACGAGGTTTGATGGGTTGTGGATCTGAAAATGTCAACCAAATTTCAGCCACTTCATTTTGATCAAAATACGATTCAATGAAATCAATCTTTGTTCGAAGAAAAGCCACATTTTTCAAACCCTCATCAATGGCTTCTTTTGCACCAACCCACATACGGGAACCTTTGATGTCAACTCCAATGAAATTTTTGTTTGGATAATGTTTTGCCAATCCAACAGCGTATTCGCCTTTTCCACAACCCAATTCTAAAACAATTGGATGGTCGTTTTTGAAATACTCAGCATGCCATTTTCCTTTCAATGGAAATGCATCTTGAGGATTGGGTTCTAAAGTTGGTTCGAAGACATTGTCCCAAGCCTTCATTTCTGCAAATCGACGTAATTTATTCTTTCCCATAATGTGTTTGCAAAAGTAAGAAAACCCTTGGAAAGATTTTTTGTCGAAAAATGTGAAAAAAGAACGCTGAATCTTTAGCAATACTTAAATTTACCACTCAAAATTTTGTCTTATGTCAAAACAGCATCATCACGCGTTATCTTTCGCGGGATTGATTATCACAGTCGGAATCATCTTTGGTGATATTGGTACTTCTCCGTTATACGTATTAAAAGCAATTACTAACGCTGAACCTGTGAATGGGATTGAGGTTGGTAAACAAATTACGGATCAGTTGATCTTGGGAGCATTGTCGTGTATTTTCTGGACATTGACTTTGCAAACTACTTTGAAATACGTGATCATTACTTTACGAGCAGATAACAAGGGTGAAGGGGGGATTTTCTCCTTGTACACCTTAGTAAGACGACGTAAAAAATGGTTGGTAATTCCAGCTATGATTGGTGGTGCAGCACTTTTAGCAGATGGAATTATCACTCCGCCCATTTCAGTTTCCTCAGCTATAGAGGGATTAAATTACGTCAATAAAGACATTCCAACCACTCCGATTATTGTTGGAGTAATCATCTTGATATTTGTAATTCAGCAATTTGGAACCAAGTTCATTGGTAGAGCTTTTGGACCAGTGATGTTGGTTTGGTTCCTCATGTTGGGAGGTGTCGGATTGTTTTCATTGGTAAAAGATCCAAGTATATTAAAAGCTTTGAATCCTTATTATGCTTACGATTTATTAGCAAACTATCCGCAAGGATTCTGGTTATTGGGAGCGGTTTTTCTTTGTACTACTGGAGCAGAAGCTTTGTATTCTGATTTAGGTCACTGTGGAAAAGAAAACATTCGTGTGAGCTGGATTTTTGTCAAAATCATGTTGATCATCAATTATTTTGGTCAAGGAGCTTATTTATTGAGTAAACACAACAACGATTTTATCAATGAGGAAAACCCATTCTACATGATTGTTCCAGAATGGTTTAAAATTCCAGCGATTGTAATAGCAACTGCTGCTGCGATTGTAGCTTCACAAGCATTGATTTCTGGCTCATTTACCTTGATTAACGAAGCAATTCGATTGAATTTCTGGCCTCGTGTAAAAGTGAATTTCCCTTCGGATATCAAAGGACAATTGTACATTCCTTCGATCAATTGGATGTTGATGTTTGGTTGTTTAGGTGTGGTTTGGTACTTTGAGAAATCTGAAAACATGGAGGCGGCTTACGGGCTTTCGATTGTATTGGCGATGATTTCAACTTCCATGTTGTTGATTTTTTACATGGCAAGAAAACACTGGAATCCGATTATGCGCTATGCGTTAATTGCCGGTTTCTTTATCATCGAAGGTGGGTTTGCTGTTGCACAAATAGAGAAATTCCCTCATGGTGGTTACATTACTTTGATCATTGCTTTGTTCTTGATTGCGATTATGTATGTGATTTTCAAAAGTAAAATCATTCGTACGAGTTATTTGGAGTTTGTAAAAATCAAAAACTATTTGCCGGTTTTACAGAAGTTATCTGCAGATGAGCAAATTCCAACTTACGCTACCCATTTGGTGTATTTAACCAGTGCAGAGCGAGTGGACGAAGTGGAATCGAAAGTGTTTTATTCCATTTTAGAACAACAACCAAAACGAGCAGAACGCTATTGGTTTGTTCACGTTTATACAACAGATGAGCCTTACACAAAGGAATACCGTGTGACAAAACACGATGAAAACGATTTGATTCGTGTGGATTTCAAACTAGGTTTCCGTGTGCAGCCGAAATTGGATACGATGTTCAAACAAGTGGTGGAAGAAATGGTGCAAGCTGGTGAAATTGAAATCAAATCTCGTTATGCATGCGAATACCATCACAGCGACCACATTGGAGATTTCCGCTTTGTGATGATCCGTAAATTCTTATCGAATGATAACGAGTTGCCTTGGTTCCATAGAGTGATTTTGAATGCATACTTCTACATTAAAGGAATGAGTTTAACAGAGAAAAACGAATTTGGTTTGGATCCAAGTTCTTTTGTTGAAGAGAATTTCCCTTATGTTTTGTCAAAAGCTGCTCCAATCGAATTGAAACGAACGGAATAAGATTCAATGTTGTTGCCAAAAGATATTGAAGGAAAACGGATTGTTTACGCTTGTTTTGATTGGGGATTAGGACATCTGACGCGTTCTATTCCTTTGCTACTTCAATTGGAGGGACAAGGGAATGAAATCGTTTTTTTAGGTTCTGATGCTCAAATTGCTTTGCTTCAAGAATATGGATTCAAGGGTAAAACCGAACTCTTAGATGGAAGCAACTTAAAATTCTCTGGTTCTGGCAATTTTGTTTTAGAAGGCATTCGAAACTTATTGAAAGGCCCTCGTTTTATTCGCAATGACAAAGCTGCGTTGAAGCAATTATTGAAAACGTTTCCTGCTGATTACATCATTTCAGACCATCGCTATGGTTTTTCGAATAAGCAGGTTCACAGTATTTTTCTAACGCATCAAGTGCAGTTGCCTGAAGATACTCCTCGTTTGGTGAGTTCTTTGCACCGCAATTGGTTGATGGATTTCAAAACGATTTGGATTCTGGATACTGCTGAACAACGATTAGCTGGAAATTTGAGTGACTGTCCTGAAAACGGTGTTTACATTGGTTGGTATTCGCGTTTTATGCAGCTAGCTCAACCATTAAAAACAGATAAAGGCTTGGTGGGAATTGTTAGCGGACCAGAACCTTATTCCGATCAATTGTTTCAGTTGTTTGAAAAAGTAGCTACAACATTGAATTGCAAGATGACCATAGTCTGCGCAGAACGCTTTCAAACAAACGAACCCAACATCACATTGGTACATGATTTTCAAGAAGCAGATACACTCATTGCTGGAGCAGATTTGATTTTGTCGCGCAATGGCTATTCTACCTTAATGGATTTGACTTTCTTAAAGAAAAAAGCTTTATTAATTGCTACTCCCGGACAAAGCGAGCAGTTGTATTTGGCGGAAACAGCTACGTTGGAAAATGTACAAATGTTTTCGGATGAAAAGGCTTTTTTTACAGCTATTGAAAACGCATTAAAATCTTAAAGATGAAACAGTTATTGGCTGTTATTGGAGTGTTAGCAAGTCTTTTTTCTCTTGGGCAAAACAAACAATTGGTACCCTATAAAAAAGGGAAGTTTTGGGGCTATGCAGACACATCTGGACAAGTTATTGTTTCAGCTGTTTATGATACTGTTTATTTTTTTGATAACGGACAAGCCAAGGTCAGAAAAAACAAGTTGGAGGGAATAATTAACGATCATAACAAAGTAATCATTCCATCAATTTATTCTTCTTGTGCAATTTTAGAATACTCAGTCATAGAAAACGATATGGTTCGGGTCAAGAGACATTATATGGTTGGTAAAGCAGGTAAAAAAGGAATAGTAGATGCTTCAAATCAATTAAAAGTGCCCATTGTTTATTCTGATTTCAATTGGAACGACGATCAAATTTGTATAGTGAAAAAGAATAATTTGTATGGTGTCATTCGGCGAACCGATTCAAATTACAAACTCATCATAGCGCCAATTTATACTTCAATAACGTATTTTTCTTTTGATGGCTATTTTGCTTGTAAGAATAAAACTGGAGAAAGTTTTTTTGATGAATTTGGTAAGGCTTTTTCAAATCAGCTTGAAGCTCAAAATTCAGAAGAACGTTCTAAAGCTACCTCAGATTCAGATTCAGGTTCTGAATTTGATTCAGAGTCATATTTCAAAAACAGACCAACTTCTAAAGTGTTTAAAGTCAATCAAAAATACGGTGTTTGTTTTATTGATAATGGAAATTTCGGAAAGGTAGATTCCATTCCAGCTTTGTATGATTCCATTGCTTATTCCGACCAATTGGATTATAACAATTGGTTTTTAGTTGTTCAAAAAGTTAAAAAATGGGGAGTTGTGGATCATAAGGGAAATTTGTTACTCCCATTTGAATACGATTTTGTTGATGCAAGTCAAGCAACTAAATTTGGACTAGAAGGATTTCGGAAGCAGTTTTGGGTCAAAAAAGAAGGGAAATGGGGATTAGTTGCTGCACCAACAGTAAACTCATTAGATTTTAAGCCTATTTTACCTTTTGTATATGATTCTTTTCAAGAGTATGGTCGAGATTTTTTGGTTGTTGAAAAAAACGGCAAATTCGGAGTTTATAATATGGTTAAACGTACGCTTGTTGTTCCAGAAAAATACAGTTCTGTTTCAACTGATTTTGTTTACAGTGGTTTACCCTTGATTTTGTTTTGGGCAAAAAACGAAAAAGGAATTCAATTTTTGGTTGGAGAGAATGGAGTGGAATTCTTTTCAGAAAACTAACATTACTTACTTCATCGTCAATCCTCTTGAAGACACGAAAGTGCTCGAGTTGCCTGCAAAGCGGTCCAAAGAAAAGGTGAAGGTACTTCCGATGCCAACGGTGCTTCTGACTGAAATGGTTTGACCGTGTGAATCTAAAATGTGTTTTACAATTGCCAATCCAAGACCAGAACCACCTTCGTTTCTATTCCTACTTTTCTCAACTCGGTAAAAACGTTCAAAAAGGCGCGGAATGTGATCTGGTTCAATACCTGGGCCATTGTCAGAAATTTCAATGGTAATGATGTCGTCCACCTCATAAAAACGAACGGTAGTTTCTCCACCTTCATTTCCATAAACCAAAGAGTTTCCGATCAAATTCGTGAAAACTTGTGCTATTTTACCACGATCAGCTTTCACCATTTTTTCTTTGGTGTATTCTTTGTCAAAATGCAATTTGATGTTTTTTTCAGCGGCAATCATTTCAAATGATTCCATTACTTCTCGAGCGAGTTCACGGATATCAAAAGGGCGCAGTTCTAGTTTGAATTCATTTACTTCCAACTTGGTGAGTGTGTCTAAATCATCCAAAATATTGGTCATGCGATCGATGGCCTTTGATGCACGTTCTAGGAAAACACGGTTTACTTTTTCATCGTCAATTCCACCATCCAAAAGCGTTAACACATATCCTTGAATCGCAAAAGCAGGCGTTTTTAATTCATGAGCAAGGTTTCCTAGAAATTCACGACGGAATTTATCTTGTTCTTTCAATTGGACAATTTCCGTTTGTTTTTCTTCCGCCCACAATTTGGTTTCTTTTTCTGCTTCACCAATAATGTCATTTGTCATCGACATATCGAAAGCATCACCCTCATGCATTTTACCTTTACGGATAGAGCGGTAGAGGATTTTTAAGCGGTTGTGAATGAATTTTTTAAATAGCACATAAAACACCAAAAAGGCTCCTGCGCTGATTCCAATAGGAAAGACAATGAATGCCCAAACTGGAAGAGGATCAATGAGGTGAATGAAAATCATGGAAATACCTACTAAAACACTTAGTAGAATACTTCCAATTAATACGACTACAATGGGATTGTTTTTCACTGTTCTGAATAAGTATAACCAACACCTTTTATAGTGCGAATATACGATTCTCCCAATTTTTCACGCAATTTTCGTATGTGAACATCGATGGTGCGTTCTCCCACTATCGTTTCATCTCCCCAAACTTTTGTAAGAATTTGGTCTCTGGTGAATACTTTTCCAGGTTTTGAAGCAAGTAATTCAATCAATTCGAATTCTTTCTTCGGTAATTGAATGATTGTTCCATTCATGGTCACCAAAAAACGCTCTCTATCAACAGTGATCGATGCTGTTTTGATTTCTTGTAATTCTTCCGTTTGTCTTCCCGCACGTCTCAACAAAGCTTCCACTTTTGAAATCAATAAACGCGGACGTATCGGTTTGGTAATGTAATCATCAGCTCCTGCTTCAAATCCTGCAACTTGAGAATAATCTTCTGCTCTTGAAGTAAGGAAAGCGATTAAAGGTGCTTTTAATAAGAGTTCTTGTCTGATGGTCTGGCAAGCTTCAATACCATCCATTCGAGGCATCATGACATCCATTAAAATCAGATCGGGCGATACTTTTTGAGTCATTTCTACACCTTCTAAGCCATCATTCGCGGTAAAAACCTTGTATCCTTCTTTTTCCAAGTTGTATTGAAGGAATTCAAGAATGTCTTTTTCGTCGTCTACTAGAAGTATTGTTTGACCTTTTGTTGATTGCATCTTGTTTGTTTCTTGTTGGTACAAATGTATTCTTGTAGTTTTCCTTTAAGTTTAGAGATAGGTTACTAAATGATTAATTAAAATTCGTCAGCATTATCAATATGTTAACCTTTTGTTTATTTCTGAACAAGAACCGTCGCAAATAAGAGTTTCGTATTTTTGCAGCATGATGCATCGCTATGCAATAGAATTGGCTTATGACGGCACTGCTTTTTTCGGATGGCAAGTGCAACCGAATGCAATATCCGTTCAATCCACTATTCAAGATTGTTTTTCTAAATTGTTAAGCGGCAGAACAATAGATTTGGTAGGTTGTGGTAGAACTGATACAGGTGTGCATGCTTCTTATTATGTTGCCCATCTAGATCTTGAAACGGAAATCGATTGTGAGCAGTTTGTTTACAAACTCAATAAAATGTTGCCCGCATCGATTGTGATTTTTTCGATTCAAGCTGTTTCTACTGAGTTCCACGCACGTTTTTCGGCAACAAATAGAACCTATCACTATTTTGTACATCAAGGAAAAGCACCTTTTTTACACCACAGCTTGCAATTGTATGTACCAGTTGATTTTCATAAAATGAATGAAGCAGCGAAACATTTGTTAGGCCAACAAGATTTTACTTCTTTATCGAAATTGCATACTGATGTAAAAACAAATATTTGCACCGTTACTACTGCAAAATGGGTTCAAGAAAAGGAGGGAGAATGGTATTTTGAAATCACAGCGGATCGTTTTCTGCGCAACATGGTACGTGCAACAGTTGGTACTTTGTTGGAAGTAGGTGAAGGTAAAATCCAAGCAGATGACATTCCAACAATTTTAGCTGCAAAAGATCGTTCAGCTGCTAAAACGTCTGTACCAGCACATGCTTTGTTTTTGTGTGGAGTTGGGTATCCAGCTGAACTTTTTACAACAAAGATATAAAGTTAATTGAAAAGGAAACTGTACTTTTGCGCAAAAAAGAATACATGAAATCCCACCTTTTTCTTATTTTGACGCTTGTTTTCGTACACCATTTTGGGTTAGCACAAGAAGTAAAATTCAACGTTAAAGTTCCTAAATCCGAAACAAAAACCACCAAAAGCTTAAGTAATTATTTAACGAAAGACCTGTCTGGTGACAGTGCCAAAGCGGCGGTTATTTATCAATGGGTAACCAACAATATTGCTTACGATTATGCGGCTTTAAAATCAGGTAAACCACTCGTTTTCAAGACTGGAAAAGATGTCTTGAAAGTACGTAAAACGGTTTGTCAAGGTTATTCGTGCTTATTGACAGAATTGTACAAAGAAGCGGGGATTTCTGCTGTTATGGTAGAAGGTTACACACGCAGTTTTCGTTCAGACAGTATTGAATACATCGCCGAAAGTGATCATGAATGGGTGACTTTCAAGGTCAACAACAAATGGTATTTATGTGATCCTACTTGGGATGCCGGCTATTTAGGACGTATTCCAAAAAAAGACAATTATGCGCTAAAACGTGAGCGTACGTTGAAAAAACGCGAACAAAAATTGGATAAAGCGAGTTCAGTTAAAAAACAAGAAAAACTAAAGAAACGCTGGGACAAGAAAGATTTAAAAAAAGCAGCAAAAGAAGAAAAAGCTGCTGATGAAAATCCTGTGACCAATAAAATAGGCTTTGTGAAGTATCCTCAGTTGAATTATTTCATGACCGATCCGGATACTTTTTTAATTACCCATTTACCTTCTGTACCCGCTTTTCAATTGCGTAGTCATCCGATTACCATGCCTAATTACACGTCTTTGAGTGCAAATTGGGATTCAATCTTACAGGTTTCAACCACTCCTCAATTGGATTTTACTGCCTACATCGAAGCTTTTGAAACGAAGAAATTGCACGATCAATGGTTGTCAACTGCAAACGATGGATTGGTTTTTAACCCCTACAATTACAGTACAATGGCTGTGCATCACCACAATTACATTGGTTTGAGTTTGAATGATAACTTCCGAAAGTCGTTTGGAAGCATTGAGAAAAGTGATTTGAGCAAATCATTGACGGATTTACGTTCAATGAATGATAGTTTAGAGATCTACATTAAAAAAGCACAGAAGATTTCAAAAACAGCCAATAGCATCACGAAAAGAATGGTTGCTAGAGAAAGTAAATTATTCAAAACAACGGATAAAGCGGCAAATTCAGGAATAAATAAAGTACTTGCAGCACAAAAGAAAAGCATTGAAAATCTGAAGAAAAGCGGTGCTACTTTAGCAAAAACACGTGAAACCGTAGCGGAAAAACAAGCAAAGATATTGGCCGATTCCCGAGATTTCAGTAAACCGATTGCCTTTGATTCTACTTGGTTGCCCATCGAATTTAAAGCATGGAAAGATTCGTTGTTTCAACAATTATTAGTGATTGATAGTATCCGAAACGATTGGGATTCACTTACTCATACAGATGCGATCTATAATTGGCGTTTTGAAGCTTTAAAATATGCTTATGAAACCAGTTACAGCAATGTGTATGTGATTGGATCTTCTCCAATTTATTACGATGACACCATCGCAAAACAAGATACCTTGATTGCCAATCAATTGGTCAACTTATTGAGCTATCACAATGAGATAATGCCACAAATGATGTATCCAGCTGAAGTGATGAAAGCATACAAAGAAGCAGAGAAAATGATCAAAGCAGGAAACCAGCGCATGAAAAAATTTGCTCAAACGCATGTGGATTTTAACGCTAATCGTGTTACTGCTTACACCCAAGCATTGAGTTACCAGGTTTTAGATGCCATTCAAAATGACCTAGCATCGGCTCAATCAGATAGAAGGCAATTGATTCAAATGGAACAGGCCTATCAAGGAGATTATGAAATCATCAAGCAGAATTTAGAAGACGAGAAAAAGTACAAAGAAAAAAATGCAACCTACAATCAAGAAGTTTTGAAACGCAATGAAAAACGTTCGAAAGCCATGTATGAGGAATTGATGAAAAGCTCCAAGAAATTTGAAGCTTACTTCTTTAAAGTATTAGGTCCAAGACCGCGTTAAATAGATTGGGTGATTTATTTATTTCACCAAGGTCAAAAACCCTTGCTTCTCTCTTCCAATTTGTTCAATTTGCTGATCGATGGCCACATCTGCTGAAGAGAATTGCAATTGGTAAAAGTAATTGCCTTCTGAGTAAGTTGCAGATGGATTCCAAAGTACCAATGTTCCTTGTTGATTGGAGATTGATCCACTAGCCACTACAGTTCCCCAGCGATTAGTAAAGGAATAGCTAACATTGATTGGCAAATTTGATGTAATGGAAAATACGTCGTTTAACCCATCGTTATTTGGTGTGATAACGTTAGGAATACTGATGATCAACGAATCGAAAGCCAAAATGGAAACCATTGCAGTGTCTGAACAAGTTGGATCATTTTGCCATGCCACAAGCTCTATTTCTACTGTTCCACTTTGATTCACCGTGTAATTGTTTAGTGTATTTCCTTGCGGGTTTCCATCTACAAACCATTCCAAGTTGGTGTAGTTGCTGCTTTGGTTACTCAGATTCACTTGAAGTGGAATAGCTCCAGCAGTTGGTGATGCGGTGAAGGCTGCATTTACGGTGGAGTAAGAACCAACAGTGACAAGCGTATCAAACGAACAGCCTTCCAAAGTGTGAATGCTCAACGTATGGTTTCCGCTTGTCAAATTATTGAAGTAGCCGTTATTTTGTAACGGTCCGTTATCGATCGAAAATTGGATACCAGCAGATGGTTCTTGTAAAGTTAAATTCACAGAGCCTGAGTTTGCTCCACACAAACTAGGAGCATTAGTAATACTTTGAGTGGGTGGTTTTTGACCAACACGCACCATTACAGGGCGCACCACCGAACAGCTATCACTTCCCCAAATGCGCACGGTGTAGAGTTGCGAAGAATCACCTGTAAAAATAGGATCAGCGCAATCGTAACAACTCAAATTTTCTTGCGGAAGCCACTCGTAACCACTCATAGAATGACTATTGGGTGTTCCACCACTAACGTTTAGCTGTAAGGGTACATTGGGACAGATCAAAGTATCGTTGGAAACTGTGACATTTTGCGGTTGGCAAGGGGTGGAGTAGGCCAATTGAAAGCTTGAATAAATATTTTGATGTACGCTAGGCGCTTGCCACTCTAAAGACCAAAATAACTGTTGCCCAACATTAATATAGGGAGAGATGTCTGCAATTGCATCGTTATTATTCATGAAAGAATCCGGGGTATCATCATCTAAACCAAATAGTTGTGAATTTTGATAATAAAAATGACCTCTGACACCAAATATAGAATTTTGATCAACTCCATCAGAGCCTCCAATTAAACCTAGCAGATTGTTATTTACATAAACTCTTGAACCGTCATTGCTTATTGGGTTATTTATAATATCTGTATTTAAAGAAAAGCCAACTTGAGAAAGTGTTGAAATGGGATTAATGTCTGTATAATAATTGCTTGGAGAAGAATTTAGATTTAAATTATTAAGCAGTAATGAAAAATTAATAGTTGATAATAGTGGATTGTCATATAGAACAACAATGGCAAAATTGCCATAAAAGCAGTTGCAACTTGAAAAGGGTTGAGAGGGAATGTTTATTTGATGGTTTTGAATATTATTATAAATTTGAGTGATATCCTTAGTTAGTATTCTAAAGTTTTGATTGGAACTAAATTGTGTGGATTTTAAAGTGTTTCCAATTAACTCATTTCTTTCTAGAATTATATCAACACCATCTAAATTGATTGTTATGTCATAATTTGGTTCGTTATAAGTATTATATAAAAAAAAGACTTTTCTAATTAGTGAGCCTGGGTGAAAATAAGTTTCAAAGTTACCATTATAACTTCCTGTATAAGCAGTGCCTGTTGAAAATCCTGCAAATGAAGCACCACCATTAAATATATCTTGATAATAGGTGACTTGAGATTTTGAGTTAAACGAAATTAGCATCAACATCATCAATAAAAAAAAGCGATAAAAAACTTGCATAGGTTTTTTTTTTTTTTATTGTTTCGTCAAATCTAATTAATTCACTTGTGAAAAACAACTTTATTCTAACCACATTTTTGGCATTGTGTTCTTTTGCACTTTTTGCACAAAATCCAATTTGGATTTGTCCACCAAACTCTGTAAACCCTTCAGGTGGTATTCCTATTCCTTTACCCACTGGTCAAGGACAAATTAATAACTCTGAAGACCCGACTGATTATTACGATGCAAGTTTTAGAATTCATGGAAGTGCTAATGGCATGCAAGATGTCAATGGGGATTTGAAATTTTTTGTAGTTGATGGTTTGATTTATGACGCCGATGGGAAGTTTTTAGATTATGTGTTTACGAATACTTTTGACGTAGTTCAAAATCAAAATACGAATAACTACAAAATTAAATACGCAACAAATAATACAATAGGACCGGAAACAATAATAGTTCCTCATCCAGTAAATTGTAATCAGTATTATATATTTTCTACTTATGTCAATCAAACAGTTTTAAAGGATCAATTACCTGAGGATACAATTCCGCCAACACCAGATTATGATTCTACAGCAATGATAACCACTTTTCCTATTTATTGTTTGTTTGATGCAGATCAAGGTATTGTATTAGATAAAGGTTTATGGTATTCGGATCCAACTATTGCAAACAACAATCCCTATTTGAATAATCCCTCCATTTTAACGGCTTCAAATGCTTTAAATCCACAGGCAGGAGATTCTCCAATGACTCCATTGTACTGGGGCGATAAAATAGGGCTAAGAGGTATATCAGGTATTGGAGTTACTGATATACAGCCGAATGGCTCAAGGTATTTAGTTTGTTATTTTCAGAATTTTTTATTGACTTTGGAAATCAAAAATGATGGAAGTATCGTTTACAATAAACGATTTGAATTAGGACCTCCTGGTAGCTCGAATAAATCGTCTGAATTAGAAGTTGTTTTTGATGCGTTAACAAATCAATGGATAATTGCAACAAGTAATGGTTTTTTTGGAGGGAACATCCATGTAATCCGACTTTCGCAAAATATGCAAGCTTTAATTTCGAATGAAAACGTTGATTTACCATTATTAAATAGTTATGCAGAAGCAACTGGAATTGAATTCTCTCCAGATTTATCAAAAGTAATAGTAACCTATACAAATGCAACAAATCTTGCTGTTTCTAACCTATGTTTTATAGATTTGGATGTTTTTCCATATAGTGCTACATCATTACTCTCTAATAGTCTAAATTCAAGCGAAATAAAATATGGATTTATTGAATCAGATGGAGTAAATCTACTAATAGCCTCATTAAATGGTATTTACAGGTTGTCAAATCCAAATACACCAGATATTTCAAATTTAAGCAGTACACCAATTATAAATATTCCAATTGACACATCAAATACAGGTAATAGCCTTAACTCATTCAACCAATATTTCTATCATCTTCCAGACCAAATTGATGGGATGGATTATTCAGCTCATTTTTACACTGATGTTGCTTGCTGTAAAGCTGCTGTTAATTTTGATAAAACTACTTTCACTGCCACTTCAAACGCTACATGGCTACCGGGTTTCAATAGCAACCCTTTGGATGCATCAAATGATGGCAATAATGTGATTACCATTCGCGATGAGTTACGCATTCCAAAGGGAAAAATTGTGAATATTAAAAACATGACTATTGAATTTGCCCCTGGCGCTAAATTGATCATTGAAGAAGGAGATGGCGTTTTGAATGGTGGTAGATTGAACCTTGAAAACACAAAGTTGACAGTTGATACACGATGTACGGATGATGAACTTTGGGAAGGAGTTGAAGTTTGGGGAAATGCCGCGCTTGTTCAAGGTATTCCAACTGGCAATAGTCAGCAAGGACGTTTGTTTATTATCGGAAACTCAACAATTGAACATGCAAAGAAGGGAGTTGTTTTAAGTGCTTTCAATAATACTACTGGAACTTATACAGCCTCAAAAGGAGGTGGGGTATTAAGAGCAACAGGAACAACGTTTCGAAATAATCAAAGAGACATCGTATTTTGGAATTATCAATCACCAAATGGAACGAATAATTATTCTTATGTAACAGATTGTAATTTTATCACAGATGCAGTTTTAAAATCAGGCGTTTTTCCAATTAATCACGTGGAAATAAGAGGAGTTAGAGGAGTAGCTCTGAGAGGAAATGATTTTAAACACATCAATACGGAGTATCACAGAGTTGGAAATGGTATTTTTGCTACGAATAGTACATTTACTGTCGCAGCAGGTTGCACATCTGGAACTATTCCATGTACTAGTTTTGATCCAAATAGATTTGAAAATTTGAACTTGGGTATTTTTGTTACCAATTCTTCTTCAATTTTGACCTTCAATGTGGATCGAAATGAATTCATCAACAACAATGTTGGAATCAGAGCGAATTCTACTAATTTGGCTTCAATTACCAGAAATAACTTTAAAGTTTATGAAACACCAAACTATCAAACCGGTGGGGTTTATTTGTTTAAATCAACAAAGTATGTAGTTGAAGAAAATAATTTTGGAATTGTGAATGCAAATGCGTTGTCAGGTGCAAAAGCATACGGTTTAGTTATCAATAATTCTGGGCCAGAAAGTAATTTGGTTTATCGAAATAATTTTGAGGATTTGTATATTGGAGGTCAATCAGAATTAACAAATGCCAATACCCAAATTGGAAATGCTACAGGACTTGTTTGGAAATGTAATACGTTTAGAGATATTAGTCAAAATGACTTAACAGTTATTAAAGGAAACATTGCTTACAATCAAGGATACATGGATCCTAGTAATGCTATTACGGCTAACCAAAAAGCAGCAAACAATCAATTCTCCTTACAGTTTGAAAACTCCGCAATTGCACATGATTTTTTCCTTGCAGGCGCTGAACCAATCAATTATGTTTACACTCAGGGAGCTATGACTATTCCAGATTCATACACGACTTCATTTATGACTATTCAGCAATCAAGTGTAAATGGTAATCCTGTGAATTTTGACTATGTTTCTGGTTGTCCTTCTAGAATTGGTAAAACTAAAATTCAATTGAATTCAGATTTGGTTGTTTTACAGAATAAAGTAAATCAGAATACTTCCATTTTAAATGCTGGTACATTAGCAACACTTCAAAGCACTTTGAATTTAACAAATGCTGGAAACAAGAAAAATCAATTGTTAGCTAAATCTCCTTATTTGAGTGACGAAGTATTGATTGCATATATGTTGCAAAGTCCTCCGAATGGACATTTACAACAAGTTTTGAATGCTAATTCTCCTTTATCTCAAGCTGTTCTTGATGTTTTATTGACTAGAAACATCCCGAACGGGATTTTGAACAATATTCTAGCAAATCAATCAACATCACCAAGTTCAAGAACTATTTTGCAACAAGATACTTGGTACACTGAAGCAAATTTGTATCGTACAATTGATGATTTATTGAGAGAGGTAATTTTGGATACAAATTCAAGCAGAACATTAGATGATGCAGTGACAATTCTAGCTCCACGTCAAGAGAAAATATATCAAGAAATGTTAGTGAATTTAAAAATTACTAGAAATGAATTGTTAGATGCAACGAACTTGCTAACTATTACTACAGGTTATGGTAGAACACAAGAGTTAAACGGTGTTCAAATAAATATGAGAGCAGCATCTGATCCGTCTTGTTATTTAATGAATTCACTTACTGATCAACAACTTTTACAGAATATTGCTGCTGATTCAGCATTCTGTGTATGTTCTGAACGAGCTAAAGCTTTACTTTGTGAATTAACGCCGCTAGATGAAAGTTATTATTTTCTTGAAGATGAGAATTCAATAGCTAAGTCAAGCATGACTATTCCGTTAATTACTGAAAATGAAGTCTTTGAAGATTGGCAAGTTGTTTTGTATCCCAATCCAACTAATTCAACTATCACAGTATTGAACAATGAATCATCTAAAATGAGTATTGCAGTTTATGATGTTTTAGGTTCTCTTCAAACATCAATTGAATCCATTGAAAATGCTTCTGTTGTTGATATCAGTGCTTTTAAAAATGGTGTCTATCTATTTGTTATTCATGAACTTTCTTCAGGAAAAACAAAGACAGTAAGAGTGATGAAAAAGTAATACGAACTTTAGTTATAGGAAAGGGATTGATGCTTAAGTCAATCCCTTTTTTCGTTTTATTCTACCACAACGATAAAGTTGCTTTTCTTTCCTTTTCCAAGTAAGATGTACTTGTTGTTGATCAAGTAATCAGCATTGATACTGTCTTCTTCGGCTACTTTTTCTTTGTTGACCGAAATAGCGTTTGCTTTCAAATCTCTTCTTGCCTCACTGTTTGAGCTTAAGAACCCTGATTTCGCTCCTAATAAATCCACGATTCCAATTCCAGCTTCAATTTCTGAACGGCTAATTTTAGCTTGAGGCACACCTTC
>JADLGD010000161.1 GCA_020849495.1 Fluviicola sp.
GATTAAATCCAAGAATGGATATGTTCTGTGTACGCCAATCATCAAACGCTTCAATGAACCATCCATTGTCCAAAAATTCCTGTTTGTGTAAGTAGTAAAAATCGGTCTCGTTCTGTTCTAAAAAATCCGAATGATGGTGTTGAATAGTGCGGATGAAACGTCTTTCTGCAGCTTCTTCGCGGTCAACAGAATACAATCCCCCGGCAGGGTTTTCTGTATAAACTGTTCGTTTTGAAAGAATTGGAATTTCAATTTCACCGTAGCGCATCACTGGTGTAATCAAAATATAATCCTCTGATTCACTTAAATACACCAAATGTTCGGTAATCACATTCAATGCTAGTTGTTTGATGAGCTTAGCTGGAGCAGGTTTTACGAAGGTATAATGGACCGTGATGCTGTTTTCCAATACGTGTAAAAAAGTGTCTTGAAAATGACTGAATTGCGATTGATGGATGAACAGTTCGTGTTTGTTTTCTTGGAAAAATTTGAAAACGCGCAATACTGCTTCATTATCAATGTACAAAAGTTCATTCCCTCTGCGGATGAATTGTTCGCCAACAAGATGTAAATTCCGCGATTCAATCCACAAGTTCTCTATTTCTACAAAATAAACCATCGTGTAGAAATCATTCTTTTGTTCTACTTGAATTTTGGCATTTGCTGGTACTATTTTGCAATGAATTAAATCCAGTGATTTTGTAGTGATTTTATTATTTCCATAAAGCGCTTGTTCGTTAAAATAACAATCCAATTGCAATGGATTTTTCAGAATGGCTTTGATCGTTTTCTGTTGATTCGTTGGAGTTTCAGTTTGTTCTTTTAGCTGTTGTTGGATCAATGCCCAGTAAAATTGAAAGACATTTGGTTCACTTTCTTGTTGAAGTGCTGTTTGCAAAGAAGCTGGTGTTATAGGCGACTTAATATCTCCAGCTTTTGAAAGGGGCGCTTGCATCAATTGAAATACAAGACGATCTTCAAATGTACTTTCACTGACTAATATAAACTCCTTTATTGTTGGTATGTTGGCACTAGAAGGGAAATTGAATGCAGGTAAAAGTTGTTCCTTCCATTTGGTTGTGGATTGTTCATCCAATGAGAGAATCTGAAATTTTGGTTGAATAAACAAGCGTAAATGCTCTACTTGAATGTCGAAAAAGGCATCTAAATCTTCAATGTTGGAAAGTCCCATTGCAACAGCTTTTTTCTCTAAAAGTTGTTGCCTAACATCCTGTTTGAAAGGCAATTGTAGTTCTTTGCTTAAAAGAATGTCATGCAAAACAGTGTGTAAATGAACACAAGGTTTTTTTAAAGTAGAATCACACGAACATTTGAGTAAAACATCTTCGCTTCGTTGTGTAATTTGAAACGCATATTCGCTTTGATACCCTTGTCTTACAATTCCGCTTAAATCATTTGCGGTAATTTTTGCCTTCAGAACTTGGATATTTCCGTAGGAAGTATGTGTGTGCAAGGGTTTAGTCGCTAAAGCATCAATTTCAAAGCCATCTAAATCCAATAGTTGTGTCTTTTCAAACACAAAAAAACCGTTGATTTTTGAAACGACTGTATCCGTTTCTTCATGAAATAACAATTGTTCATCTGCATGTACAAGTACGTTAACGATGTGTTTGCAATGGCCAGCTTGTAAGAAGGAACAGGTACATTTTGCTCGAATGACCTTTTCATGATTATACAAAATGGATACTTCGTATTTCTCTTTTTCTTGTACTAAGGCATCAATGACCCCATCTTTTATTTTAATACTTCGGATGATGGAATCAGTATAACTTTCGCGAGTTTTCGCAGTCGTATAATGATCTATGAAGGCTTGAAAAATGGGGTTTTCTAATCGTAGCATGATTAAAATTGCCAGATGTAATTACTGCGCTTTTATTCTCCTATGGTGGTAGTTGGACCATGACCTGGATACACGATGGTATTTTCAGGAAGTGTAAACATGCGTTCATGAATGCTTTTCTTCAAAACGTCCATGGAACCGCCTGGTAAATCGGTTCTACCAAAACTACCTTTAAACAAGATGTCACCACCGATCAAAACGGCGTTTGCTTCATTGTAAAAAGCGATGTGTCCAATCGAATGTCCTGGTGCAAAAATGACTTTGAATTCAAGTGCTCCAAAACGAATAATTTGATGATCTTCTATGAAAATCGTTGGTTCAGGAGAACTCACAAAAGCTGGGAATCCATACATTTGAGCAGAACGTTCAGCCAAACTTAAGGTGAACAATTCTTCTTTGTGGGTGATTAAATCCACCTTAAAATGGTTTACACAAAATGCATTTCCTAAGATGTGATCCAAATGACAATGCGTATTCAATATGGCGTGAACCGTTAATGCGTTTTCTTGAATAAAATCCAGCAAAGCTTGTTGCTCGAAACGTTCGTAACATCCCGGATCAACAATCACAGCATCTTTTCCACTGTAAACAACAGAAGTGTTTTCTTGAAAACCGTTGAAAGTAAAAGTTTGAATGGTCATTGGATTAAACAAAAAAGAAGTAAACGGCTGAAGTAGTGGCGATAAATCCTATAAAATACCCCACAATACTTTGTTTTAAATCATGTGCTTTGATCAGCATTCGCATCGACATCACAAATCCGCTAAGTACAAAACTTGCAGCAACCAGCAGTATTGGGAAAATTTCCATGTGACTGTAATAGGCATAGAGAAAACCAGACAGAATTCCCATTCCTGCAGCATGCAATGAAACTTTCCATTTGACAGTTAAAACGGTACAAATAAAAACAGTTGCTAATGAACCGTAAGCCAATCCCAGTAAAAAGTGAAAGCCAGGTAATTGTTCGGGCACCATTTTATGTAGCATGACAATCAATGCAATGCCAAATAAATTGACCAAGATGGAAGGCATCACTCGCTCTTTGCGATTATCCATTAAAACAGAGGTGATTGCTCCTCTTATTTGTAAAAACAAAATAGTAATCGCTGGAGCTAAAAATGAAAACGCAATGAACAAATAGAGAATCGCGTACTTTTGATCTTCTGTTAAGATGAACAAGGAATTTGGCTGCATGAAATTTTCCTCCCACGATTCCACAAACATGACTGTAAGTAGGGCGTAAACAGGTGCCATCAATGGCAGAAATAACCAAGAAGTAAATTTTGCTACTTGTTGCATTATAATTCTTTTCTCAAGCGTGCAACTGGAATGTTCAATTGCTCGCGGTATTTAGCAATCGTTCTACGAGCAATATTGTAGCCTTTATCATTCAATAATTTTGCTAAATGCTCATCCGTTAATGGCTTGCGTTTGTTTTCAGCTTCAATGGCGTCAGACAAGATTTTTTTCACCTCTCTTGTTGAAACCTCTTCTCCAGAATCAGTAGATAGCGATTCAGAAAAGAAATATTTCAAGGAATAAACACCATAACCAGTTTGTACATATTTGCTGTTTGCAACACGTGAAACAGTAGAAATATCCAAATTCACGATTTCAGCAATGTCTTTCAAAATCATTGGTTTCAACTTGGTATCATCTCCAGTCAAAAAGAATTCTTTTTGATAGTTCATGATGGTTTCCATTGTGTTGTAGAGCGTATGCTGGCGTTGACGAATCGCATCGATAAACCATTTTGCTCCATCTAATTTTGATTTCACAAACACCAATGCATCTTTGTCTGATTTGGAAGTTTTTGCGCCTTCCGCATAGCTGCGCAATAGTTGTTCGTATTCACGAGAAACTTTTAAATCAGGTGTGTTCCTACCATTGATTGTCAAATCCAAACGACCTTCCATTTCAGTAATCATGAAATCAGGAATGACTTGTTGCATGTTTTTCGCTGCTTCTTTCATGGAACCACCTGGTTTCGGATTCAAGCGTATGATCGCATCGATGGCTTCTTTCAAATCTTGATCTTCAATCTCCAGTTTCTTCTGGATTTTATCGTAGTGCTTTTTTGTGAATTCTTCGAAATGATCTTGTAGGATTTTTTTAGCCGTGTAAAGCGTGATGTTTCCTTCTTGCTTGCGTTCTATTTGTAACAACAAACATTCGCGTAAATCCCTTGCACCAATTCCAGCAGGATCTAGTTCTTGTACCATTTTCAAAACTTCTTCAACGTCTTTTTCTGTCACGTTGATGTTGGCAGAAAAAGCTAAATCGTCAACAATGGCTTCAATTTCACGATTTAAATAACCGGATTCATCCAAGTTTCCAATAATGGTGTCTGCAATCAAAAATTGATTGTCATCCAAGTCTAGTAAGTGTAATTGCTCCGTCAGTTTTTCTTGGAAAGAAGCTTCTACAGACAATGGGACACTACGTTCCTCATCGTCTTTACTGGTATTGTTTGCTTGTGTTTTATAATCGGGGGTATCGTCGTCGAAGTAATCGCTGATGTCAAAATCATCGTCTTCGTCAAATTCTTTTTCATCATCTTGATCGTAGTCGTCGTTTTCTTCAAAGTCATCTTCAAAATCTTCACCTTCTTCTAAAGCAGGGTTTTCTTCCAATTCTTGTTTGATGCGTTGATCCAGTTCCATTGTAGGAACTTGCAACAATTTCATCAATTGAATTTGCTGAGGTGAAAGTCGCTGTTCGAGTTTCTGTGATAATTGTTGTCTTAATGCCATGTGACGATTTCTTCTGTTTTTCGATCAAATAACGATTTCTCGATCTGTTTCAAATATACGTCAAAATCGAATATCATTTGCTTGATTTGTGATGAATCTACATGGCTTAAGTTCATTTTAAAGTAAAAAAAGAAAGAGCAATCTAAATTGAGATCACTCTTTCAGTATGGTAGCTAGAAATTCAACTCCTTTTTCAGTAATACTGTACTGTTGATAACGACTTTTGATGTTTGTCTTATCTGTTAGTTCTAACAATCCCATTTCCATCAACGGCTGTAAGTAGTTCCTTTTGTTGGTTGTTTGAAAGGTTTTTTGTAAAACTTCCTCCAATAAGTATCGCGCGGATTGCGGAGCTTTCAAACAGGCTTCTAAAACTAACTGATTGGATGGTTTTTGAGTTGTTTTTTGTTGTTTGATTTGCTTTTTCTTTTCCTTTTTTGCCTTGTATTTTGCTGCAGGTTCTCTAAAAAACAAACTTGGTTTGACTTGAATTTCATAGCTTGATTTACTTGAAAACCACTGAATGTATGCATCAATTTTTGAGGCATGGAAATAGGGTATGTTGATCAATGTAAACGCTTTTCCTGTTGCCGTTTGTAGTTGATCCACAGAAAACTCTCCCGCATACAAGCGTATAGCAATGTCTACAGGTGAGCTTTCCATATATACAAACAAGGATTTAAGTTTCCCTGTTTTTCCTGATTTTACTTCTACTGGATACAATTTGCCTTCATGTTGCACCAAGTAATCAATTTCAGCCTGTGATCCTCTTTTTTGTCGTACCCAAAAATGTGGCGTTTCACTTGGATATCGCAATCCTGCAAATAGTTCTTGACCTACTAAATGCTCTATCATTTTTCCTGTGTAAACAGTACACAAATCGGTACTTCGCAATACTTCAACTTGTATGTTTGCAACAAAGTTCATCAAGCCGGTATCTAAAAAATGCAGTCTTGGTGCTTTAGCGAAGTCTGTTTCTATTGGGTATTGTTGACCAACTGTTGGGTAAATCAATTTACAGAGATGTGTTTTTTCCAACATCCGAAACAGCTCTGCTATTGTTTTTGATTGATAAGTCATTCCTCCAAATCCACTAAAGGTAATGCGTGATCCTGCTTCTTTCCCTAGCTGTTGTATCACAAAGCGCAATTGTTGTAATTGCTCAAAGGTTTGGGCATACTTTTCTGCATCGTCCTGATAGGATTCGATTAATTCTTCGAATATAGGCTTGAGTTGCGTGATGTCTTTGGTTTCAATGTAGCGTTGTATCACTGCTGGCATCCCTCCTAAAAACGCATAAAAGGTGAATTTTTCAAACAGTAAGTTTTCTGCTATTTTTGGAACTGGTATTTTTTGGAATGCTTCTATTTGTTGTGGTGTGCTTGTAGCGATGAGGTATTCTTCAAAGCTGAATGGGCGTAACATCAAATAGGAAACTCGCCCCACAGGAAAGGTCACGCTTTTCCCCAATAAACTTTCTAACATACTTCCAGCTGCTATAACTGGCAACTCGGGCAATTCTTCATAGAAATAACGCAACATGTTTACAGCTGTCGGAACTTGCTGTATTTCATCTATGAACAACAATGTTTCTGATCGTAAGCGATAATCTAAGCCATACTCCAAAAACAGTTGTTGTGTGAGTTCTTGTGCGTCTTGGTAACTATGAAAAAATGCTGCGTCTTTTGGTTTTTCTAAGTTTAATCCAAGGTATTGTTTGAATGTTTTTCCAAATGTCGCAACGAGTGTTGTTTTACCAACTTGTCGGGCACCACGTATGATCAATGGTTTTCTTCCCACTGAACTGCGCCACTGCTCCAAGTCATCCATTCGTTTGCGGTAAAACATAGTTAATTTATTCATTTATCCCACAAATATATGGTTAATTATTTGATTGAAAAAACAAAATACATAGTTAAATTAAAAAATTAGTCATCTTATTACATAGTTAAAAAATATTATCCATCGATAAATTACATAGTTAAAATAAAGTAGCAACGACAAAAAAACGCTTCTTGAATGAACAAAAAGCGTTTTGAAAATGATTATTTTATGGGATTAAAATTCTGCGTTCAATGGTGTTCTTGGGAATGGAATCACATCGCGAATATTGCTCATTCCAGTAACGAACATCACCATGCGTTCAAAACCTAAACCAAATCCAGCGTGTGGAACGGATCCAAAACGACGTGTATCTAAATACCACCACAATTCTTCTTCATGGATGCCAAAATCAGCACATTTTTTCTTTAAAATGTCTAAACGTTCTTCACGTTGGGAACCTCCAACCATTTCACCAATTCCTGGGAAAAGGATGTCCATTGCTGCAACGGTTTCTTTTCCTGGTTCACATCCGTCGTTTGCACGCATATAGAATGCTTTGAAGGAAGCTGGATAATCGGTAATGATAACAGGGCGTTTGAATTCTTTTTCTACCAAATAACGTTCGTGCTCTGATTGTAAATCTGTTCCCCAATCCACATCGTATTGGAATTTCTTCTTTTTGTAATGATTGGAGTTGCGCAAAACATCAATGGCTTCTGTATAGGTAATACGTTTGAAATCATTGGTTGTCACAAATTCCAAGCGTTCGATCAATGTCAATTCATTGCGCTCGTTTTGCGGTTTTGTTTGTTGCTCTTGTGCTTCGCGATCATTTAAGAATTTCAAATCTTCTGCACAATTGTCCATGACGTACTTACAGATGTATTTCAACATGTCTTCTGCAAGGTTCATGTTGTCTGTGATATCATTGAAAGCAACTTCCGGTTCGATCATCCAAAATTCTGCTAAGTGGCGAGAAGTGTTTGAATTTTCTGCGCGGAATGTTGGTCCAAAAGTGTAAATCTGACCCAAGGCCAATGCTGCTAATTCTCCTTCTAACTGTCCTGAAACGGTTAAGTTTACTGCTTTTCCAAAGAAATCTTCTTTGAAGTTGACGCTTCCGTCTTCGTTCAATGGAGGATTGATTGGATCTAAATTCGTTACACGGAACATTTCTCCAGCTCCTTCTGCATCAGAACCAGTGATGATAGGTGTATGGATGTAGTAAAATCCTTGGTCGTTGAAGAATTTGTGTATAGCGTAACTCACGGCATGACGAATGCGGAAAACAGCTCCAAAGGTGTTGGTTCTGAATCGTAAGTGTGCCTGTTCTCTTAAAAACTCTAAACTGTGTTTTTTGGGTTGCATCACGGTGCGTTGTACATCATCTGTATGTGCTTCACCAATGATTTCAATCGCTGTTACTTGCAATTCTACTGCTTGTCCACTTCCTTGTGATTCAATCAATGTTCCTGTAAGTCCAACTGCTGCAGCTGTAGTGATTTTTTTCAAGATGGATTCGTCAAACTGTTCAAAGTCGATAACTCCTTGTAAATTATTGATTGTAGAACCGTCATTCAATTGAACAAAGCGGTTACTGCGGAATGCGCGAACCCAACCTTTTACTACGTAAGTTTTGCCAATTTCTGGCTGACTCAATAAATCTGCAATCTTAATTCGTTTCATCTGTTTGTTCTAGTGCTCACAAAAATAGCAAAGAATGTAAGATGATAAAGGTGTAATTACGCTTTTTCCACTTTATAACTAGGATAAATGAAAAATGCCCTTCTACTTTGATCGTAAAAGGGCATAAATCTTAGCTGACGTAGGGTTTAACCTACTATTTTCTGTTCTTCTTTTAGTTGAGTTTTCACTCCTAGCACATCCATCGCTTTTTGAGCAATAGAAGCGGCATCAAAACCACAATCTGCGTGCAATTGTTCTGGAGTCCCATGATGAACATAAGTATCAGGAATTCCCAAACGAATGACTTGTGCATGGTAATTATTGTCTGCCATGAATTCAATGACAGCTGAACCAAATCCGCCCATTACACAACCGTCTTCTACAGTAATTACTTTTTCAAATTTTGTAAAGACTTCGTGCAATAATGTTTCATCGATTGGTTTCACGAAACGCATATCGTAATGGGCAGCTGAAACACCATTTTCTTTCAATGTTGATAATGCTTCTTGAGCAAAATTTCCTACATGACCAATGGTTACGATGGCAATGTCTTCTCCGTTTGAAACTTTACGACCTTTACCAACTGGAACTGCTTTTAAAGGAGTTTTCCATTCCAACATCACACCGTTTCCTCGTGGATAACGAATAGAAAAAGGTCCCATGTTTTCCTGCTGTGCAGTGTACATCAAGTTGCGCAATTCTTGTTCGTTCATTGGAGCCGACACAATCATGTTTGGGATGGATCGCATATAAGCAATATCATAAGCTCCGTGGTGTGTTGCACCATCTGCACCAACTAATCCACCGCGATCCAAACAAAAAACTACATTCAAATTTTGCAAGGCTACATCATGTAATACTTGATCGTATGCGCGTTGCATGAACGATGAATAGATATTACAAAAAGGAACCAAACCTTGTGTTGCTAAACCAGCAGAAAAAGTGACAGCATGTTGCTCTGCAATTCCTACGTCAAATGCGCGATCTGGCATTGCTTCCATCATGTATGTAAGCGAACATCCTGTTGGCATTGCAGGTGTTACACCCATTACTTTGTCGTTTTGCTCTGCTAATTCTACAATTGTATGACCGAATACATCTTGGTATTTTGGCGGTTGCGGAGATTTTGGAACAATCTTAACGATTTCACCAGTTTCTTTATTAAACACACCTGGAGCATGCCATTTTGTAGGATTCCCTTCTTCCGAATACTTGTAACCAGCACCTTTACGGGTGATACAATGTAAAATTTTAGGGCCTGGAATATCTTTTAAATCTTCCATTACTTTCGCTAAACCAACAACATCGTGTCCGTCTACTGGTCCGAAATAACGGAAGTTCAATGATTCAAATAAATTGCTTTGTTTGAGGATAGAACCTTTTAAAGCGTGTGAGATTTTTGAAACGATGGTTTGTGCATCTGGTCCAAATTTGCTCACTTTTCCCAACAATTTCCATACTTCGTCTTTTACTTTGTTGTAAGTATGAGAAGTGGTAATATCTGTCAAGTATTCTTTCAAAGCTCCCACATTCGGGTCGATTGACATGCAATTGTCGTTCAAAATCACCAACAAATTGGCATCTTTTTCAAAACCAGCATGGTTCATCCCTTCGAAAGCCAAACCAGCTGTCATAGCTCCATCACCAATAACTGCAATGTGTTGACGGTTTTTATCGCCTTTGTATCTACTAGCAACAGCCATTCCTAAGGCAGCTGAAATGGAAGTAGAAGAGTGACCTACACCAAAAGTGTCGTATTCGCTTTCGCTGCGTTTTGGGAAACCTGAAATACCACCTTTTGTACGATTGGTATGGAAAACTTCTCGTCTTCCAGTAAGAATTTTATGTCCATAAGCTTGGTGACCTACGTCCCAAACCAACTGATCATCAGGTGTATTGAACACGTAATGCAATGCAACACTCAATTCAACTACGCCTAAGGACGCGCCAAAATGAGAATTTCCAATTTCAGATATAACATCAACGATGTACTGACGTAATTCGTCAGCTACTTGAGGTAATTGTTCGACCGTCATTTTATCCCTCAAATCTTGCGGGATAATAATTTGTTCGAGTAAAGGTCCAGCCTTATATGGATGCATGCACTCAGTGTTTTATAAGTAGCAAAGTTACTTCTTCGCAGTTGGATAACAAACAAACAGATCGTTTATTTTGTTCAAAGGTTTTTTTAACTTTTTTATACAAGTATAAAATCAATCAAACCATGTCCCAACCTGCCACAAAAATTGGCTTGTTGCGAAGTTCATCTTGTTTCAATGGATTTTTACGCAAAACAACCACGTCAACAATAGGATGAGAGGTCATTCGATGCACCAATCCCCAATTAACAGCACTTTTTGTATCGCGCCAAAGCGGTTCCCTGCGATCAATCCACCACAAAATCATGTTGCGATTTTCTGCAGCTAAAATGCCTTCAAATAATGCGGAAAGCACTTTTGGATCGTGATCACAAACCCAAACAGATTCTGGAACTAAAAATTGATGTTGCTCCGGTTTTATAATGCGACAAATCCCAGGTGTATAAGGTAACAATTTGGTGAAAAGTCCTCCAAGATATCCTGGCAATCGTTGAATCACCCAATTGACACGCGTAATTTTTGTAAAAGCAATTAATTCATTTGCTTCATTAAACAAACCGTAAAAAGGACCGCGTTTCGCATGTTCTTCAATGTAATAGGAATGCGTCTTTTTTATTTTTTCCAATTGTGCTTCAATCACACTTTGATCTTCGATTAATCGGACCTGTTGATTCAAACGCGGTTTTTTTCTGCTGAATGATTGGGTAATTAATTGAGCTTCAGTTGTGAATCCAAATTGTTCACTCATCCATTTACTACGCTCATTTTTTGGATCTATAAAGGCATAAAATGACTCGGGCGCTTCACCGTGTTGACCGTCAAACACCTCGTCGTAGAAATCAGCGATCTGTTGTTTTAAAATGGAATTACTTTTTGCAACACGATTCACATTTTTTGAAGCTTGTTTCTGACCAGAAAAAGCAAAATAACGCACATACCATCTTTTACCTCGATTACAAAACGTGACATTTCCTTGCACTTTTCCATCTCTTTCCAAAGAAACAAAAAGCGGATTGTCTGCTTCTAAAATGCGTGTTCTTGTATCTAAATGTCGGTAACAAGCACCATTAGTTCCTAAAGTGGTTTTGCTAAGCAAATCTAAAAGTGCTGACGAAGCCTCTTTACGGATGGTAAAACGAGATGAAAGTCCCATTAGATGGCGTTTTTTACAATTTGTTCAACTTCATCCGGTGTTAAATCTTGTCGTTCTCCCATGGCAACCCAATTGCGTTCAATGAATCGGTTTTTGATGATTGAAGGGGTGTTTTGGCAATTTTCATCGTACTGCGAAATGCGAGTTGCAACACCCAATGATTGGAAAAATGCTTCCGTCTTTTCAATAGCACTTTTGGCAATACTCGTTTCATCTCCAGTTAATCCCCAAACACGTTTTCCGTATTGGGCAAGTTTCTCTTTTTTATTATCGAATTTCATTTCGTACAAACGCGGACCAATGATAGCCAATGTTTGAGCATGATCGATTCCATGTAATGCAGTCAATTCGTGCCCAATCATGTGCGTTGCCCAATCAGTAGTTACACCACAGCGCAACATCCCATTTAACGCTTGATTAGCACAGTACATCAATTGAGCAGCCATTTCATAGTCTGCTGGATTTTCCAATACTTTCGGACCGATTTCTATCAAGGTTGACAAAATACCTTCCGCAAAACGTTCTTGCAACAAGTTTTCACCAGTAAAGGTCAAATATTGTTCTGTTGTATGTGTAAAAGCGTCAATAATACCATTGGCCAATTGTCGTTTCGGAAGTGTAGCAACAAATGTAGGGTCGAGTAATGCAAATTTTGGGAAGAACAATGGTCCTCCCATTGTGCGTTTTTCTTTCAATTCAGATCTGCTGATAACTGCTCCTGAATTGCATTCTGAACCTGTAGCGGGAATGGTGAGAATACAACCGAAAGGTACAGCAGTAGTAAACACTTTTCCTGGTTCACGAAGTAAAACCTCCCAAGGATCATTTTCATAACCAACAGCTCCGGAGATGAATTTAGTACCATCAATTACAGAACCACCACCAACTGCTAACATGAACCCAATTTGGTGTTCACGGATGTATTCAACAGCTTTCATCAAGGTAGAAAACTCAGGGTTGGCTTCAATTCCACCAAATAAATGAACTTCAAAAGCAGAAAGAGCTGTTTTCAGTTTGTCTAAAAATCCGGATCGTTCTACAGAACCTCCTCCATAGAGAACAATGATTTTTTTCTCTTCAGTATGTTTGGCAATTTGCTCTGGAATACGCTCCAGTTGGTCTTTCCCGAAGATCAAAGTTGTTGGTGTTGTAATCTCAAAATTGTTCACGACGTTCTGTAAAAAAAGGTGTGTAAAGATAGGTAATGCTACAGATATTTGATGGTGTTTGAAGAAAAAAATGAATTCAAAAAAAATTTGTTGGGTTAGTGTTTAATATTTAGTTTAACTTTGCGGTTTAACCATATGGTTAAACTATTTAATTAACATCAAAATGAAGGACTCTGGAACTGAAGAGCGTATTCTTGAAGCTGCAAAAGAAGTTTTCATGATGTACGGATTGTATGGAGCAAGAATGCAGGATATAGCAGATAAGGCAAACATCAACAAAGCGCTTTTACATTATTATTTCCGCAACAAAGAAAAATTGTTTGATGCCGTTTTCGATGGTGCACTTTCAAAGTATTTCGAACAAATGACCATTTTCGGTGAAACATCCTTACCAATTGAACAAAGAATTTACACTTACATCGATGGAATGTTTGAGTTTTTATCTGAATACCCTCAAATGTCCATGTTCATTATCAAAGAAATTTCAATCAATCCTGAATTGTTTCATCAAAAAGTGGCGAGTATGAAAATATATAAAGGACCTACTTTGATTCCTGCTTTAATGGAATCAATGAATAAAAAAGAGATTCCTGAAATTGACCCATTGGTGTTTTTGTTAAATCTTCATTCTTTGTGTACATATCCGTTTTTGGCGTCACCAATTTTCAAAACCATTGTTGCAAAAAGCAAGTTGGAATGGAAAGATGAGAACCATTTAAAAATCAAGCACTCAGTTAAAGAATTCGTTGCTTTTCGTTTACAAAAAACACTCAATTAGTATGAAAAAAATTAGTCTTATTTTTTTGTGTTTTCAGGGTATAACCTTTGCTCAGACAAGTATTTCTTTGGATTCATGTATTGCATGGTCGAAGTTGAATTATCCATTGATTAAACAGAATTTGGTTACAGAGAATCAAGTTGCTCTTAATCAGCAAGCAGTAACTGAAAATTGGCTGCCGAAAATTTCTTTCTTGGCTCAAGCTACTTACAATACGGAGGTAGTTTCTTTCAATTTTCCAGGTATGAATGTCACATTTCCACATGATGCTTACATCACTTCTTTGGGCTTAGAACAAGTCATTATTGATGGAGGTCAAAATAAAGCCATGCATCAGTTAGAAAAAATTGGAGGTGAAATTGAGCAACAACGGAATGAAGCTGAATTGTATAAATTAATTGAACGAGTGAATCAATTGTATGTGAATATTCTTTTGGGGCGAGAAAATTTGAACATTTTAAATCTATACAAAACGGACGTAGAAAATCGTAGAAAAAACAGTGCCGTTGCTGTTCAAAGTGGCTTGTTGCTTGAAAGTACATTGGATGAATTGGATGCAGAAGTTTTGAAAACAAAACAAAGTATCATTGAATCAGAGGCAACGTTGGATGGTTTATACCGCACATTATCATTCTATACGAATAAGAAAATGGATGCTTCTACTAGTTTGAGTTTGCAACCAATCGGCGGAATCAATGTTCAACAATCCATCCAACGACCAGAACTCAAACTATTTGATTTGCAAGAACAACAACTAGAACAGCGATTTAAATTGTCAAATGTTTATGCACTTCCTCGTTTAACAGTTGGTGCTGCTGCTAATTATGGCCGACCAGGACCAAACTTTGTGAATCAAGATTTGAGATTTTTTGGAAGCGCAAACCTCACCTTAAGATGGAATGCAAGCTCTTTGTATGGTTTGAAAAGAGAACGCAAAAAATTTGAAATGAGTAAAAATTTGGTAGAAATTCAACGCGAAGTCTTTTTATTCAATGTTCAAGCAAATTTAGTGAATCAAAATGTGCAACTAGCAGCTTTAAATTCAATCATTGAGACGGACAACGATATCATTGCAAAACGTCGAAATGTGACACAAACGGCTGTTGCCCAAATGGAAAATGGCAAAATTACAGTTGTAACTTATTTGACTCAGTTGAATGCTGAATTACAAGCCCAATTGAATAAAAAAGTACATGAAATACGTTTGATGAATATGATTTCAAGCATCAACGCAACTTCAGGAATCATCAATTTTTAAGATAAAGAATATGGAAAACAAAACAAATTCAACTTCTGAAAACACAAAAAAAGGAGGAAAAAAGAAAATCATTTTTGGTGTATTAGCGCTTGCTTTTATTGGAACAATTGCCTTTTTTATGCTAGGTGGAAATGTAGAATCTACGGATAATGCTCAATTAGATGCGGATATTATTCCAATCAGATCAAGTGTTTCAGGTTACATAAAAACCATTCACTTTGAAGACAATCAATTTGTTAAAAAAGGTCAGATTTTGATCACTATTGATGATACTGAATTGAAAACAAAAGTTGCTCAGGCTGAAGCGGCTTTGGCAAATGCACAAGCAAATGTGATGGCAGTTAAAAGCAATGCAAAAGCGAGTGATTTCAATGCTAGTGCTTCTGTGTTTTCTACTGAAACAACTGTGGAAAACACGAATTCCGCGAAAGCTCGTTTGACGAAAGTTAAAGAAGATTTCAAACGCGTTAAAAACATGTATGTTTCAAAGGCTGCTACTCAAGCTGAAATGGATGGTGTAACAGCTGAATTAGCTGTTGCTCAAGCTCAATATGATGCCGCAATTAAACAACAAAAAGCTTCTAAAGCTCAAAGTGAAGGTGTACAAACTCAAGCTTCTGGTCAGTTGTCTTTGATTGCTTTAGCAGAAGCGTTGGTTAGACAAAGAGAAGCAGAATTGGTACTTGCTAAAACACAATTGGATTATGCAACAGTAGAAGCACCTTGTGATGGTATCGTTTCAAAACGTTCAGTTGAAGTGGGGCAGTATATAACGATTGGTCAACCAATGTGTTCTACAATTGACAATACAACTATTTGGGTTTCTGCAAATTTCAAAGAAACACAATTAGAGAAAATGCGTTTAGGACAAGCTGTTACTATCAAAGTTGATGCGTATCCACACATGAAGCTAACTGGAAAATTGAATTCATTTATTGGTGCAACTGGAGCAAAATTTTCTTTATTGCCTCCTGATAATGCAACCGGAAATTTTGTGAAAATTGTACAACGTGTTCCTGTGAAAATTTCGATTGATCACCTAACCAAAGAACAATTGAAAGTATTGTTCCCAGGATTAAGTGTGTATGTTGCTGTTAATGTGAAGTAAATCGTGGAAGCAACTACAACACTTCCAGTTCAATACCCAACGGGTTCTACTAAGTGGATTCTGGTGCTCACGGCTATTAGCTGTGCTTTACTTGAATTATTGGATACAACGATTGTCAATGTTTCTTTGAGAGAAATTTCTGGTAATGTTGGGGCAACTACTACCGAAATTGCTTGGGTTATTACTGCTTATGCCATTTCAAATGTGATCATTATTCCGCTTACAAGTATGCTTAGCGATTTTTTTGGTAGGCGAAATTACTTTACCGCATCTGTTATCATCTTTACGTTTGCTTCTTTGATGTGTGGGATGTCTTCTAGTTTATGGAGCTTGGTTTTTTGGCGTTTTGTACAAGGCTTGGGTGGTGGCGGATTATTGTCAACTGCTCAAACCATTATTATTGGCGCATTTCCTCCTAATAAAATAGCAACTGCAAATGCCATTTTTGGGATGGGAATTATTTTGGGACCTACATTTGGACCTACACTTGGAGGTTACATTACGGATAATTTCTCTTGGCATTGGATCTTTTTTGTGAATATTCCTATTGGAATTGTTGCAGCAATTTTGAGTTACAACTATGTTACAGATAGACCAGGAGCTGTCAAGCCACGGAAGATTGATTGGTGGGGAATTCTTTTCTTAATCACGGCCGTTGGCTCCATACAATATGTTTTAGAAGAAGGAACCACATTAGATTGGTTTGAAAGTCATGAGATTGTCCTAATGTCATTTGTAGGATTATTCGGTTTGATAGCTTTTATCTATCGTGAATTAAGCATCGATTACCCTGCAGTGAACATTCGATTGTACGGAAATTACAATATGGCAATGGGTGCAATTATGAATTTCTTACTTGGATTAATGCTTTTTGGAACTGTTTTCATTTTTCCACTTTTTGTGCAAATTTCTTTAGGTTGGACCGCCACTCAAACGGGTGTTTTCATGATCCCTGGAGCAATTTTCACTGCTTTTGCTATGCCCACAGTTGGGAAATTACTTGGGTCTGGTGTAAATCCAAAACGTATCATCATCATTGGAATTTTAATGACCTTTTCCTTTTTAATGATGTTGTCATTTTCTTCACCAGATTCTACGGAGTGGGACTTTTACTTTCCTTTTGTTCTTAGAGGAGTAGGAATGGCTTTTATGATGTCACCAATTTTGACTTTAGCAGTTGCAGGATTAGAAGGAAAAGATATGGCTCAAGCTGTTGGATTGTCTAACATGATACGTCAATTAGGTGGATCTGTAGGAATTGCTCTGATCAATGTGTTTCTTTCTCATAAAAACAGTGAAGTCAGAGGATCTATGCTTGGATACATCAATCAGTACGATGAGGTAAGTAGTAGTAGAATTCAGTTGATGACACAAAACTTCTTATCAAAAGGTTATTCTTTAACTGAAGCAGAAGCGCTTGCGAATCGCACAATGGAAGGGTTTTTATTCAAACAACAAGCTTTGGTAAGTTACAATCAAGGGTTTTTTATGGTGGGAACTCTTATACTTATTTGTATACCAGTTGTATTGTTAATCCGCTACAAAAAAAAGGCTAAAGTTGCGGTTGTCGCTGACCATTAAAGAATGATTTTTACCATACTATCAGAAGTACTCAAAAAAGTTGTACTTTTGCAATCCACTAAACACAGAGAGGTGTTCAGCTGTGGCTGATTGAAGGAGCTAAATTTCCTTCTTATCTTTCAAAAACAACTAGAGAGGTGTCCGAGTGGTTGAAGGAGCTACCCTGGAAAGGTAGTATACGGGTAACTGTATCGAGAGTTCGAATCTCTTCCTCTCTGCCAGAACTATCCCAGGCTTCACAAGGCTTGGGATTTTTTATTGTACTGAGCTGAAAGTTTTACTTTCAAGTGAAAGGACAATAAAAAATCACATTTAGCTTTTTCAAAAGCTAGGGATCCGTTGAGAAGCTGAGTCTATGTTGATCTATAATCTCTTCCTCTCTGCCAGAACTGATCCCAGGCTTCACAAGGTTTGGAATTTTTAATTGTACTGAGCTGAAAGCATCGCTTTCCTAGAAAAAGCATACCTTCGACAAGTGAAATCCCTCAAAAAATCCAATGAAATGACTGGGAAAATAACGTATTCTTTTACTGCAGCAGTTTGGCAACATGATGGGCCTGGTGGTTGGTATTTTGTCACACTTCCACAAGATTTGTCAACTGAATTAAGAAGTCTGTTGCGTGCTGAAGAAGAGGGGTGGGGAAGATTGAAAGCGACTGCCGTTATTGGTAAAACCGAATGGAAAACAGCCATTTGGTTCGATTCTAAAAAAGCAGCCTATTTGTTGCCCCTGAAATCGGATGTTAGAAAAAAAGAAAACATTACTTTGAATCAAACTGTCATTGTAGTGGTCATTGTGTGATGTTTGCTCTACTAATAGGATAAAATTAAAACGTTTAACGGCTTTTAACTCTGTTCCCCACAAATACTGCTTACTAATAATGTTTTTGCAGCTTTTAGATCACCGTTTGTTTTACCTAAAACATACATCATTTTGGTCACAGCTGCCTCTGTGGTGAGGTCTTTGCCTGATAAAACGCCATTTTTTTCAAAAAACGAACTGGTTTCATACTTACCTTGCTCCACTATTCCTGTTGAACATTGTGTGATATTCAGTACCAATCCTCCAGCTTGCATATAAGTGAGCAATAAATCATGGAAGGTTTGATCGGAAGGTGCATTTCCAGATCCATAAGTTTCTATAATGATCGCTTTGACTTGCTTCACATCAAACAGTGATCGATACAAATGCCAATTCAAACCTGGGAATAATTTCACTAAAGCGACTGATGGGTCAAAATCGGTAAACAATTCCAAGTTACCATTACCTAGCTTGTTTTCTCCTTTGTAATCGATGTGAACTCCTGCTACAGCTAGCGGGCGAAGATTGGGAGAACGAAATGCTTCAAAAGAGGAAGCAGAAACTTTTGATGTGCGATTACCACGGTACAAAGAATACTCAAAGTAAATCGCTACTTCTTGGATTTTTGCTGTTCCATCAGCATGTTTGTCAGCTGCAATTTCAATCGCAGTGATGAGGTTTTCTTTTCCGTCTGTACGAATGGTTCCAATAGGTAATTGTGATCCAGTTAAAATCACTGGCTTTTGAATCCCTTGAAGCATAAAACTCAAGGCAGATGCGGTAAAGGCCATGGTATCAGAACCGTGTAGAATCACAAATCCGTCAAACTCATGGTACTTGTTGTAAACCAATTCGGCCATTTCTTTCCACCAATGTGGATTCATTTCAGAAGAATCGATTGGTCGCGGAAAAGCGTGCGTGGTTAAATCAACATTCAAACGAGCCAATTCTGGAATGTGCTTGTAAACATCGCCAAAATCAAAGGCAGTCAATGAACCTGTCAATGGATCATTCACCATTCCGATGGTACCACCGGTGTATATCACTAAAACCTTGGGAGCTGTTTGCATGGCTTAACTTTTGTAAGCAAAGGTTTCGAAAATTCCGTGAAAAAAGAAATTAAAAAGTTAATTTAGTATGAACAAGATTGAACTTTCTAACATGAAAATGAAAACACACGCAGCACTTTTAAGCATCTTCTTTATCCATTTCTTCGTTTTAAGCACGTGGTCACAGCAACCAAAAGTGTTGATTCAAGATATCGTCCTTCAAAAAGATGCTGTAGTAAAAGGAGCAAAAGGCATCCAAGTTTCTGGAAATTGTAATTTTCAAGCGTTTACTGCTGTTTATAACAACGATAGTTTGATGGAGATTGCTTTTGACGATGATTTTTATTTAACGATTACTCCAAAAATGGACACCAATGAAATAGAACCTGCAATGGGCTACAATTTAGTGTTTCCAGATAAAAAAGTGGCAGTTAAATTGAAAGTTGTTCCTGCTACTTTTGAATTAATGAAAGGAAAAGTACCGTTTAGCACCTTTATCCCTTATGCTGCATTTAAATTGGATGCAGGGGCACAAGAATTATCGTTTTTATTTCAGTTTTATGGAAAAGATGGCTTCAATAATGTCGTTTCTGGAAGGGCTGTTTCGCCAAAATTGGCCTTTGAAAAACCGAAAACCCGCGTGTTTGAATGTAAAATTGATTCATTGGAGGTAAAACAAACCGATTCGAAAGGACAAATGTGGGATCCTTCTCTCACAACGATTGACAAACCTGACCTGAAATTCAGTTTTGTGTTGGGCGATTTTAGAGTGAACAGTATCAATAAACACAGTAGTTACAAAATCGATTACACTCAAAAACCGTTGGTGTACCGTTTTTTGATTTCTGAAAACGATGAGGTGTACTTCTATTTAGCTGATGAAGATGAATTGTTCGATGATCCGATAGCCAACTGGAAATTCAACAGCACCAACATGTTTGACAATGTGGATTACCAACAAAAACAAGCAAAAGCCAATTTGAAAGGCTTTAGTTTTACGTGTAAAGTGGGTCCGCTGAAGTAATCACTATTTTCCGAAAAGCGTCAAAGCGTTTTGTGTCGTGATATCGCGAATTTGCAGGAATGGAAGCTCTAAAATTTCTGCAATTTTCTCAGCGGTATGGATCACATAAGCACTCTCATTGCGTTTTCCTCTAAAAGGAACGGGAGGTAAATAAGGGGCATCGGTTTCAAGCAACAAACGATCTAAGGGAATGTGTGGAAGAACTTCTGGCAATTCTGATTTTTTATATGTCACTACTCCGCCAATGCCGAAGTAAAAACCACCGTATGCTTTTATTTTAGCGACATCTTCTTGAGTTCCCGTGAAGCAATGAAAAATACCTTTCAAACGCTCATCATTTTCTTCATCTAAAACCGCATAAATTTCAGGAAATGAATCACGGGCATGAATCACAATGGGCAATCCCATTTCTTTGGCCCAACGAATTTGTGTTCGAAATGCCGCTTTTTGTTCTTCAATAAATGTTTTGTCCCAATACAAATCAATACCAATTTCACCGATTGCAACGTATTTTCTTTTTTCCAAATGTTGCTTCATCTCGGCTAAAACAGCTTCCCAATTTGCTTCTACGGAGCAGGGGTGCAAGCCCATCATTGCAAAGCAATTGTTAGGAAATTCAGTTTCCAGAGCGTGCATACCTTCGATAGATGCTAAATCAATATTGGGAAGGTACATGCGTTCTACACCAGCAGCAATTGCACGGTTGATCATTGCCGTTCGATCTTCTTGAAATTGTTCGGAGTAAAGATGTGTGTGGGTGTCTATTAACATAATGATATTGCTTCGCTATAATACTAAAGACAAAAGACCAGAGACAAATCTGTCTTTGGTCTTCAGTCTGACGTCATAAAAGTCTTTTTTAACAAAATTCGTCGTAAGCAGCTTGTAAGTTTTCTGCAATCATTGCTGCAGTAACACCTTCAATGTTATGACGTTCTAAAAAATGCACCAATTTTCCATCTTTAAACAATGCCACAGATGGCGAAGATGGAGGAAATGGTAAGAAATACTTGCGCGCTTGTTGTGTCGCATCCGTGTCAACTCCAGCGAAAACTGTCAATAAATGAGCAGGTTTTTTCTCGTTATCCAAAGAAAGCTTTACTCCTGGACGCAAATTTCCTGCTGCGCAACCGCAAACGGAATTTACTACTACAAGAGCAACACCTTCGCTAGATGGAATTGCTTGATCTACAGCTGCTGCTGTTTCTAATTGTTGAAAGCCCACACGTGTAAGGTCTTCCTTCATTGGTTGTACAAGTTCTGGTGGGTACATATTTATAAATTTTTATGCTACAAAATTAAACCTTTTTTGAGGGAAAAAGTTCATTCAATTGTTACAATTTGTCAAAACGACGAATATCTACTTCTTTATCCAGTTCTTTTCCGTCTAATAAGTATTCCATCAGTTCAAACATAATCAATGGAGCAATCATGTATCCTTTTGTTCCCAATCCGTTTCCTATCGCCAATTTCGGATAAGTTGCATGTTTTCCTAAAAACGGTCTTCTATCTTTTACAGTAGGTCGCACACCTGCAATTTGGTTGACAATTGTAAAAGGTGCGTCAGTGACCGATTTTAAATTTTCTACGATGGTATCGCGTCCTTTTTCGGTGATTTCCACATTGTCCTGATCCCAATCGTAAGTAGAACCCACTCTGAATTGCTGGTTGCCAATTGGCATCATGAAACATTTGCGGTTCAAGGATTCACTTTCATCTATTTCGCTTGATTGAATGGTCAACACTTCACCTTTTGTTTGTTGCATCGGTAAATAACCAAACCAAGGATTGTAACACATGTCTTTCCCTTCACAGAAGACAATGTAATCATAGGTTTTACCTTTGTAACTTCCTGTTTCAGGATCCATTTGAGAAAAATCAACAGACTCTCGTTTTAATTTACCTAATTGCTCAAAATAATTCAAATTGTATTCAATGTACTTCGCTGCTTCAACAAAACCGCTTTGTTTAACTACGCCCGTTCCAAAGGTATTCAATGAACTGGGGAAGTTTTTATCGAATTCAGTTTGTATGTGCATGTAGGCTTGAAAGGCTTCTTGGGATTGTTTTTTCTCCCAATAACCGCGTTCTTGTTCGCTTGCAAATAGACGTCTGATGGGAACAAATTTAAGTAGTTCGCAACCGAATAAAGCTTCTAATTCATGGTAATAATTGTATGCAAAAGGAAGCAATTCATCCAAGCGCCAACTCAACGTCATTCTTCTAAATACCAATGGATTTAGTATTCCTCCAGCTACAGTAGATGATACATTGTTGCCATTATCGATGATTTCAAAATCCACACCTCTTTTTAACAAGTGATGCGCCAACGATGTCCCTGCCAATCCTCCACCAACAATCAATAATTTCATCCTAAAAATTTGTTGGAACAAAAGTACGCAATACTTATATGAGGCGTTTAGAAAACACGTAAAATGTAGGAATCTTCACACCAATCAGAAAGCTTGATAATATTCAAATAGGAGTTCTTTGATAAGTCAAATAATCAATATTTTTGCACCTGCTTTTAGGCAAAAGAAATTCAAGATTAGATGGTGGTGTAATATAAGTGTTTATCTACCAACAAGCTCCGACCCGTTTATTTGGGATCGGGGCTTTTTTTTGAATGCTAATTTGCAGTTGCCAACGAAATGATGCTGATTTTAGCATTGGGATAAGCCTCCATCAACATTCTAGAACATGTTTCGATGGTAGAGCCAGTTGTAACAACATCATCAATGATAGCAATGTGCTTAAAATCATGTTTCGGACTGGTGTCATAAGCAAACTTTTGTTGCATATTTTCCCAACGAGATAATTTTCCTTTTTTGGTTTGACTTTCAGTAAAGACAATGCGTTTCAGGATTTCAGTTTGAAGTGGTATGTTTGTTACAGCCTGAATACCTTTTGCCAATTCTTCGGCTTGGTTGTAACCACGAATGAATTCTTTTTTGTGATGTAGCGGAACGGGTACCAATGCATCAACGGTTTTGAAGGCTTCCATTTGTAGAATGCGTTGCCCAATTTCTTCTCCCATGTGTTGAGCTAAATCGGCTCTGTTTTTATACTTTAATTGATGTAAAAGTTTGCGTGTCGCGTTTTGTTCTCCGAAATAAAGTAAAGCAAAAGTGGCTTGCAAAGGAATTCTCCCCCAGAAGAGTTCATCGAGTGGACTGGCTTCTGTATAATTTTCATAATTGGTATAATGTAATTCACTGGCACAGATGGGACAAATGGCAGCAGGGGAATGTTGGATTTCGAAATCACAAATCAAGCAAAAATTTGGATAGATGATATGCATCAAATCACTGCCTAATTTGTTAAAATTTAGTTTCTTTTTGGTTCCAAAGTCCCTATTCATTTGCCCTTTCATTCTATTCACATTTGAGTGTTAATAGTGAACGAAAAATAAATAAAAAAATCGATAATTAATGCTGTAACTTTATAGGAAAGTTGAAGGAATTCGTTCATTCACAAATAGATTGATAAACAACAAGTTTTTATCGACAAACAACTTAGATTGGACTGTGAATATCTTTAAGTTGACTGTTGAAAAACTCGCTAAGTGTTCATGTTAAAGGCTTTCCGAGCACCCATGTTGAAAACCTTATCTAATTGTGGATTTCTTTAATTGCGTAAGGAAAGAATTTTGACAATTTTTGTATGCCTCAAACGGGTTATCGTCACTGTCGAATTCATACAATGAATCGGTCTGAGGAAAAATAAAAAAACTTACACATAAATTCAACACTGTGAGTATGCACTGCATATTCATGGCTAGAAATTTATTACTTAAAAAATTAAATAAAAATGGCACAAGTAGAACCAATTTTGGAATCCAACAACAACCGCTTTGTTTTGTTTCCGATTCAGCACGAAGATATCTGGTCTTTTTATAAAAAGGCAGAAGCAAGTTTTTGGACTGCAGAAGAAATTGACTTGTCGCCAGATTTAATTGATTGGGAAAATAAATTGAATGATGATGAGCGTCATTTTGTGAAACACATTTTGGCATTCTTTGCAGCATCTGATGGTATTGTGAATGAAAACCTTGCTGAGCACTTTTTGGCTGAAGTGCAATATACAGAGGCGAAATTCTTTTACGGGTTCCAAGTAACGATCGAAAACATTCACTCAGAAACGTATTCATTGTTGATTGATACTTACATCAAGGATTCGAATGAAAAGAAACACTTGTTCAACGCATTGGAGACCATTGATTGTGTTCGTAAAAAAGGTGAGTGGGCATTGCGTTGGATAGATAACGGAAGTTTTGCTGAGCGTTTAGTTGCATTCGCTGCAGTGGAAGGAATCTTCTTCTCTGGTTCTTTCTGTTCGATATTCTGGTTGAAAAAACGCGGCTTGATGCCAGGATTGTCTTTCTCAAACGAGTTGATTTCACGCGACGAAGGTTTGCATTGTGATTTCGCTTGTTTGCTTTACACAAAACACTTGATCAATCGTTTGCCGAAAGAACAAGTAAAAGAAATCATTCTTGATGCGGTTGCAATCGAGAAAGAATTTGTAACGGATGCACTACCTGTTAAGTTAATAGGTATGAATGCAGACTTAATGCAACAATACATTGAGTTCGTGGCTGACCCTTTATTAGTTGAATTGGGTAACGAAAAAGAATTCAATGCAACAAATCCATTTGATTTCATGGATATGATTTCCATTCAAGGGAAAACCAACTTCTTTGAAAAACGTGTAGCTGAATACCAAAAAGCGGGCGTTATGACTGGAAAAGAAAATCAAACATTTAGTCTAGACGAGGACTTTTAATTCGTCAACAATTAAGAAATTACCATTAAACAACCCAAAATAGGAGAGCGCACTATGTACGTTATTAAAAGAGACGGAAGAAAAGAGGCAGTGAAATTCGACAAAATCACTGCGCGCATCATCAAGATGTGCTACGGACTCGACCCGTTGGTATCGCCAGAAGCGGTAGCAATGAAAGTGATCGAGGGAATTTATGACGGTGTTACTACTACCGTGTTAGATAATTTGGCTGCCGAAGTGGCTGCAGCTAAAACAATGGATCATCCTGATTATGCTTTGTTGGCATCGCGTATTGCGGTTTCTAACTTGCACAAAGAGACGAAAAAATCGTTCTCTGAAGTGATGGAAGATTTGTACAAATACATCGACCCTAAAACAGGTCAACGTGCTTCGTTGATTGCTGACGATGTGTACGAAGTGATCCAAAATAACAAAGAGTTGTTGGATTCAAGTATCATTTATGATCGCGATTTCCGTTACGACTATTTCGGATTCAAAACCTTGACGCGTAGCTACTTGTTACGTACCAATGGTGAAATCGCTGAACGTCCTCAACAAATGTTGATGCGTGTGGCAGTTGGTATCCACAAAGCTGATTTAGAACAAGCTATTAAAACATACAACTTAATGTCGGAAGGATGGTTTACCCATGCAACTCCAACATTGTTTAACGCTGGTACTCCTAAACCTCAAATGTCTTCTTGTTTCTTGTTAACAATGAAAGAAGATAGTATTGAAGGTATTTACGACACCTTGAAATCTTGCGCTCAGATTTCTCAGTCGGCTGGAGGTATTGGTTTGGCTATTCATGATATTCGTGCTACTGGATCATACATCAAAGGAACAAACGGAACTTCTAATGGTATCGTTCCAATGTTGCGTGTGTTCAATGATACTGCTCGTTATGTAGATCAAGGTGGAGGTAAACGCAAAGGTTCTTTCGCAATGTACATTGAGCCTTGGCATGCAGATGTATTTGATTTCTTAGACTTGAAAAAGAATACAGGAAAAGAAGAAATGCGTGCTCGCGATTTGTTCTTCGCATTGTGGATTCCAGATTTGTTCATGCAACGTGTTGAAGATAATGGAGATTGGACCTTGATGTGTCCGCACGAATGTCCAGGATTGTCTGATACTTACGGTGATGACTTCGAAGCATTGTACTTGTCTTACGAAGCTGCTGGTAAAGGTCGCAAAACGGTTAAAGCGCAAGATTTGTGGTTCAAAATTTTGGAATCTCAAATTGAAACTGGTACACCTTACATGTTGTACAAAGATGCTGCTAACAAGAAATCAAACCAACAAAATTTAGGTACAATCAAGTCGTCTAACTTGTGTACTGAAATCATGGAATACACTGCGCCAGACGAAATCGCAGTTTGTAACTTGGCTTCTTTAGCATTGCCGAAATTCGTTACAGAAGATGGTCAATTCGATCACAATAAATTATTCGAAGTAACGTACCAAGCAACAATCAACTTGAACCGTATCATTGATGGTAACTTCTACCCAGTAGAAGATGCACGCAGATCAAACATGCGTCACCGTCCAATTGGTTTAGGTGTACAAGGTCTTGCTGATGCTTTCATCATGATGCGTTTCCCATTCGAATCAGAAGAAGCTCGTGCTTTGAACCGTGAGATTTTCGAAACAATTCACTACGCTGCAATGACTGCTTCTAAAGATCTTGCAATTGTAGAAGGACCATACGAAACATTTGCTGGGTCACCAGTTTCTAAAGGAATTTTCCAACACGATATGTGGGGTGTAACTCCAACAAACCGTTGGGAATGGGATGTATTGAGAGAAGAAGTAATGAAACACGGTGTACGCAACTCATTGTTGTTAGCACCAATGCCAACAGCTTCAACAGCTCAAATTTTAGGAAACAACGAATGTTTTGAACCTTATACATCGAACATTTACACACGTCGTGTATTGTCTGGTGAATTCATCATCGTAAACAAACATTTATTGAAAGACTTGGTGAAAGAAGGTTTGTGGAACAAAGAAATGCGTCAGAAATTGATGGCATCTAATGGTTCTGTTCAAAACATCAACGAGATTCCTCAATACATCAAAGACCTTTACAAAACAGCTTGGGAAATTTCTCAAAAATCAATCATCGAATTGGCTGCTGATCGTGGAGCTTATATCTGTCAATCTCAATCATTGAACATTTTCATGGAAAATGCAAACTTTGGTAAGTTGACTTCTATGCACTTCTACGGTTGGAAGAAAGGTTTGAAAACTGGTATGTATTACCTACGCACAAAAGCAGCTACAGATGCAATCAAATTTACAGTTGATAAAGTCGTTGCAGAACAACCATCTCAGGCAACCATCGAAGAACAACAAGCTGCTATTGCTTGCTCTTTAGATAATCCTGATGGATGTGAAATGTGTTCTGGATAGTTTTATCAAAAACTATCTAGAACTAAATTCAGCTTGTCTAAATGTGTTCAGGATAGAACTAAGAAATAGTGTAGAGTTAATAATTGTGCCGTTTTAATTAATAATACACCTATTAAATCCCGTTTCTAGAAGTAATTCAAGGAACGGGATTTTTTATTCCTATTAAGCACATACTTTCAACTTAAGTTAATCGTTCTTACCTTAGCATGATGCGGAATGGTTACTTTTTATGTCTGTTGTTCTTCTTTCTGACAAGTTCTTTGGCTTGGTCTCAGAAAAGTACGCTGCGTGTGAAGTCGATTCCTTCTACCAACCAGACCATTACTTTAGATTCCCTTTCCATTTTACCAAGCTCGTTTCAGGTAAGATGCGGACAACAAACATTGTCATTTACAGATTATTCCATTGATTATACAAACGCCCGTTTCACCTTGAAAAAGGAGTGTGGTGATTCCCTTCATTTCTTCTTTCGGGTTTTGACATCCAATTTTTCGAAGCCCTTGTTTGTTAGAGACACCTCGTTTATTTACAATCAAAACAAAGGAAATCGAGAAGACTTTTTGATTACTCCAACCAGTGATCCGCTGGAATTAATGGGCGTAAGTGGATTGAAAAAATCGGGTAGTATTTCCCGTGGAATTGCTTTTGGAAACCGACAAGATCTTTCCGTGAATTCATCGTTGAACCTCGAATTGTCAGGGTATGTAGCGCCCAATTTACAAGTCTTGGCATCAATCACAGATGATAATTTACCCATTCAACCCGAAGGAAATACGAACAAATTGCAAGAGTTCGATCAAGTGTTCATCCAATTGTTCAATGACCGTTTTAAATTGATAGCCGGAGATTTTTGGCTCAGTAAACCCGATGGCTATTTCATGACCTACAAGAAGCGAGGACAAGGACTTACAGGAGAATATTATTGGCTAAAAGAGAAAAATCGCACCTTGAAAACACAAGTCAGTGGTGCTTTATCGAAAGGGAAATTTAACCGACAAATCATTCAAGGAATCGAAGGAAATCAAGGGCCCTATCGTTTAAGAGGAAACGAGAACGAACCGTTTATCATCGTTTTATCCGGAACAGAACGTGTATATATAGATGGACGTTTGCTTACACGTGGTCAAGAAAACGATTACATCATCGATTACAACACTTCCGAATTGCGCTTTACTGCCCGCAATCTCATCACCAAAGATGTTCGAATTGTGGTTGAATTCCAGTATTCGGATCAAAACTATGCGCGTTCCTTGTTTCAATTTTCAACAAGTGCCACCTCCAAGAACTTTGATTGGTGGATCAATGCCTATTCGGAACAAGATGCAAAAAATCAACCCCTGCAACAAAACTTAACAGACGACCAAAAATTGCTCATGTCGCAAATTGGCGACAGTATTGAGTTGGCACGCACAGTAGTAATCGATTCAACAGGATTTTCAGAAAACTTGGTGATGTACCAATTGGTTGATTCACTTGGGTTTGACAGCGTATTAGTTGCCTCTGTGAATCCAGCACTTGCCGTTTACAAAGTCAATTTTTCGTATGTTGGAGTAGGTGGTGGTGATTATGTTTTTGATAAATTCACGGCACTTGGAAAAGTCTATCGTTGGGTGCAACCCATTGGTGGCAATTCAGTCGGAGATTACGCTCCTGTGAGTGTATTGATTACTCCCAAAAAACAGCAATTGTTTACAGCTGGTGCCACTTATCGTTTGAAAGAAAAATGGACTTTCACCGCCGAACTTGGTAGGAGTGGTTACGATTTGAATACTTTTTCCTCACTAGATCGTTTTGATGACGTGGGCTATTCGATGCGTTCTAAAATTGAATACACACAACCTTTTGGAAAAGATAGCGTGAAAAATTGGGAATGGAAAAGCAAGTTTGAAGTTGAAATGTTGGATCCATACTTCAAACCCATCGAACAATACCGCTTGGTGGAATTTGATAGAGATTGGAACGTGAGAGATCAAAACTACTCCGGAAATCAGGTCTATTCAATGCTTTCTACAGGATTACAGCATCGTAAGTTTGGTAATTTTAATGTGAGTGGACAGCAATTTAAATTCGGAGATGATTTTGATGGACTGAGAACAATGGCGCAAGCAAATTGGCGACAAAATGGGTTTCAAATCATTGGAGATGCTAGTTTTTTAAATTCAAACGCGCAAAATTCGAACACCTTTTTCCGTCACAGAGTTGACATCTCTAAGCAGTTCAATAAATTTAAAATAGGTTACAAAGATGATCAAGAGCAAAACAAATTTGTACAAGGGGATTCGTTGTTGACAAAGCGTTCCTATTCCTTTTTTGATTACCAAGGATACGTAGCTTATGGTGATACAACGAGCGGCGAATTGCGCTTGACTTATCGGGAACGTGTTGATGGACTTTCAGATAGTACGCGTTTGAAACAAGTCGCAAAAGCACGAACCATTAGCGGTGAATGGCTCAAGAAAGACTGGAAAAACCAACGATTATTGGTGGTGGCAAATTACAGAGTATTGGAAATAAAAGATACGGTATTGATGACCCAAAAACCAGAAAACAGCACGAATGGACGAATTGATCATGAATTGAAATTGTGGAAAAATGCCATTAACTTGACTACTTTCTACGAAGTTGGGGCTGGTTTAGAACAAAAACGCACGTTTATTTACATCAAAGTAAACGATGGACAAGGTGTATATACGTGGATTGATTACAACGGCGACAACATCAAAGATTTGAATGAATTTGAAATAGCCGCTTATGCAGATCAGGCATCCTATATACGTGTATTTACACCTTCCAATGAGTACACGAAAACCTATTCAAACGAATACAATCAAACCTTAGCAATCCGCCCAGAACGCATTTGGAGTTCTTCCAAAGGAGTCAAAGCATTTCTGAGTCGTTTTTCTACACAATCGCGCTTTCGGATCCAACGTAAAACGGCCAATTTTGACGGATTTAATTCTTACAACCCTTTCGTTACAAGAGTGGAAGACAGTTCGTTGATTAGTACTTCTTCCAATCAAAAACACAGTTTCTACTTTAACCGAACGAGTGCTGTTTTTGGCTGTGATTATTCCTATCAGCAAGTCACCTCAAAAGTACAGTTAGCTACAGGATTTGATGGACGCACCAATGAATCGCATGAGTTGAACGGTAGGGTAAATATCAAAAAGGAATGGAGTATTTTGGCGAATTACGAAAGAGGAACCAAAAATTCATTTGTGGATTATACCACCGGAAGAAATTTCAAATTGAATTATTGGCAAACGAAAAACTCCTTGGTTTTTCAACCTACAACATCATTGCGTTTCAGTATCGATGGTCGTTTTTCAACTAAGAAAAATGCTATTGATTTTGGTGGTGAAACAGCTAGAATTCAAGATGTAGGAATTACAGCAAAGTTCAACCAAACTCAAAAAGGGAGTTTACAAGGACAGTTCAATTACATCCAAATGCAATTCAATGGCGATCCGAATACACCACTTGGATTTGAATTGTTAGAAGCATTGAAACCTGGAAAAAACTTTGTTTGGTCATTGGGCTATCAACGTACACTTTCAAAGAACCTACAAATTTCGATTCAATACAACGGCAGACAAAGCGAAGGGGCGAAAACCATTCATGCAGGAGGAATGGAAGTAAGAGCATTTTTCTAATAAAAAAGCCCCGTTTTCACGAGGCTTTCAAATTATAGACTTTCAATTTTTTTCAGTAACTTATCGTATTCAGCTTGAAGTGCTTCAGCTTCTATGCGTTTGCCGCGAGCCATATCTGCTCCATTGGCATTACCTGCATTTTTAGCTTTATCCTCATCCGCTTTATAGCTTTCAATTTTCGTATTCAATGAGTTTTTCAAATACTGAATGTATTGAGGGATGAACATTTTCGCATACATACCGCCATTTACCGCATCGTTTTCAAAGATAGGTAAAGCTTTTTGTTGTAAACTAACGTCTTGATTTGATAAAAAGAACGTGAAAGCATTCAATGCACCGATGCGATCAAAACCTTGTAAATAAGAAGATTTAAAAGCATTTTCATAGAATGAATAATTTTCTGCTTTTCCGTTTTTAGCATACAATGCTGCAATTCCACTTAGCATTTTAGAAGATTTTTCAGCTTCCAATGGTTTTGCCAATGCCATCGCTTTTGAAACATCTATTTTACTTAGGTTGTTCAAAGCCGTTGTCACCACTGTGTAGGAACGGTCAGTTTTCACACGTTCTTCCAATAATGCACTTGCATCAGTAGATGAAAGTTGAGTTGCAAGCAAAGTAATGGCACTTGTTCTTACTGTCGAATTCGGGTCGTTCACAGCCATTCCTTTCACAATCTCTAAAGCTTTCGTTTTATTTTCAGCAGAAAGGCGAGATACTTTTTCAATGGCATTGGAGCGAATTTCCCAGAACGGATCGGCCAAAGCATCGATAATCAACTGATCCGCTTCAGCTGTTTTGTTTTTCAAGCCAAATTGAAGTGCTTGTTTGCGGTGTAAATAACGTTTTGGTCCATTGTAATATTGGTGAATGTACCAAGAAGCATCTTTTGTTTCATTGATTTTTGCCAACAACATCGCCTTGCTATCGAATATGACATTTTTCACTGTTCCAACCACTTCAAAATCCAATGATTCAGCAGTTTCATCAATCCAAACACGTTGTGTTGTTGCACCACGATCATCAAAAATGGTGATGTCAACTGGTAATTTAAACACACGGAATTCCTCAGTCTGTTTTTGTTCTACCAATACACTGATGGTTTTACCACCATCATTCATGGTGTAATCTACTTTCAAAGTTGGATGTCCTTTATCCAAGTACCATTGGTTGAAGAACCAGTTTAAATCTTCACCACAAACCTCTTCAAAAGCCACACGTAATTGCGTAAATTCTGCTGGTTTGTATGCATTCGTTATTAAATAGTTTTGCAATGCAGTAAAGAAAGCTTCATCACCGATATAGTTTCTCAACATGTGCAAAATGCGTCCTCCTTTGTTGTAAGAATGACCATCAAACATCGCTTCTTTATCTGGATATTCGAACCAAATCAAATCATGGTAACCACTTTGTTGAGCTGAAGCATAATAACCATCAGCTTCACCAATTGCTTGATAATCGGCTTCATCTACTCCAAATTTGTGCTCATCCCACAAGTATTGCGAATAATTAGCAAACGATTCATTCAGTGAAAGATTCGACCAAGATTCACAGGTTACCAAATCTCCAAACCAGTGGTGAAATAACTCATGTGCAATTGTTGATTGATCATTTGCATCCAACAATTCGCGATCATTTTTATAAGCATAATCGCCAAAAATAACAGCTCCAGTATTTTCCATTGCACCAGAAACATAATCACGAACAACGATTTGAGAATACTTATCCCATGGATATTCAACACCTAATAATTTAGAGAAATGAGCAATCATGTTAGGCGTTTCACCAAAAATGGATTTAGCATACGGTTCCCATTCTGGTTCAACATAATAGTTCACTTCCATCATTGAACCATCTGCACGTTTGTAACTGTCTTTTACCATTTTAAATTCACCTACACTCATCATGAATAAATAAGGAGAATGTGGTAATTCTTGTTTCCAATAATCGGTTCTTGTTCCGTTGGCATTTTTGGTTGAACTCACCAATTTACCATTCGAAAGCGTCGTGTATTTATTGTCTACAGTGATATAGATTTCCTGTTTTGTTTTGACATTAGGTGCATCGATTGTTGGAAACCATACAGAACTAGCTTCTGTTTCACCTTGTGTCCAAATTTGTGGCATTTTATTGCCTTCTGCTCCAGTAGGATTGATAAAATAGAGGCCTTTATCGCTAGTAATAGCTGCCGAACCTCCAGTGGTGCGTTCATTTGGTTTCGAAATGTAATCGATAACGACAGTATAAGTTTCGGTTCTCGTGTAGGTTTTATCCAATTTGATTCTCAGATAATCATCAGCATAAGTAAATGGACGATTTGCACCATTCATACTCACGCTTTTAATTTCCATTCCTTTAGCATCTAAAATCAAACTATCACTTGCATAAAAATGGGGTTTTGCTGTCAAGGTTTCTTTACCCATTAAACGAGCTTGTGTCCAATCAAATGACACTTCCAATTTTGTGTTGATTAAATCGGTGGAGACAGTTTCAGTAGCGCGGTATTCATACGTTTCTTCTTCTGATTCTTTGATGTCTCCTTCCATTATGACTTCTTCAGATTGTGAACCTGAAATGGGAGTATCTTCGTTTGTAGTTATTGGTCGACAACCTATTGCTAGAAGTGCCAGAAACAAATAGCTTTTTTTCATGTACAGTTTATATTTCTTTGATTGTTTGAAATTTCCGTTAAATATACCAATACAAATGAAGGAATTGCTTGTTTTTATTTAGAAAAAATGGGCTAAATGGTTCAAATGTTTGTAATTTTGAAGCAAACAATAAACGAATGGAAACTAGCAGCTGGAAACTCGATAATCAACCATTTGCAACCAACACGGATGGTGTGAATTTAAAATGGGAAAATCAACAATTTTTCACGATTACTTACAAAGGGAAAAAGTTCCGTGGCGAAGTCATGGCAAACCGCCAAGAAGAAGGTATGCTGACGTTGAAGTTGAACCACCGTGTTTTTGACATCAAAAAAAGCGGTCCGTTAGATGATTTGATCGCTTCAATGGGATTGGATAAGCCAAAAGTGCGCAAGTTGAAACAATTGAAAGCCCCAATGCCAGGTCGTGTGGTGAGTATTGCTATTACTGTTGGACAAGAAGTAAACGTTGGAGATCCATTATTGACTTTGGAAGCCATGAAAATGGAAAACGTATTGAAAGCGGAAGGTATTGGAGTGGTAAAACGCATTGCTATTGCTGCACAAGATGTAGTTGAAAAAGGCGGATTATTGATAGAATTTGAATAATAAGAAATTAATTATAAACGAAAAGCGGCCCAATTTGAGCCGCTTTTTTAATTTCTAAAAATGATTATTCATTGATTACTCCGATAGGAATGAATTTGACAAGTATTTTTTGTGGAGCGACTTCATTTCTGTAGAATTTTATCAGTGAATAAGTTCCATCTTCATTTTTCACTACATTATTTGTTGTTTTTGCTGCAAAAGAATATTTTGGTGAATTTTCAACTAGTGCACACATTTCTTTAATCAGATTTTCATCAGTTACTTCAAATTCAAGTATAAGTTCTTCTTCTGTAATTGGATCAATATATAGCATTGGTGTAAGTTGATCGAAATGTTTTTCAATGTAGTTACCCTCCAAATCAAAGGAGGTAAATAATGCATTCGTCGGTTCACTTTCAGGAAATACAGCATATATAAACGCTTTACCTTTTCTATCAATGTAAAGTCGAAATTCAGTTATGCCAGCAGTACAGTTTTTAGGGATATCAAATTCAATCAGATCAGTTGAATAGTTAGTATCAAACTTATAAAATTCACCTTTTCTGTTTTTTGTAGTTGAGAAATCATAAAAAGCCACAAAACCTTCTTTAGTAATCAATGCCGAAACATTAACAGCATCGCTTGGCGCTTTTAATGGTGTTGTTGTCAATAATTTGACTTCTTTAGATTCAAGATTATAATCATAAACAATCATTTCACCTGAAAAACCTTGCGTTGCTGTTTTACCTTCAGATATAGCAGCAATTTTTAGTGAGTTATTTTTTGATGAGATGATTTTAAGCATGACAATTGTGTTGTCACTTCTTTTGATATTAAACACATCTTTTAGAATGATTTCTTCACTAACTTTTCCTGTTGAAAGACTACAACGAAGGATGCGTACAAACGAATGATATTTTTCCTTATCAGCAACTACGGATCCGTGACTGTTTTTTGACCATGATATATACGAAGAAGCAATTACTAATTCATCTTCGTTAGTCATACCTACATATTCACTTTCTTTCAAACCTGTATATATCCCACTACCAAGAGAAATTGTTTTGTCTCTAGGATTGTATTTTGAACCAATTAGTCCTTCTAAAACAGGAGTTTCAAAAGTTTTAATAGGACTATTTTCTTTGGAATAATCGCTAAATACAGTTAAGACATTTTTATTAAATGAATAGAAAAGATCATTGACGGAGATGTATCCGAAAGCGTTTTCTTCTGAGTTAATGTAATAGTCTTTCGAATCACTTACAAATGGGAATTCTTTAATTTTCTCTCCACTTGAATTATAAATGACTTTCTTGTCTTTGAATACTAATAAAAGATTCCCTTCTTGTGTTATATGATGATTAGGAGTATTGATTTTTTGTTTACCATAAAGCTCTATGATATCAATCGTTTTTTGAGAAAAAGAGGTATATGAAACCAGTACGATAAGGAGTTGGAAGATTTTTTTCATGAATTTTTTTTTCAAAATTAGAAACTATAATGACTTATAAACGAAAAGCGGCCCAATTTGAGCCGCTTTTTTAATTTCCTTCGCTGAGATTAGTTAGTTTCAGTAGCGAAAGCTTTGTTAACAATCGTCGGGTATTTCGCCCCGAATTCTTTCATACACCATTCCCTTAAACGTTGAACTTCTTCAGTGTTTGACATCCATCGAATTGCTTTAGACAATTCTTTTTGAAACAAGTGAGGATCAAAACTCACTTTCACCAAAATATTCTTTGTTAGTTCAAACATGGTATTTGGTTTTAAAATTAGATTCCAATTTAACGAAAGCATTTTAGATTTCGTATCAAAGAAAATATTAAAAAACCTTTTTTGTTTTCAACAAACCGATTTTGAGTTATTGACATAAAAAAAGCGGGACCAGCCCGCTTCTCATTAAATATGTTTTTCAATCACTTGATAAATCTCCATGGTGACCTTGTCATAGACATAAATCAATAAATGCATATTGTCTGAATTGTATTGAGTGGGCAAAGGATACGAATAGTTGACATAGTATTTACCATTAGTTCCTAAATAATTTGCACTCAATGTGCGACCAAAAGCTTGTCCATCAATACATCCTCTTAACACATCACGATGAACATAGTTTTGTTCAGTAACTAATGTTGGCATTAATTGAGGCCCCACAATTGAATCTTCGATTAAGTAAACTACAATTCCTAAATCATTTGAAATTGTATTATCAATTTTATCTACTTCTGTATGTAAAAACACACCTCTAGTTGTAGGGAAATAATTGACTTGTGCTTGAATGTTTACTTTTAAATTCGATGCTAAAGCATTATTTGTCAAAGTTGTCCACTGACCTGGTCCAGCTGTATTATCAGTTCCATTCAAGGTTCTGTTAACTGTTCCATGAGGGTTTCCTAAAAAACTTGTTCCAGCAACATTTCCAAAATAAGTACCGATTTCAAGTGCAATGTCATTGTACAATACCAATGGATAGCTTGCGGTTTCTTGCTGAAAAGATGAAATACCAAGCGGACTTGTATGAACACTTGCACCAAAAACACGTCCTGGATTGTTATCTTCTAAGGTATGCAATAAGTTTGCAGCATTTGGACAGCTGTTGCAACGATGACCTGTAAAATCTTCAATCATCACATTTCTTAATGTATTCGTGTTGGCAGTAAATGTTGGCCAAAGTCCTTGAGATACATAATAGGCGGAGTCTCCATCGGGATACAAGCTCCAATCCAATTCACTGTTTCCTCCTGTTTTTGGATAAGCATTGGTCACTTTATCGCATGAATTGAGCAAACCAACCATTGCGATACTACTTAAAAGAATGATTTTTTTCATGTTTTTCAATTTAAGATGTTAGAAACTGTGCGTAACTGAAAGTGTTAATCCATTAGATGCTGGCACAAAACGACATACACCACCAACACAGAATAATCCTGCTCGTTGTTTACCATAATTGATGGTTACACGTGTTGATTCTTTGATCCAACCTGCAGATACCGTTACATAGTGTAAACGCAAATCAGCATCTTTATTGCCATAGTTGAATTGATCCATGATTCCAAAGAACCAATTAGGTGAAATGGTGTACTCTAAAACACCAGTAGCCCAGTTTCCTTTGTCATCACCAACTCGTTTGAAAGTACCGTCTGCATCTTTCTCATAGATTTTTTGATTGAACAATCCTTGGAATTCAGCTCTGATATTGTGTTTTTTGTTGATTTTCCAACCCAATTCTAAAACACCAATTTGCGTGGAAATGATACCATGTGCATCTGGAGTAATTTTAGAAACATCGTTATTAATTCGAATATTGTAGTAAGAACCAATTACGTATAGATTTTTATTGAATTTATAAGTAGCATTGATATTGAAATCTTGCCACAATAAGCTATCCGACATATTGAACGCACTTGTTTTATACATAATTCGAGAAGAATCTGTAATATCAATACCATTCATAGATCGATTTGGCATGTATGCTACAGAATAATTAACATTAATCGGTACAGCATATTTGCCTAGTATTCCTTTTGGAATATTGTACAATAATTCACCTTGATATGCGATTTCACCTAAAGGTTGAGTGGCATATGGATACAAAGTAGCAACCAAGTTGTAAGTATGCGTTTTGTTCATTGCTGGTAAATAGTTAATGAACAAATCTTGTAATCCTGCTGTTCTATCAGAACGTAAACTCATGTTATCTACAGATTTTGCAGAGAGCATCACCCCAAATCCTTTTTTAGAATAACCTAAGTTAGCTAGTGCTGCGTGTCCTGAATTGTAAATGTATCCGTTGTCAGCTGAAGGATCATTTTCTTTGTGAATGTATTCGCCGTTAAATGTTAATTTCTTGAAACGGATGTCGAATCTTCCACCATACGAACCTACGTTTTCTGGTAAAATATATTCTTCGTTGTTGTCAGCTTGGTACTTACTTACAAAAGATCCCCCCAATGTTATGTCTAATCCGACAGAATCCATGCGGTGAAAAAATGAATTCAAGCGCAATTGTGCATCAATTCCTCTAGTAAGACCATCAGAAACAATCACTTTTCCACCTTGAAAAGAGTAGCGTTGTCTTCCATAAATAGCTTTGATTTGCACACCTTCAATTGGACGAAGAATCAAACGCACACCATCCATAGCATTGTCGTAACCTAAATTACGATCTTCATAAGCTCTAAACGATATTCCAGAACCAAATTGTTCGTAAAAATTTCCGAGAGTAATGTCTATGTAATCGTTGGCATAGCCTGCATAACGCATACCTATTCCTGTTCCATCGAAACGATTGGGATAACCTTGAATACGGGGCAAATAGGATTCAATTCTGGTACCAGCTTTGAATTTTCCATTGGTGTAAAACACGTTCATGTAGGAGTTTAACAATCCCTTTTCACTAGGTTGAGTAGCTCCAATCAACGAATCAGCATTGAGGTACTGAAATGTTGCTTCCATATTTCCCGTTATGCTTCCTGCAGAAATAGATTGTCCGAGTGCTGTAAGCGACCCGGACAATGCGCAGATTCCTAAAATCCAATTTTTCATGCTAAAATTATTTTCCAGCTAATTTTTTAATTTCTTCGTACAGTTTATCTTCATCACCTGGAGCATAACTGTTGTGTGAATACACTACATTTCCGTTTGTATCCACTAAAAAAGTGTGAGGAACGTTGTTGACACCCATTGCGCGTTTAAAGTCGCCGTTAGGATCCAACAATACTAAGTATTCCCATCCTTTTCCATCCACATAAACAGGAACTTGTGATTTTGTTTTCTCATCATCAATTGAAACAGCGACAACTGTTACACCTGTTTCTTCTTGCCAAGTTTCGTACATCTCATGAATCGTATTCAACTCACGTTTACATGGTGAACACCACAATGCCCAAAAGGAGAATACTACAGGTCCTTTAAGACCCAATTCAGCAGTGTTAACAGGTTTTCCATCCATGTCAACTAACTTAACTGAAGGGATTTTCTTAACAAATACGCCATCTTCTTGTGCGATTGTAAACAAAGAAAGGCTAAGACTCAGAAATAAAAATGCAATCTTTTTCATAGTTTTTGGTTTTTTTGGCAGTTACATTTCAAGTACCATGCCGAGTTTCAAATATAAAAGGAATTTGGATGAGCTAAACTACGGTGTTTGATTTAACTCTTGTAATCCTAACTTTTGTGCGCAATGAATTCTATTATTGGAAAGCTACAATTTTGTAAAAAACCGATTGAAACTGTGCGTTTTAATAGTATTTGACAGAAAAAATGCTAATTCAAACACTTTAAGAGCTTGAATTCGTAAAAAAATGGAATTAAAATTGTAATCTTATCCTTCGAAGGGCAATAAAACGCTAAAAATCCTTTTAGTTTTTTAGTATATTTGTTCAACGACACAATTAATTTGAAACGATATGAAAAAAATAATTACGCTTTTACTTCTTGCTGCAAGCTCATCTTATAGTTTTGCACAAACAGTATTAATGGAAGAGATAGAATTGCCATCTTATACTGTAATGGGTGTTATTGGATCTGGTGATACAATAGAATACAACACTGCTGGTGATGTGTTTGAAATGCCAATTCGTTTAACATTTTCAGGTGTTGCTAGCGGAAACGTGAGCTTTAGAGTGAAAGAAATTTCTACAAATCCTTGTGTAATGGATCAAATTTGTGGGTTCTTATTCCCAGATCCAGGTTTCCAAGGTAGTTGTTGGTCACCAAACAATGCAAATTACACAACGCCAACAATGTCAGGTATCAATTTTGCAGCTGGAGACACAGTCCTAGTTAAACCTATAGGAAGTTTTTCTTGTGGCGCATGTGCTCAATTCAGATACTTTATTCGTTTAGATGGTGTTGAAATTGACTCATTCGACTTAAAAGTTTGTTCAACATTGGCTTTGGAAGATGAAGCGAAAGAGGAATTAGATATGAATGCTTTCCCTAATCCAGCTTCTAATCAATTGACAATTAACACTACTGGAATTGAAGGCAACGTTGAATTGCGTATCACAGATGTATTAGGTAAAGTAGTTTATGATGAAACTGTTGGAACAACAAAAAAATTAGATGTATCTTCTTTCAAGAATGGTGTTTACTTAGTTACGGTTCTAGATAAAGGAAAGTTGATTAAAACAAAACGAGTAGTTATCAAGCACTAAAATTGATTATTTTCATAAAAAATAGTGGGAGTTGGTGAAAATCAGCTCCCTTTTTTAATCACTAAATCATGAAATCACTTGTATCATTCTTGTTTACTGCCTTTCTATTTTTGACAAATGCTCAAATTTTAGAAATGAAGCGGGTTGACCTACCGTCTTTTCAAGAGTTAGGCATCATCAACAGTGGAGATACAATACAATTATCATCAACAGGTAATTCATGGCAACTACCTGTTCAATTAAATTTTACTGGTTTAACGAACGAAGCCTTACGTTTTCGTGCACTTACTTTACAAGGAGATACTTGTTTAGTTGATCAATTGAAAGTCATTTTTTATCCAGATCCAAATTTTGAATCAACTTGTATTAGTCCTGGTGGAAATGATTACACAACCTTGGCTTTTTCAAACATCAATTATGCTAATGACACGATCATTTTAAAACCCCAAGTGAATGTTTTTTGCTCGGGATGTTCACATTTCAGGTATTTTATTGAAATCAATAATCTTGCAATAGATTCATTCGATGTAAAGGTTTGTGAAACACTTTCATTAAATGAAGCATCATTTGATGATTTAGAAGTAACTGTTTTTCCAAATCCAGCTGTAGATTACCTAAACATTGAAATGGAAGCTATAGAAGGTGAAGTGGAAGTTCAATTTGTCAATGTATGGGGAGAAATTGTTCAAACGAATGATTATACTACTTCAACAATTGATGTTTCTACAATTCAAAATGGAATGTATACATTGATCATTAAAAACAACAAACAAGTATTTCAAGCAAAACGGATCATGATTCAACATTAAGTGATGTTGAACAAAAATTCTAATTAGTTAAAAGTTGTTTCAATGATTTAATACTTTCAACCGCATTTGTAGGGATGCGAACAAAATCTGTAGCGATGTTTAGTTCATCTGCTTTTGGATCCACTACAATTTTAAGTAAAGCTTTATCAGCAAAGTGCACAAGGCTTGCAGCTGGATAAACAGCTAGAGAAGTACCTATAACGATAAGAATATCTGCTTCTGAAACAAGTCTTGCTGCATTTTCTAGTTCTGGAACTGCTTCTCCAAACCAGACTACATGTGGTCTCAATGGGAATCCATCTATACAGAATTGATCTGAACGTAATTCCCAACCTTCAATAGGGTAATACTTTTTTTCAGATTGAGGACCAGAACTTTTAGCCAAACGAATATTTCCATGAAGATGCAGCACATTCGAACTTCCAGCACGCTCATGAAGATCATCAATGTTTTGAGTAATGATTTGAACCTCATAGTCTTCTTCAAGGGATTTTAAAAATTGATGAGC